>CAIQRS010000215.1 GCA_903874275.1 uncultured Anaeromyxobacter sp.
CAAGGAAACTCTCCCGACACTGACCAACGCCAGCAACGCACTCGGCACCCGCGAAGGTCTTGGAACCGCTGACCGCATCCCGTTCCAGGTTGCCACCTACATTGGCCAGTGGGGGGCTCCGCCTGTCGAAGCCTCCTACGTGCAGATGGTCAAGGACCAGAACGGCGAGATCCTGAACGGCGCGAATGATTACTCCGTCACCTTCACCCCGCCCAAGGTTTCCCAGTTCTGGTCGGTGACCGCCTACGGGTCGAAAACCAAGCTGATGATCGCCAACGACCTCAATCGCCATAGCCGGGGCGACCGCCATGTGAAGTCGAACCCCGATGGGACCGTCACGCTCCGCCTGAGCCATGACACCAAGGGCAAGGCTGCGGACACCAACTTCCTGCCGGTCCCCAACGAAAACTTCTACCTTTTGCTCCGCATGTATGGCGGCGATGAGGACATCCAGACCGGGAAGTTTCCCGTGCCGACAGTGCAGAAGGTGGAGCCATGACGACGCAAGCCGAGCCCCTGGGCGGACAGCCCCCCCTTGGATCGAAGCCGTCCGTTCCCGACCTGGACGAGCAGGTTGCTTACCATCGAGCCTTCGAGGCCGTGCTCTGGGCCATGCCGGCCACCGCGATCTACCGGCTTCGCGTGGGACTCCTGCAACAGCCTGGCATGGCCGACAACGTCATCGCCTCCTACTCGGGCAACCTGCTCCCGCACACCGAGGTGATCACGGGCAACACGGCGACTCCCTACGTCGGCGCGGCCTCCGACCTGAGAAATGGCCCCGTCGTGCTCGAGCTGCCGCCCCAGGGGGAGAAGGCGAGCATCTACGGACAGATCGTGGATGCCTGGCAGCTGACGCTCGCCGACGTCGGGCCGGCGGGGATGGACAAGGGCGCGGGCGGAAAGTACCTGCTCCTCCCGCCCGGCCACGACGGCCCGGTTCCGAACGGCTACATCCCCTTGCGTTCCAGGACGTACCGGGTGTTCTTCGTCTTTCGATCGGTGGCTGCGGCGGGCGCCACCGAGACCGACGCCTACGCGTACACGAAGATGCTGAAGATGTACCCCCTGTCCGAGGCCGCCAACCCGAAGCCGACCCGGTTCGTGGACGGTCGACCCCACCCGCTCCACACCCTCCCCTTCTATGACATCCGGGCACTCGAGGACATCCGCGAGCTCATCGAGGTCGAGCCGGTCCAGCCGCAGGACAAGGTGATGGTCGGCCTGCTGGCGACGATCGGGATCGAGCGCGGCAAGCCGTTCAATCCCCAGGGCAAGATGAAGGCCGCGATGGAGCGGGGGGTGAAGGACGCGTACTTCTACATGCAGCAGCTGGATGCGCGGCTCTTCGCCTCGAGCCTCTACTGGCCGGACCGCCACTGGAGCTTCGTGATGGTCCCGGACGAGAAACAGGGGTTCGAGTTCGTGACCGAGGACGCCGTTCAGATCGACCGGCGCGCCGCTGCCTGGTTCTTCTTCACGTTCTACCCGAAGGTGATGATGCCCGGCCGCCTGGGCACGGTGTACCTCGCCCCGACGGCCGACCGGACGGGGCAGCCGCTCGAGGCCGGCAGGAACTACCGGCTGCGCGTGCCGAAGGACGTGCCGGCCCGGCAGTTCTGGTCGCTCACCCTCTACGACAACGCGACGTGGACTTTCATCCGCAATCCCCAGGAGCGAAACGGCCTGGGCTCCCTGGATCGTGGCGCCATGAAGTTGAACGAGGACGGGAGCGTCGACCTGTACATTGGCCCGGATGCGCCGGCCGGCTTCGAGAGCAACTGGTTGCCGACCATGGGGAAGAAGCCGTATCTCTGGTTCCGGCTCTACGCCCCCGCCGAGGCCTTCTGGGACAAGTCCTTCGTGATGCCGGACGTCGAGCGGGCGGGGTGAGCAGACGACCCTGGGAAGCAGCAAGATGCACGGCACGATGAGGGCGCTCAAGGCTCACGTCAGAGGTGGCCGGCTTCTGCTGGATGAGCCCACCGATCTGCCCAACGGCGAGGATCGCGAGCGGCTGCACGCGTCCATCGACCGAGGCCTCGAGGACGTCCGTGCCGGGCGCACGGTCGATGCCCGTCAGGTGATGGCTGAACTGCGGGCGAGAGCGTCCGGTCGGTGAAGGTCGAGCCTTCCGGCAAAGCGTGGGGCGACTCGCCTCCACCCGCTCCCTCGCCCGCCACTTCGTGGGTCGGATGCCCAATCCGCCGGCTTACACAAAACTAAACCGTGGGTTTATGTTTGTGCATGACCAGCGCGAGCCCCACGACGCCGAGCTGGGACGATCTGTTCGACCTGGCCGCCGGTCAGGATGGCCTCTTCTCGACCGCGCAGGCGGCCGAGGCGGGCTACTCCCCCCAGCTCCTGCAGAAGCACCTCCGCGCCGGCCGGGTGCGGCGCGTGCGCCGGGGCGTCTACCGGCTCGTCCACTTCCCGCCAGGTGAGCACGAGGACCTGGCCGCGGTCTGGCTCTGGTCGAACCGCGCTGGAGTCTTCTCCCACGAGACGGCCCTCTCCCTGCATGAGCTCTCGGACGGGCTGACCGGGAAGTCCAGGACCAGGGCCGGCCCTCACCCGCGTGGGCGAGGGCGGTCCTGGTCCCCGGCGTCGAGGACCCGCCCGCCCGGTCCCACGATCCGGATCGTGACCCACGACTCGCCGTGGGCGTGGGTCGAGCAGGAGAGGCAGGGATCGAAGGCCCGGAGCGCTGCATCGACCCGGTTGGTCAGGGCCGAGGTGATCCGGGCCCCGTCCAGCCAGCGGCTCGCGGCCTGGAACACGGCGCGATCCATCGAGGTCGTCATGACACTGATGGTCTCGGGAGTCGAGTCGAGGGATCTCGATCACTTGGTCGTGTTTCGACGGGTGGCCCGCCGGAAATGTAGTGCCTGAAGTCTTCGGAATGCAATCGCCCGAGCTTCGATCTCCGATCGATGCGCCCCATCTGGCTTCACCCGCACTCGTTCGAGGGGGCCTACGATCGCGTCACGACCGTGCGCGCCGGGGTCCGCGCCCTGATCGGATCAGCAGAAAGGGCGCCGAATGAAGACCATGAACGCGACGCTGGCGATGGCCGCGGGCCTCCTCCTCCTCGGGGCGTGCGCCAGGTCGAGCACACCAGAAGCCGTTCCCGCCATCGCCCCGGATGCCACGGAACCCGGGAAGCTCGCCGTGTCCTCCGGAGAATTCTACAAGTTCGCCGCGTACTGCGACGACAGGATCCTCCCCTGCTCCGCGACGCCGCCCGGGCTTCCCGATCCGCAGAGGTTCATCGAGCTCTGGGCGCAGGTGTTCCGCCCGGCGACGCTCGACGCCACCTCCTATCCGCTGGTGGTGATGCTCCACGGCAACCACGGGACCTGCGGGACAGCCGCCACCGATTTCGATCGGCAATGGTACGGGATGCCGTCCGGTTCGACGTTCCACGTGGACGAGGGAGCCCAGTACACATCCGACGGAAGATGCGCCGACGGGGAGTCGGTCGTGGACAGTCACCTGGGCTACGCCTACCTGGCGGAGAGACTCGCCGGGAATGGCTACGTGGTGATCACCATCAACGCCAATCGAGGAATCACGGCTGGTGAAGGGCTCGAAGGCGACGAGTCGCTGATCTTCGCCCGCGCCAGGCTCGTCCTCGCGCACCTGGAGTTGCTGTCCGGCTGGAACGGGGGGGACGCCTCCCGCATGCCGCCCAACCCGGAGGGGAAGGGCCTTCCGCAGGCACTGCAGGGCAGGATCGACTTCTCGAACGTGGGCTTCTTCGGTCACTCGCGTGGTGGCGAAGGTGTCCGTGCGGCGTACGTCCTGTACCGCGATGGCGATCCCGCACCTGGGGCGCCAAGCTGGAAGGCCCGGATCCCCGGGATGACCGTCAAGGGGATCTTCGAGGTCGGGCCAACCGACTACGGCAGGGCCGGGCGGTCCGGACCACCCCTGGCCCCTGCCGGGGCGGTCGACGCCCAGGGGACGGCGTGGACGGTGCTGCTCCCCCTGTGCGACGGGGACGTCTCGGACCTGGCGGGAGTTCGCCCGTTCGACCGGATGATGATGTCGCGAGGGAACCCGCATGAAACGGCCTCTCCGGCGCCGAAGGCGACGTATTCGGTGTGGGGGACGAACCACAACTTCTTCAACACCGAGTGGCAGGTCTCCGACTCCGAAGGATGCATCGGCCCCGAAAACACCGCCCTGTTCCCCCCCGCGACCGGCTCGAACGGGCAGACGGCCGCGGGACTGTCGGGGGTCCTGGCCTTCTTCCGGGGAGTCCTGGCGACCGGGACCGCCGGTGGATACCGCCCGGACGCGATCAGGAACTTCGACCCGGCATTCCTCCTCCCGGCCACCCTGACCGGGGCCGACCTGCTCCCGGGTCCGCTCCCGGCCCGGGTCGACCGGGGCTTCTCCAGTTCACCTGCCGTCGAGTGGCGCATCGAGGATTTCACCGGCCCGATCGGTTCGTCCGAGCAGGTCATCCCCCATGACGTCTCGAACGTCGAGGTCAGCCACGTCAGCGGACAGCCCATCGGCGCCATCGACTGCCCGGAGCCGCCGCTCCCGTTGAAGTACATCCCCAACCACGATCCGGCGCTGAGGGCTGCGTCGATCGCCTGGCGCCGGGGCGGGCCGGACGTCTACTTCCAGGTCAACCTCGCGAATTCGGGTCCCGCCGGGTTCGACGCCACCGCCATCGGCGACTTCGGCGCCGCGAAGACGATCGAGTTCAGGGTCGCCCGTCGCGTGGTGACGCCAGTTCCCATGCCGGATCCCGACGGGGGGTGTTCCCTGCTCACCCCGCTCAAGACCGACCCGTTGAATGGCGAGGCGACCACTTCGTTCTCGGTCGTGCTGGAGGGAACGGATGGAACCATCTCGGGACCGGTGGACGTGCGGGACTACATGCCGGGTGCCCATCTGGCCGGTCCCGTCGGATTGCTGACGTACGCGACGCCCGAGATCTACCCGATCCTTCAGACGGTGAGGATCGCGCTCGGCGACTTCGTGGGCTCGGACGGGATCGTCAAGAACCTGAAGGGGGTGAGGTTCACGTTCGACCGCACGGCCAGTGGAGCGATCTACCTGGCCAACGTCCGGTTCGGGAAGACCGCTGCGCCGACACCCGTCCAGGTGGCGACCTCGGCGATGTCCTTGGTGGCTTCACTGCTCCCCGCTCCCCCCAGTCGGACGTCCCATGCGCGGGAGAGGACGTTCTCGGCCTCCATCACATCCATTCGGCGCGTTGCCTCCTCGGCTGCCCTCCACGGGGCAAAGGGCGTGGAGATCGAGGTCTCGAGCGACCGAGCGTTCCAGATCAGGGACGCGATGCTCAGGTTCCATGCGGGCGGTCGATCGACCTCCATCTATCGACATCCGGATGGAGACACGACGAGATCGGTGTTCACGCTCGGCGAAAGCGCCTTCGCCTCCATCCCGAGCGGAAGCACCGCGTCGGTGAGATACGGGGGTTCGGGCTCTGGGTCGGTCGTGGAGGTCGGCAAGATCCTCGAGTGATTCACGCCCCCCAAGGGCCCGGCGGCTGGCCCCCCTGGCAGACCGGTGCTTCAGGAGAAAAGCAGCGTGCCGTCGCCAGGTCAGAGTAGGTGCCTCACGGTTTTTGAGTCCCGTACTCCCCGCCACACACGAGGCCGGAACCTCCCGGGAAACGCCGGCGCCTCACGTTCAGGCCGACTGACTGCCGGCCCGCTGAATTGCCCGGCGCATGGAGGACGCCGCCTGCTCCGGGTCCAGGCCGCCCGCGACCTTGGCTACCACGCGGGTTGCTGCGGGGGCCATGCCTCGAACTCGGCGTGGGACTGGAGGGCGCGAACAACCGCGAACTGCTTCGGTCCCATGGGATCGAGCACTTCGGCTCGGATCTCGTCCCGGGTCCCGTCGTGGACTTCGTGGTCGACATGGAGGCGCAGCCCGACGATCTCCGCGCAACGGTGGCGCGGGTCGGAGCCTTCGGCAGCGTGCTCGTGCTCAACGTGCTGGAGCACACGTTTGATCCCGTCCGCGTCCTCGACAACGTCTTCGCGCTCCTGGCGCCTGGCGGCACGTGCGTCGTCATCACGCCCGCGGTCTGGACGGTCCATGACTTCCCGGTGGATTGCTGGCGGATCCTGCCGGGCTTCTACGTGGAGTATGCAAGGCGCCGCCGACTCACGCTGGTCGAGGACACGCTTCGCTTCGTCGGTCACGGGCCCGTTCGGGACTTGCTCGCCCCCGACGGAACGATGGCCTTGCCGCGACCCGGTCGCAGCGCGGCATGGCCTTTCCTTCCCATGTGTCCTGCGGCGCGGTGATCCGGAACGCCCCGCCGGCGGCAGGCTAGAAAGCTCCCGCCATCGCGGTGGTCATCCGGGACCTCGGCAGGAGATCATCTCTCGGCCGTTGCGGCCGGCAACTCCACCCGGAACGTGGACCCCTTGGCGGGATCGCTCCTGGCAGTGATCGTCCCGCCGTGTGCGGTCACGATGGCGTGGCTGATGGCCAGGCCGAGCCCCGTTCCCCTCCCGGCTCCGGTTGGACGCGTGGTGAAGAAGGGCTCGAAGATGCGCTCCAGCGCCGCCGTCTCGATGCCGGCTCCATGGTCGATGACCTCCAGGCGGGCCATCCCCGGCTCCCCGGGACCGATCCGGACGATGACCGTGTCCCGCTTCCCCGCGGGCGTGGCCTGGACCGCGTTGGTCACCATGTTCACCAGCACCTGCTCGATCTGGCCCGGAGACGCCGTGATGTCGGGCGCGCCGCCGTTCTCGACCTGGATGCTGGCAGTCTGGCCAATGGTGGGGGGGAGCCAGCGCAGCGCTCCGTTCACGATGTCGATCACGCGGACGTGGGCTCCTTTCGAGCCCGGTCGCCCGAACGTCGCCAGGTCCTTGACGATCCGGGCGATCCGCTTGCCGCCCTCCTGGGCGTCCTCCAGTGCCTCGACGACGTTGCCGAGCAGGGTCGCCTCGGCCTTCCGGTCGAGCGGGGCGCTGTCGTCCAGGCGTGCCCGGACCTCCCGGACGACCTCCAGTGCCAGCCCCTGGTCGGCGAGCTCGGCCGCGAGCGGGATGTCCCAGTCCCAGAAGCCGTCGTTCGATCCGTCGAGCACGTAGGAGAGGCGCTCCTTGGTCTCGTGGAGCGCCTGCTCGACCTGCGCGAACTCGCTGACGTCGGTGAGGACGATGCGGACCTGAGGCCCGGCGTCTCCCGACCGGCGCTCGCAGGCGAGGTGCGCGTCGAATGTCGATTCCTCGCCCCTCGTGAGCGCCACCCTGCAAGCGGCTCGCTCGTCGTGCGTCACCAGCTTCGAGAAGAAGAGATGCCAGCGGTCGGCATCCCTGCTGGCAACGAGGCCGGGGAAGCGGCGACCCACGAGGCTCCCGCGCGCCCGTCCGAGAAGCCCGGCCGCGGTGAGGTTCGCACCGGTGATGAGACCCGCCGGGTCGAGGGTGACGTAGCCGACCGGGGCGAAGTCGTAGAGGTCGACCAGGCGCTCGTGGGCCTTCTCGATCTCGAGCTGGTCCCGACGCAGCTCGTCGTTCTGCATCTCCAGCTCGATCTGGTGGACCTGGAGCTCGTGCAGAAGATCGGGAGTGGGCCGGTGCGCGTTCGCGGCCGGAGGAGCGAGCGCGAATCGCGCCTCCGCCTCCGCCCGCAACTTCCGGCGGTCCTCCGTGGATGGCGTCTATGCCAGGTTGCCCTCCCCAAGCGCCCGGCGTGTGGCCCGAAACCTATCACCCGAGGCGCCCGCCTCCGGGCGGTATAAGGGGGGGGGGTAAAACATAAGTACGATCAGCGTCTTACAGTCGAAGCAACTTCGGCATCGAGCCGAAGTCCGAGAAGCGACTCTTCGTCGGCGGCATTGGCATCTGTGGCGCCGAGGAGGAGGATGAGGCCACCAAGGGCACCTGCCCTCATGTTGGCTCCCTGTCGAAAGATGCGTTGAGCTCCATGGGGGATCCCGGGACGAATCGAGATGCCAACTTTCGGCAGCGTCGGCCCCCAGCCATGAAACAGAGCCTTCCCCGCTCCCTGACCTGGATCTCCCTGATCCTTCTCGTGGTCGGAGGCATGATCGGTTCACCGGCGGCGGGATGTGCCCTGGCCGCGCTGGCGGGCATTGCAGCAGTTCCGTCCCTGCTCCTCGGCACTCCGGGGCGACGGGTGATCGCCCTGCTCCTTCTCGTCGCGTCGATAGGCCTCGTTCTGTCCCTTTACCCGGCGGCGGTGAAGGACCAGCGGCAGTACGAGGATCGCGGTGCTTCTCGCGGGAGAGCCGGGAGAGCTTTGCGGCCGCAAAGGGTACCGTGGTGAGGGGGACACTCGCGCCACGGTTCGGCTGGCTGGCGGTGTCCATCGGCGGCACGGACGTCGGCAGGAGCACGGTGACCGTGCAGCCGTTCCTGCTGGACGAGCAAGACGTGGCAACCAATCGACGCGCTGGCCTCGTCACTTCGAGGCGGGCGGGGCGAGCAGGGTCAGGTAGATCTCGAACCAGCGCTGGAAGCTTCTCCCCTCGGCGTCCTTCCGCTCGCCGAGCTTCCCGTGCGCCTGCCGCAGCCTCGCCGTCAGGTCGGCCGGAACCGGAGCGTGCCCCCGGGCGCCCAGTTCGGCCGCGATCAGGAAGACCGAGAGCTGATCGCCATCGAGGCCGGTCTTCGCCCGCTTCGCGAGCAGGTCGGCGTGATCGAGCGCCCTGCCGATCCACTTCCCTGCCTCCTGGACCTCCTTGCGCTCCCCCGCGTTCACGGCCAGGCGCGCCTCGGCGAGTGTCAACGCCCGCAGGTTCTCGACGAGGCCCGACTGCTGGAACTCCTCGAGGAACAGGTCCCGGCGGATCACCAGGGCCCTGGAGGCCTCGCCCAGGTTCCCGAGCTTCTCGTCGGCGTTCGCCCGCAGGCCCGAGGCGATGAGGCGGTACGTGCGCAGGACGCCCCTCGGATCGGTTCGCGGACGCGGGAGCGTCGCCGCGACGGCGGGATCCCGGAGGGCCCGGTCCACCGCATCCAGGTCGTCCAGGGCCCGCTGCGGCTGGCCTGCGCCCAGCGCCGCGGCGGCGCGCGCCAGCCGAACGCGCACGAGATTGGCTCCCACATCGGGACCTCCCGCACTCTCGAGGAGGGGGATCTCGGCGTCGTAGAGCGCGAGCGCCGCCGGGAAGCGGTCGGCGGCCAGGCTGTAGAGCGCCGCGCGATCGAGCGCCACGACCCGGTACCCGGTGAGCCGGCGCGAGTCGGTCATCTCCAGCGCCTCGTCCGCGGCGGTCGCCGCGTCCGCCTCCTGCTCCACGTGCAGGAGCGCCCGCGCACGCGCCATCCGGACGGCCAGCCCCGAGGCATTCTCCACGAACGGGAGCTTCTCCCGGTCCTCCAGGTAGCCGAGCGCGATGCGGAAGTTCCCCACCTCCACGTGGAGCAAGGCGAGCTGCCCGAGGATCATGGCGCGGTAGCGGGGGTTGTTGCGCACGAGCTCGAGGGCGAGGAGGAAGTGTTCATTGGCCCGCTCGGCCGACACGAGGGAGCCCGTTCCCAGGAAGTCCTCGTGCAGGATGGCGCCGAAGAGCGCCTGTGCGACGGAGCTCTGCCTCAGGCTCTTCCAGGAACCCTGGATCTCCGCCCTGGCCTCGGCGACGGCCTTGGCGTGCTTCTCCCCCTCGAGCTGGGGGATCGCCCGCGCGATGAGGTAGGCCTTCACGAAGTGGTCGACCGGCTTGCCCGTGGCCTGCTGCTCGTACCCGGCCGCGATGGCCGGGAGCTTCTCGCCGGACCTCAGCCGGATCTCGATCGAGGCGACGGCGGTCTCCAGCGATCCGGTGACGCGGTGGACTGCGTCGAAGTCCGCCCGCGCCTCGGCGAGACGCCCGGCCGCCGCCTCGCGGTAGGCCCGCCCCACCAGGGCGCGCTCGTAGAATCGCTCGGCGCGGCGCCGCTCCGTCGTCCCGGGCCGGGCGGCGCGAACGTGCTCCTCGGCCAGCCGCTCGACGAGGGGATCGGCGTCCACCTCCCCCGCGCGCCGGACGGCGTCGGTGATGACCGCCCACCGTCGGTCGGCACGCGCCTGGCCCCTGAGGAGTGCGACGACCGCGTCGCCCACCGCCGGCGGAGGCTGCCGCTCGCGAATCGCCAGCACCGCGATGGAGAGGTCGAGCGCGAACGCCAGCTCGGAGCCTTCCGCGACCGTGGTGCGCGCGCGCGCCAGGGCCGATTCCGCCTCGGCGGTGGGCAGGCCGCGAAGCAGCGCCCTGGCCGCACCCCGGGCGTACTCGAGCTGCTCGCCGTCGGGCAGCGCCTCGATGCCGGCGAGTCGGCGACCCGCCGCCACGAGCGACTCCCGGTCGTCGAGGGCCCGGTAGAGCGCGTCGGCCCGATCGTAGTACGCCGCGAGGACGCCCGCCGGGAGGGTCTCGTCGACGGGGACGGCGGAGAGCTCGCTCCGGGCGGTGGCCAGGTCGCCCAGGGAATCGGCCACCTCGCTGCGCACCACGTGCCGGAGCGCGGCCACGGCCGGAGGGTCGTCCGGCTCCGACCGCAGGGACTCGAGCCGCCGCCTCGCCGATTCGCGGAAGCGCCCGACCGCCCGCCCGTTCTCCCGATCGCTCGATGCCTGGCGCTGCTCCACGAGGACGAGGAGAGGGCCCGACAACCGGGCCAGGGTGGGATCGGGGAGCGAGCCGACCTGGCGCGCATAGAACCCGGCCGCGGCGAACTCGTCGAGCTCCAGGTGCAGGTGGGCGAGTTCCATCAGGAGGAACGACTGGTCGAGCGGGCTCGTCACCCGCGCCAGGCGGTGACGGTCGAGGAAGAGCTTCTCTGTCCGCGAGCTCGCGTCCCAGCTCTCCATGGCGAGACGATCCGAGGTCCAGTCGGGGGGAACGGCGCCGTCGGAAGGCAGGGCGTAGACGTCGAGGTTCTCGTTGCGCGAGCAGGTGAAGACCAGCCGGTCGGCGGCGGGGTAAGGGTACTGGCAGTTCCAGGAGGCCTGTGTCAGCTGCTCCGGAAATGCGGCGGCCGCGAGCGCGGGCGCGTCGTCGCGATCCTGCGGGAACGGGACGCGGAAGAGGATCCCGTGGTCGTTCGCGTCCACCACCCCGTCGTGGTTCGTGTCCGCCATGAACTGCACGAAGTACATGTGGCGCCCGTCGGGGGAGAATGCGGGCTGGCTGGAGACCCCGGGAACGCGGAGCAGGAGACGGCTTGGCGTGCCCTTCGGGCCCAGTTGGACCACCTCCAGCCGGGGGGAGGCGTGCGCCGCGAATCCCGGTCCCACCTGCTGGGTGTAGCGCTGCACGGGCACGTGGACGAGCCAGCGTCCGTCGGGGGACACGGCCGGGCTGATCGCATTCCGGACGGGCAGGCTGCTCGCCACGAGCGGGCTGCCGACCGTCACCTCCTTCAGCGACAGGTCGCCGTGGATGGAAGGGCGGCTGACGAGCGCGATGCGGTCCCGGTCGATCCACTCCGCCTGCAACGCGGCCTCGGGGTCCTCGAGGCACCGCCTCCCGCCCGCGCCGGGGAGGTCGCGAACGCAGAGCTGGCCCCCCGCCCGTTCGCGGAACGAGATGTAGAGGAGGCTCCGTCCGTCCGGGCTGACGCGCGGCCAGCTCACGTCGGCGCCCTCGTCGAAGAGCCGACGGACGCGGTCGTCCTCGACCGGCTGGTGGAACAGCTCGGTCGTCGTGTTCCGGTTGGAGAGGAAGTAGAGGGTTTGACCGTCGGGCGCGAGCTGGCCCAGGTACTGGTCGCCGACGCCCACCGTGAGCCGGCGGGGCCGCCGCAGGTCACCCCCGGTCCCGTCCTGGCCCCGCGCACCGGATGCGAGGCCGGCGAGGGCGCAGGCGCCGAGGAGCCCGAGCGTCCGCTGGCGGCTCAGCACTTCTTCTCCTCCCAGACGCCGTCGCTCCGCTGGATCCGGGCGCCGCAGACGACGCCCCGGGCGTGGATGCCCTGCCAGGTGCGCCGGATCTCCTCGGGGGAGAGGTCCTTCCGCTCCGCCCCCATCCAGCGCCAGAGCTGCAACCGTGCGCGGTTCACCCGATCGACGAGGGCGACCCGGGTGGCGCGGTCGGAGGCTCCCCGGCACTCCCGATGGGTGTCGACGAGCAGCCCTTCGCGCCCCTCGCCGATGCAGTTCCGCAGCAGGAGGTCGTCCACGCGGTCGGCCTCGGTCGATCCGGCCTCGCTCCCGACGAGGGTGGTCTCGATCCCGAGCGCCTGCAGATCCTCGGGCGTGAGCGGGACGGGTCGTGGGACGATCCCGGTCCGGGTGAGCTTGCGGGTGAGCTGGTCGAACGATCCGGACGCCTGCTGCTCCAGCGCGGTCGCACGGTCGGTCACGACGATCTCGGGCGCGCTGACGCAGCCCAGCGCCGCCAGCACGAGTGTGACGGGAAGCAGCCGCTTCATTTGTCCTCCCGCTTCAGCATGGGCGCCAGGACCTTGTCGATGATCGGGCCGGTGGGGATCCCGCGCAGGTCGCCGACGCGGAGGAGGCTCGCCAGCCCTCCCAGCGTCACCTTCATCCTCGCGAAGCCGTGCCGGAGTTCCACCCTCACCCCGTCGGGATGGCCGAAGTTCATGGCGAACCGGATGCGGTTGGTCGCGGGATCGGTCCGGAGCGGGTCCTGGAGGTCCAGGAGGTCGCTCAGGTGGTTCGAGCCGATGCGCAGGATGTCGATGCGCCCGTCCACGGCGCGCTCGGCCGCCGTCACGACGAACGAGGCGCTGCCGTCGAAGGGCTCCCCGTGCGTCGACTCGACGCCCGTGGCCCGGATGCGGCTGCTGAACACCGAATCGCGCCCGTTCCAGTCGAGGACCAGCTCCCCCGCCACGATTCCACCGCGGAACTCCATCTCGAACTGGGTGAAGGAGATGAGGTTCTGCTCCACCCTCAGGTTTCCCGCCATGGCCGAGATCGACGCAACCGGCGTCGAGATCCCCTGCACGGCGACGAAGCTGGCGCGGGTCTGGAAGGGATGCTGATCGGCGACGCGGTAGGTGGAGAACGGGTTCAGCTCGGGGTTCCGGAGCAGCGTGAGGCCCTGGTCGTCCCTCGCCACGTCGGCCGAGATCGGGATCTCCCCGTCGAGGGACTGGATGGCCACGCGTCGGAGGGGGAAGCTGGCGTGGATGTCCTCCAGGCGAACGTCCGCCTGCGTGCGGAAGATGGTGAGGTCCGTCGACTCGACGCGGAAGGTCACGTCGATCCGGCCGCGTCCCTCGAAGGACTCCGGCGCGCTCCAGGCCCGGGCGACGTCCTGCTGCAGCTGCCCCTGCAGCGAGAGGCGACGCTTCACGTTCCCCCGGTCGAGGCCGCCCTGGAGGGAGAGGATCGTCCCGCCGGCCGGGTTCTCCAGGCGCAGGTTCGAGATGCGGAGCACCCCCTCCGGGCTCCGGCGCATCGCCAGCTGGAGGTCGAGGTTCCCGGTCGGGTAGGGCGCGAAGTCCTGGGTCAGGGACCGGACGGTCAGGCCGAGCCCGAGGTCGGCCTCGCCGGTCCGAAGGCGCCGGTCGATGCTGCCGGTGAGGTGCGCCGCCACGCCGGCGGCATCCACCTTGTGCGCGCCGGAGAGCAGCTGCAGCGCATCCACCTGCACGTCCCCCCGGAATCCGTGCTGGAGCCCCTGGGTCCGGATCTCCAGACGTCCCGCCGCCGCAGGCACGGCCAGGACCAGCTCCGATCGTTGCCACCGGATCCCGCTGGCCCGGAGATCGATGGCGCCGTCCACCTCGGCCGAGAGCAGCGGGGCCTCGGCGAAACGTGGCGATCCGTCCGCACCGGCCGAGACGATCCCGGAGACGGTCCCGCTCCCCTTCAGGTCGAGCTCGAGGCGAGCGAGCCGGACGCCGTTCAACGCCGGGAACCGCGAGAGAAGCGGCCGGAGGGGGGAGAGGCCGGCCAGCTTTCCGGCCAGCTCCCACTGGACGACGCCCGCGGAGCCGTCGAGGCGGGCCGATCCCGAGAGCGATCCCGACGGACCCCCCTCGGCGGTGAGCTGGAACCGGAGCGCGGGAGAGGAGCGCTCGACCTCCGCCGAGAGGAGCGCGTGCCAGGCTTCCGTCTCCGCGAGCGGATCGAATCGCAGGTCCACCTCGGCCCGGTGTCGCCGGAGGTCCCCGCTCGAGTTCACCGCAACCGTCAACCGCTTCGCGAGGAGGGGGGACATTCCCGGGCCGTCGAGACGGAGCTCGGTCCGCTGCCGAACGGAAGGGTTCCCCGACAGGAGGGCTCCGACGTGGCCGCTCCCCGACAGCCAGAGCCCGACGTCGCTGGCCGCCTCCGATCCGGAGACCTTCACCTGGGGCAGGAACCGCCCCAGCGGAAGCCCATGTCCGTTCGCGGTCAGGGTGAAGTCGAGCGAATCGGCGAGCTTCCTGGCTTCCAGCCAGGCTTCGAGGGGCCCGAACCGGGCGTTCAGCTGCACCTTCGCCCGGCTCGCAGCGGGCCGATCGCGGTCGGGAACAGCGCCCGTCACGTTCAGCTCGACGCTCGCCGGGGCGCTTCCGAGGAGCCGGTCGTCCGGCCCGACGACCCGGACGTTCCGTGCGGACGCGCCTCCCTTCACGGCGAACGGGGCGCCACCGGTGAGCGGGGCGGCGAGCCGGAGCCGGACCCCGCCCAGCTCGATTCGCGTGCCGGAGAGCACGGCGTCGATGCTCGCAGCCCCCCCGCCGACCTCCACCCGACCCGTGGCCGAGAGCGGAGAGGCAGAGGCCAGGCGAAGCCGGCTCGCGCGCGCTTCGAGACGGACTCCCCGCAGGGCCAGGCCCGGGGATCCCGAGAGTCGCGCCGTCCCGAGCCCGACGTCCATCGCTCCGGTCCAGGCTCCCTCGCCGTCGCGGGAGGCGTCCATGTTCACTTCAAGTGAATTCACCGCGATCGTCCGGCCCGGCATCGCGACGGCCAGATCCCGGATCCTCGCCGAGCCTTGCGCCACCGTGCCCTCCGGCGCGGGCCGCACCCGGATCGCGAGGCGAGCGCCTCCCGCCGTCGCGGCGGCGTCCGCTCCCCGGAGCTTCAGGTCGATGAACTCGCCGTCGGCGCTGAGGCTCCCCTCCGGGAGGAATCTCGGTGACCGGGCCATCTCGACGGCCCGGGCGCTCCAGTCGAGCCTGCCCCTCCCGGTGAACGGCAGGAGGCCCGACGGCATCGCCCCGAGCAGGCGATCCAGGTCGATCGTGCCGCTGGCCTCGCGGACGAGAAGCGGCGCATCCGGCGCATCGGGCAGCGAGAGCCGCGCCTCGATCGTCGCCGCGCCGTCGGCGGCGCGCGCGCGGCTCACCGAGATCTCCGTGCTCCTCCGCGCGGGATCGACCGACGCCGTCACGTCGATCCGGAGCAGTTCCCGGATGGACACGCGCGGGACCAGGGTCTGCTCGCCCACGCCGAGGTCGAGGGACACGGTGGCGCCGGATCCACCGGCCTGCGCCGCCAGCCAGAGCGCCAGCCGGGCGTGGCCACCCTCCCCCGCGGCCCCGTCGCGAACGAGGAGCAGGGAGAGGGGCTCGGTGGGCCGTCCGGCCCTCGCCTCCAGGTGCCAGCCGTTCCCGTCCCGATGGACCTCGGCGTGCAGCGCGAGCCCGCGAAGCGCGATCCGGTCCTGGACCTGGCCCCCGTCCACCCGCACCCAGGTCAGATCGAGCCCGGAGACGTCGAGCCGATCGAAGCGCGGCGCGGCGCCCGCCGCGGGGGTCGGCGATCCGAGGGACGACGCAGCGTCCGGACGACCCGGCTCCGCACCGCGCGACAGAGCGTCGAGGGAGGATCTCCCCCGCGCGTCCTGGGCGATGGCGAGTTCGACCCCCTCGGCCGCCACCCGCTGGAGCCTGGCGCCGTCCCGCAGCAGGGCGGCGACGGACCAGGTGGCTTCGAGACGACCGATGCGGAGGAGGTTCGGGGCGACGCTCCGGAACTCGGCTGGCGACCACAGCACCAGCCCGTCGACCTGGATCCCGGAGAGCGGACGGACGCGGGTTGACGCGTAGTCGACCTCCAGGCCCGCCGTCGAGCGGACGATCGCCTGGACGCGCCGCTTGACGAGCGGGTGGTCGAGGTGGCCGAGGAGGAGCCCCACCACCCCCAGCAGGACGACCGCGAGCGACGCCGCCGCGGCGAGGGTTCGCAGGACCCGCCGGAGCCATCGCCGAGTCCCCGCCTGGCCCGTGGTCGCCTTGGGCTTCATGTCGTCGCGCCATCCGTCATCTTGTCAGCCGGGCCAGGAGGCGTCGAGGCGGAAGCCCAACCTGGACCCGTACGGGGCACTTTCCGGCGACGCGCGTTCCGCACGAACACACGGTATGGGTCGCTCCCGAGCCTCGCCCCACAACCTCGGGTTCCAGCGGCGTACACTCCCGGCTCGACGGATCGATCCAGTCCAGCAGGACCTCTCGGGAGGGCCAATCCATGTCGCCGCCGTTCTCCGCTCGCGGTGCGGTCGCCCTCGGCCTGCTCCTCCTCTCGGCCTGCGCGACGGCTCCGGTCTCGAGCCCTCCGCCGCCTCCCGTCCAGCGGGCCGTACCGGTGGTCGCCGCGCCCGTCCCGGCGCCCGTCGAGAAGGACGAGGCGGCCTTCGGCTTCACGAAGGGAATGACGGCGGCTCAAGCGAACGCCATCGCCGGGCTGCGGATCCTGCCGCGGAACTCGAACACCTTCGCGATGCGGAAGCTACCGGTCCAGGACCCCCGCTTCTCCGACGGGCTGGTCGTGATCTCCCCGAAGGTGGGCCTGTGCCGGGTCCGGGCGGCCAGCGCCGCAGTGGAGCCGCCGCAGGCAGAATCCCTCCTGGCCTCGGTGATGGGCGAGATCATGGGGCGGCACGGCGCACCCGACCCGGATCTCGGGAGCGACCCCACCGCGCGCGCCGTGTGGGCGGAGCCCTTCGGGCCGGGGAGCACGGTCTGGGTCTACGAGTCGAAGGATGCGCAGGGCAGGTCCACGGTCATCGTCGACTACCTCTTCACGAACTACGGCACCTGCGCCAGCGAGTGACCCGGGGAGGACGGTTCCGATCGTGGCCGCGGGACCCGAATGGGCCGTCTCTCGCGGGTCGTGGACCCCGCCGGGGTACCGGACGGTGAGTGAAAGATGATCATCCGACCCCGGAAACCGGGCATGATTCGAGACGAGCCATGAACCGATACCGACCGACCCCCTTCCTGGCATCGCTCCTCGCGGCGCTCGTTCTCTGCGCGGCGCCGCTCCTCGCCCGGGCCCAGGTCCCGGAGGATTTCGGTTCGACCGACGATCTGATGAAGGACTTCGACAAGGAGCTCGAGACCTTCCAGGCCGAGATGGACCTCGAGCAGCGCGCCTTCCTCGACGAGTCGGACCGGGAGTACCAGGCCTTCGTCAAGGAGGTGCAGGGGCTGTGGGGCAACTTCGTTCCGTCCACGCGACCGACGTGGTCCAGCTATTCGAGCGACGAGCGCGGCCACGGGGAGGCCGACTTCGACGCCGGCACCGTGAAGATCGAGGTCCTGGTCGACGACACCGGACCGGTCCAGAAGAAGGTGGTGGAGAAGAAGGTCCAGGAACAGCTCGCCGCGATGATGTCGGTCCGGAACCCGTCCCGGCGGAATCCCCTCGCCCAGATCGTGGACCGCGGCGACGGCAAGCCCCTCCAGGCGGCGGACGTCCCCAAGGTGGTGAAGAAGAAGGTGGAGGAGGCCAAGCTCCAGACCCGCACGGTGGTCGGGGACGGAGGGAAGAAGCGGACCGTCGTCACCGTCGAGCTGAAGATGGTCCCGAACCACCTGGCGCGCGCGGCGAAGCCCTACCAGCAGCTGGTCCGGGAGGCGTCGAAGCGGTACAGCGTCGACGAGGATCTGATCCTCGCGGTGATGCAGAGGGAGTCCTACTTCAACCCGCTCGCGAAGTCGGGGGCGCCGGCCTACGGGCTCATGCAGCTCGTACCGACGTCGGGAGCGAACGACGCCTGGAGGCACGTCCACGGTTCGGCCCGGGTCGTGCCGGCCGAGGAGCTCTACCGGCCCGAGGTGAACGTCGAGCTCGGGAGCGCGTACCTGCACCTGATGCAGACCGCCGAGTTCGGCGGGATGAAGGACATCGAGGCGCGGGACCTGTCGGCCATCGCGGCCTACAACTGCGGACCCGGGAACACGAGGAAGGCGCTCGCCGCGATATCCGGGAACCGGAAGGTCCTCCCCACCGACGCGACGGCCGAGACGGTCCGGGCGACGCTGCTCGCCAAGACGCCCGACGAGACCAAGGAGTACGTCCGGAAGGTGTCGGAGTTCCGGAGCACCTGGAAGAAGGCCGCCGCGCCGGCTCCGTAGGGCCAGGTACCCGACGCGGACACCGTCTACGGGATCGGCTCCGTGGCCAAGACGTTCGCCGCGATCTCGGTCAGCGTGTCGCCGGATTTGCGACGTATCCGATGAAGATCGGGGGACCGTCGGGCGAGGCCCGCAGGATGGCCAGGAAGGGGCGATCGAGCTTCAGCTCGACGTCGGGGAGGATCGACCCGACCAGCACGGCGGTGGTCACTGCCGCCGCTTCGACGCCCGCCTCGTCCACCCGCAGCAGTGCATCGTGCCGCATCGAGCCGACGAAGAGCTCCCCCGGCTCCCCTGCGATCCCGGACAAATCCACGCTGCGCGGGTCGAAGAGGGATCCGAGCCCGATGGCCAGAAGCGGTTCGCGCAGATCGACCCGTCCTGCGAGCTCGAAGCGCGGCACCCACAGCCGGATCCCCTGAAGCCGGGACGGGTGGCCGGGAGCGAGGGCCTCCCGGAGCGCGCCGGTTGCCGTCACCCCAGCGCCCGGCAGGACGAGTTCCAGGACCTCGTTCCCCTCCGCGAAGGGGATCTGGACGGAGCGGAACCGCTCCGTTGCGCGATACGCGAGCGATCCCGTCCGTCGCATGGTGGGCACGTCCGAGATGAAGCCGTCGGCCCGGGTGAACGGGGCAGGTCCGGTGGTGCGGGAATCGAACGGGACCCGCCACGAACCGCGGAACCATGCAGCGCTCGCGAGGATGAGCCGGACGGACGGATCCACCCGGTCCACCACCTCGCGGATGCGCCCGCCCGTCGCCTGGCTGGCCCACCGGTTCACGGCGCCGGCGGCATCGACCGCAGGGAGGGGCATGACCACCGCGCCGAATCCCGCCTTCACCCGGGCCTGGTAGCCTTCCCTCGGAGGAAATCCCTCCCGGGTCCACACCGAGGTGGCGAAGGTGGTCCGGCCTGAGCCGGTGGCGGGAACCGGGATCGTCGGAGGCAGGACCCGGTCGATGGCCTTCCTCGTCGGGCCTGCCGCCCCTTCGCGGAGCGCCGCGATGGCGATGTCCATCGAGGGAGGCGAGGCGACCTGGTTGGTGCCCGGGGCCCGGTCGAGGACCTCGAGCACCATCACCGTACCCGCCGAGAGGTCGCCCACGTTCACGGGGGGTCGCTCCATTCCACCGCCGCGGGCGGGCGCCCCGAGGAGGAGCAGCCCGACCGCGATGGTGTGAATGGCATCCCTCACAGACCGGTGATCGTGCCGTTCACGATGTCCACGCTGGCGATGCTCTGCCAGTCGGGACCGCTGTCGCCCGGGTTGTCGTTGGAACTGTTGGGCGTCGAGAGCGAGAACGGGAAGGTCTGCATCTTCTGGGTTGGCTCACCCTCGTTGATCACGATGGTCACCTTGCCGGTCATGGTCCTGGCCGGGATCGTGCTGGAGGCGGAGTGGTCGTCGTAGTAGTGGACCTTGACCACGTAGTTGCCCGGGAGCACCCGGGTTCCACCGACGGGATCCGTGAGCGTGGCGTGCTCCGGGCCGTAGCCGCTCGTGTTGTCGAAGTCCAGGGTGACGCCGCTCGGGGTCGTCATGCTGCTGTACCAGGAGGTGTAGTTGTTCGGGTCGGTGGTGTAGAGGTCCACGTCGGAGTTGTCCTGATCCCACACCATGGTCACGAGAAGCCGCGTGGGAGGCAACGTGCCCGTCACCGACAGGACCTTGCAGGCACTGTTCGGGAACCAGTTCGACTGGGCGCCGATGTTGACCCCGGCGAGGAGCGTGATCGTGTTCGGCCCGAAGGCGATCGGGATCTCCGTGTTGAACGCGCCGGCGGCCAGGGCCAGCTCCTGGGGCACGCCCTTCACGTAGGCGACGAGCTTGGCCCCGGCGGCGAGGCCGGTCACGCTTCCCCTCATCGGGGACTTGTGGGCGGCGATCTCCGCGCCGGGGAGCGGCTCGGTCACCGAGATGGAGGACGACGACGCGAAGCCCGCCTCGCCCTCGGCGGTGAGCTGGGCGAAGTCCGTGGTGCGCCCGAGGCTGGGAAGGGCCACGAACGAGAAGCCGTTCCACTGGTCGTACGCGCCCCAGGCTGCACCGTTCCAGGTGACCGTCTGGACCGCGTTCATCTTGTTCACGTCGTAGAAGGTGAATCCCGCCGCGTCGAAGCCGTAGACCACCGAGGCATGGGTCGGCGAGCCGTTCTCCTTCAGGAGGAGGATGAGCGGCCTGTCCAGCGCCGCGATGTAGAACTTCATCAGGCGAGCCGTGCGCCCGTCTCCCAGCGAGGAGAGGTAGGTGCTCGACTTGAACGCCCAGTACTGGCTCTGGGCCAGGTGGGCGCGGGTGGTCATCAGGCTGGCGATGGACGGGGCCCCGACGTTCGAGAACTTGCCGTTCAGGTTCTCCGCGGCACGATTCTGGAAGAACCAGACGGCGTAGGCCGACATGCCCAGGCAGTCACCGCCGGCGGTGAAGTAGCCGCCGGGGTTCCCGACGTTCCAGCCCTTGGTTGCCGGACCGAACCCGGTGACGGAGGTTCCCGTCGGAAGGACCATCGCCACGAAATCGACGATCTGGAACGGAGAGAAGGTCCGGGCCTCGACCGAGATGGTCCGCGCCGTCGCGTCCTCGGCGATGATCGTCGTGGCGTCCCACCGGGTGCCGTCATGGTGGAGCACCGCGAGGTTGTCCAGGACGGATCCGGCCGGGTACTTCAGCTTGATGATGACCGGGGCGTTGAGCATCGCAGCCTGCCCGGCGCCCACGCTCACGTCCACCGCCTGCCCGACCGGGGTGACGTTCGCGGGGAGGCCGGCCGGGGTCGCGACCGGCTCGATGACCAGGTCGAGCGTCACGAGCGATGCGTTGGCCGGAACGATGACGTCCGCGATCTCGGTCGTGACCGTCCCACCGCCCACCGGGACGGACCCGGAGCCTCCGCCTCCGCCGGTGATGGTGTAGGTGCCCGAGGCGACCGCGCTGACGGTGTAGCCGGTGGCGGTGGCGATGGCCTTGATGGTCGTCGTGACCGTGACCGCGAGGGGTGCGGAGTAGACGGTTGACGACGTCGTCGGGGTCGAGCCATCCCGGGTGTAGTAGATCGTGGCGCCCGCGGTGGCGGTGGCGAGGGAGACCGACTGGGCGGTCGCGAACGTCCCGGCCGCGGGAGTGAACGTGGGCGTGGCCGCGACGGGGAGC
>CAIQRS010000216.1 GCA_903874275.1 uncultured Anaeromyxobacter sp.
GCGGTCGCCTTCCCCTCCCTCCTCCGCCAGCGCCCGAGGGCCCACCTCGCCGCCGCCACGGCCGAGCTCCAGTCGCTCGTGCACGGCGCGAGGCAGCAGGCGCTGGCCACCGGGCACGACGTCTGGGTGGTCGTCTTCCCGGAGTACGTGAGCAGCGAGGGCACCGGACGGGTGGTCGTTTACGAGGACGGGAACTACAACTTCGCCACGACCAACGCGCCCGACGTGGACCTCGACCGGATGGTCCCCGGCGCCCCGGCCAGCGGCACCCTGAGCCGGGTCGTCACCACCTTCGACCTGCCCGCCGGGGTGACCTTCGGCACGGATGGCAGCGGGCCGTCGACCCTGCCCGCTCCCCTCGCCGGAATCGACCTCACCCTGGGGTGCTCCTTCTGCGGCACCCTCACCGACCACCGCGGCGCGATCCGCTTCGACAGCCGGGGGCGGGCCACGTTCTACGGACGCACCGGGGTGCCGCTCGTCACCACCGGAGCGGCCTTGAACCTCACGGCTTCGCCCAACGTCCAGGGGCAGCGCACGTTGGTCGTCACCCCCATCACCGGAACGGTCCGGCTGCTCGTGAACGGATAGGGGCGACGACCATGCGAACCCGGCAGACGCGCGGCTTCACCCTCCTCGAGACCGTCCTCGCCATGGCGATCCTGCTCATCGGGGCCACCGGCATGGTCGGGCTCCACATGCAGGGGCTGCGGATGGAGGGGGACGCCCGGCGCATCACCCGCGCCACCGCCATCGCGCAGGACCTCATGGACCAGATCTCCACCTGGCCCTGGGCCGACCCGCGGCTGGGAACCGCAACCGCGGTCGAGACCACGATGCTCGACACGCTGGGGGACCCCACCTTCGCCTTCGAGCACAGCACCACCCCGACGGCGAGCTTCTCCGACGCCGGCGGCGCCCTCACGCAGGGGAGCACCACCTGGAACGGCATCCCGCTCTCCGACACCCAGGCCCAGGGCTACGAGCGCTACTGGAACGTGGCCTACGCGGACGACTCCAACGCCAACGGGGTTCCCGACGCCGCCCGGATCGCGGTGATCGTGCGCTACCCGGCGGGCGTGGGCTACCGCCGCGTGGTCCTTCTGGGATCCAAGCTCAATCCCGCGGAGGCCCGATGACACGCCCGAAGAACGCAGGTGGGTTCTCGCTCGTCGAGCTGCTCATCGCCGTGGCCGTCAGCCTGCTCGTGATCGCCGGCGCCGTGGCCCTCCTCACCTCCCAGCAGCGCATCTTCCAGGTCAGCTCCGCCGACCGGGCCCTGCAGGAGACCGGGCGGATCGCCCTCGAGGAGCTGACCTCCAACCTCCGGATGGCCGGCTACGGCATCGACCCGTCCTACGCCTTCGACTTCGGCCCGCAACCGACAACCCGGCAGGACCGGGCCCCCGCCAACGCCGACCTGAGCGCCGCCTCGACCTTCCCGAGCTGCACCGCCATCGACTGCCGCGACTCGATCGCCGGCTCCGACGAGATCGTCTTCCGGTACCGCAACCCGTCGTTCGTCCGCTCGCTGGCCGAGGCGCCGACCGGCGGGACCAGCATCACCATCGCCGGACCGCTTCGCACTCCGCTCTTCCAGGGGCAGATCCTCCAGGTGATGTGCTTCGCGGGCGACATGATCTGGGCCTACGTCACCGTGGGCGTCACCGCGCCGATCACCGACTCCGACACGGTCGAGATCACCCTCGCAGGGGGGAACGGCGACGTCTTCCCCTTCCAGAACGGCTACCTCGCGAACGTGTGCTTCGGCGCCGTCGCGCCCCGCAATGCGAACCCCGTCACGTTCGCGAACGCCGCCAAGGTCTACAAGGTGGACCAGTTCCGCTACTTCGTGGAGCGCTACGACGAGGCCGGCGCGGTCGTCACCGACATCGCCACCGCGGCACGCCCCTACCTCATGCTCGACCAGGGGCTCCTGAATGGCGGGGCACCCGTCCTGAACGTGGTGGCGCCCAACGTCGAGGACCTCCAGTTCGCCTACGTGTTCCCCAACTCCGCGGCGGCCAACCAGCTCATCGGCGCCACGGCGAACACCCCGATCGGCGCCGGCGACTCGGGCATCTACCTCGACCTCCCGGGTGGCCCCCCGTCCTTCTCCGACGAGGCCGGGTCCGCTCCGCGGCTCACCCAGCACCCCGGGAACATCCGCGCGGTCGCGGCCAGCATCGTGGTGCGCTCCCCGGCGCAGGACCCCACGGTCTTCGATTCCGCGATCCCGGCGGCCGCCAACCGCCCCACCCTCACAGGCCCGATCGGCTTCCGGCGACAGGCGTTCCAGACCACCGCGGCGACCCGCAACCTCGACGCCCGGGGCCCGTACTTCCCCACCTACTCCACCACCGCCGGCGCCGACCACCTGAACGTCAGTGGCGGCTAGAGAGGCTCCATGTCTCCCACCCACGACCGCGGAAGTGCCCTGCTCACGGCGGTGATCGTCGTGCTCGCCGTCACCATCATCGGCGTCGGCATCATCAGCTTCGCGTCCCGCGAGATCGCCGGGGCGACGGCCGGCGCCCAGCGCCAGGGGCTCGTGGCCTGCGCCGAGTCGGCACGTCAGTTGCTTCTCAGCCGCTTCCACGCCGTGGGCGTCGTGCCCACCGCGGTCGATCCGTTGAACGTCACGCTCGACGGCGCCGGGGGTCGCGTCGCAGCGGTGGGCGGCCACGTGGACCAGGCCGTCGATACCGTACAGGTGAGCCAGGTCCGGTTCCTGCCCGACAACGCCTTCGGTCCCACGTCGCGGGTACGCGACATCACCAACACCGTCTCGCTCATCGGGCAAGGCGGAAAGCCGCTGCGCGTGGTCGTCCACTGCGTGGACGGTGGAGGCCGCCAGCTCGAGGTCGAGTTCGGCGTCCGGTTCGGTCTCTAGGAGGCGTCATGCGACTCACCCAAAAGGCAACTCTCTGGCTGTCCGCCCTGGTCCTCTCCGCTGGGCTCCTTCCGATGCGGAGCGACGGCGATTCCGCCCAGTGCCGGAACGTCACCACGTCCCTGTCGGCCCAGGTGAACGACCCGGTGGCCGGCGACGAGGCCTTCTTCAAGCTGCCCTCCGGGCCGTCGAACGTGATGCTGCTGCTCGACAACTCGGGGTCGATGCGGGCCCTGCCCCAGTGCGACAACTTCGACGAGAACGACTTCACGAACACCAGCACCTCCTCGGCCTGCAGCGCGCCGCCGCTCACCGCCCCGGCCGCGAGCAGGTTCCCCTCCTCGGGCAACACGGTCGGATCCTTCCTCGTCCGCGGCACCTGCTACCCGGCCACCGACACCGGCATCACCAGCGGGGAGCGGAACGCGGGCGCGGCCTGGATGGAGGGCATCACGCCGACCGACGCGCTGCCGGACCCGGGCCACACCGCCACCTCGCTCATGAACGACTCGCCTCCCTGGACCAGGTGTCCGGGCAACGACAACACCTGCCTCTTCGACAAGAACGCCTACTACAAGTACGGGAGCTGGACCTCGACCGCGTCGGCGAACAGCGCCACGCGGATCGCGTCGGACACCGACGCCTCGCTGATCGGGGGGTGCAAGTACAGCGTCAGCACCCCCGCCGGCGACAAGATCCTGGACATGGGACCCCACGGCTGCTCGACCTGCATGAGCACGCGCGGCTTCTACTTCTTCAACATCCGGTATGCGACGTCGGTGAGCAGCGGCGCGGTCACCGCGTCGAGCACCGTCCGTGACCACCGCTTCAAGGGAACCTTCCTGAACGCCAACCCGCCCAAGTACGTCACCTCGCGCTTCGTGGTGAAGGACATCGCCTGGATCGGCACCGCCTCCAAGCCGGCCGACGAGATCCGGCTCGGCCTCACCATCCTCAAGGCCTCCACGCCGGCCGGCGGCACGCTGGTCGTCCCGCTCGGGCCCGACCGCGCCAACGCCTTCCCCTACCTGGCCTCGAGCTTCGCGCCGGTCCGCCAGGCCATCATCGACGCGGTGAACGGCGTGAAGCTCGACGGGACCGCAGCGCCCGGCGCCTTCAAGCCCTACGACAACACGACGCCGATCGGGTCGGCCCTGTTCAACATCGGCCAGTACTTCGCCGAGACCGGCTTCTACGCCAAGACGACCACGTCGATGCAGGACTGCCTCCGCTCCTGCTCGCCGAGAGGGAGCTATCCGAGCAACTGCAAGGACCAGTGCAGGAGGATCAGCGGGAGCAACCGGTGCACGAGCACCACCCAGTGCGAGGTGACCACCCCGGTGCTCGGCGGGAGCGGGCCCTACTCCGGCACCTGGGTGAACTCCACCTTCGACGAGACGGACGCGGGCACCGTGGGCGCGAGCTGGGCCCGGACGGGGAACGACTCGAACGGGGATCCGCTCCAGTGCACCATCTGCTGGGGCTGCCAGAAGAACTCGGTGGTCGTCATCAGCGACGGCATGCCCAACACCGAGATCACCTTCCCGACCCAGATCACCGGCGACACCGCCATCAACGCCGAGTACGCCATCGCCTGCGGCACGGGCGACACCTGCGACGGCGCCGTGGCGCCCAAGGTGGCCGCGTGGCTCAACCGAGCCGAGCTCCGTCCCACCCTCGGCCAGGGAGCGAAGCACGCGCTCACCTTCCACACCGTGGGCTTCTTCGACCCCGCCGGCTTCAACACCACGCTCGCCTCCGCGGGGCAGACCCTCGAAGCCATCGCGTCCATGGGCAAGGGGACGTCGGCCTTCGCCACCAACAAGGACGAGATCCTGGCGAAGGTCTGGGCGGCGGTGAACACCGCCACGCCCAAGGAAACCTCCTTCAGCGCGGCCAGCGCCAACTCGCTCCAGACCATCCAGACCGCGGCCTCCGACGCCTACCTCACCCGCTTCCTGCCCTCGGACATCGACCCCGCCTGGGAGGGGCATCTCTTCCAGGGGGCGCTCTTCGACGAGTTCCTGAACGGCTGCGACCCGACCCTGGCGCCCGACGCGTCGGCCCAGCCCACCGTGCTGTGTCCGTCGGCCTCCCCGGCGAAGTACATCAAGGCCAGCTTCGGCTACAGCTTGAACAGCGACGGGATCACCGCCCGCTGCGACGGCGTCTACCTCATCGACCAGGACTGCGACATCGTCTCGGAGGACCCCACCACCGGGTTCTTCGTGAAGAAGTCGGACGGCGTGACGGCCGCCAGGTTCCCCTGGGACGCCGGCGAGGTGCTCTCCAACGCCGCGAAGGCCGGCTACAAGGGCGCCAGCGACCGCAAGATCTTCACCTGGATCGGCGGGGTGAAGGTGGACCTCACCACGGCCAACGTCGCGACCCTGAAGCCCTACCTGAACATCGACACGACGTGGTGCACGGCCCTCCTCACCGACGTGAAGGTCACGAGCACCGACCCGACCACGGCCTGCGCGAACCAGATCATCAACTTCGTCCGAGGCTGGGACGTGATGGACTTCGACGGCGACGGCTGCGGCGGTCCCGGGCGAAGCACCAACGAGGCCTCGTGCACCGACGAGGCCGACGGCGAGGAGCGCAACCGCGCCGACGATTCCCGCACCATCCAGCGCTTCTGGAAGCTGGGGGACATCTTCCATTCGTCCCCGGCGGTGGTGACCGCGCCCATCGACTCCATCCGCTGCGACACCGGTTACGAGAAGCAGTGCGTCGCCACCTTGCGAAGCCCGGCGGCGCTTCCCTTCCAGACCAGCAACCCCGCCGGCGCGTACGACGGCCTCGGCAGCGTTCGGGTGGACGCCTACGAGAAGTACCGGCTCGACAACCGGCAGCGGCGGCGCGTGATCCTGGTGGGCGCGAACGACGGCATGCTCCACGCCTTCGACGGAGGGACGCCGGGGAACTGCGACGGCTCCTCGAAGACGTGCACGGGGGACGGCGTGTGCTGCTACTCGGCCGGGAGCGGCACCGGAACGGAGCTCTGGGCGTTCATCCCGCCGGACCTCCTGCCGCGGCTCAAGGACATGCTCCGCGCCCACCAGTACATGGTGGACGGGTCGGTGATGGTCCGCGACGTCTGGGTGGATGGGGGAGCGAACGGCGCTGGCACGAAGAACCACGTGAAGGAGGCCGACGAGTTCCACACCGTTGCCATCTTCGGGGAGCGCTCCGGAGGCACCCAGTACACCGCTCTCGACGTCACCACGCCCGACGACTACACGAAGGTGAAGATGCTCTGGACCTTCCCCCAGCCCCTGTCCGTGGACTCGTTCTACATGGGGCAGTCCTGGGCCGACTTCGCCCCGCGCCCTCCCCCCATCGGGCCGGTCCGCATCGCCGACGCCACCGACTCCCGGGGCTGGGCGGAGCAGTGGATCGTCATGATCAACGGCGGGTACGACCCTGCCATGACCCGTGGACGGGCGGTCTTCATGGTGGACGCCTGGACCGGCGGGACGCTCTGGCGCTACACCGACGACACCTTCAAGACCCAGCTCGGCATCAGCGGCTCCGGGACCAGCATGTTCCCCGTGGCCGCCGGGATCGCCCTGCTCGACATCGGCGAGCCCTCCAGCCAGACCTTCGACACCGACGGCTTCTTCGACACGGCCACCTGGGGTGACCTGGGCGGCAACCTCTTCGTGGCCCGGTTCTGGGCGCCGGGGACCCGTGCCCAGGCCGCACCGTTCCTGGTCGACAACTGGTACGCGGCGCGAACCTTCGAGGAGCGGCGCCAGACCAACAACAGCCAGGTGGCCTCCGGGCGCAGTGAGTTCTACTACATGACCTCGAACGCCTTCGAGCCCAACACCCGGTCGCTCCGCACCTTCGTCGGGAGCGGGAACCGCGAGCGGCTGATGCAGCAGGGAACGGCCTGCGGGCCGGACAACCTCCTCTCCTGCTGCCAGTCCGGGTGCGCGGTCTCGTCCACCACCACCGACAACATGGGCGCCTGCAGCGTGACCAACACCTTCGAATGCACCAGCGCGGGCGTCATGACCCAGACCCCCACCACCTCCTCCAGCTCGACCTGCGGCACCGCCGCGGTCTGCACCGCCCCGACGAAGACCGTGTCGCTCAACCTCAACTGCGGGTCGGGGAGGACCTCCTCCGCCACCGGGACGATCACCTGCAACGGGGACGGCGTGTGCGCGACCTTCTCTCCGGTCGGCACCGGCAAGGACCTGACGCCGACCAGCACCAGCGTCTCCCCAAACCGCTTCTACGGCATCTGGTCCTACGGAGGGATCGGCACCAAGGTCTTCACCGACCAGGCAAGCGCTCGGGTCTTCGACGCCAACCGGTTCACCGACACGACCTACTCCGGGACTTGCAACGGGACGCGGGGCAACAGCTGCAGCCTGGTCGAGACGACCGCCGCCAGGGCGACCTTCGTGAGCGACCCGCGGATGCCAACGATCACCTGCGCGGGGGGCACGGTGGGCTCGGTCTGCACCGCGCAGAGCACCGACCCGGGCTGGTTCTTCGAGTACGGCAAGGCCTGCCCGTCGAGGGAGGCGTGCGCGGATTCGACCTGGACCGACGAGAAGACCGGCTCCGGCTCTTCCGTCGTGCTGGGCTGCGCGGTCTGGAGCGGGCTCCGGCCGTACGGGAAGTCGTCGGGAGGCGACCCCTGCACCGACCTGGCCACGCCGATCACCTACGGCTACCTCTCCGACTACGTCAGCGGCGCACCCTCCGCCACCTGCGGGTACGTCGACGGCACCACTCTCTACAGGGCCACGCAGCGCTCGACGACGGCGCCCCCCAGTTCCCCGCTCGTGCGCGTGACCGTGAACGCCGCCGGAAAGGTGTCCTACTCCACCCTGCAGCTCGACTCGGGCGCCCCACCCGCCAACAAGCAGATCGGCACGCGCAACGACCTCTTCGAGCCGGTCTACTGGCTGGAGGTCCCCCGCGACCTCCACAACTGCCGCCACACCGCCACCGGCGCCTGCGAATGACGGACGGGTGCGGCCGCGGGACACCCCCCGCGGCTGCTACCCCCCCTCGCCGATGCCGAACTTGGCCAGGCGGTAGCGCAGCGACCGGAAGGTGAGTGCGAGCAGCTTGGCCGCCTCGGTCTTGTTGCCACCCGTGCGCTCGAGCGCCTGCTCGAGCGCGCGCCGCTCCAGCGCGTCGAGGTGGGCCTGCAGGTCGATGCCGGAGGTGGGGATCTCGGCCGGGGCGCCGCGCAGCTCGGCGCCGCGAACCCCGGGTGGCAGCGCCTCGGGCCCGATGATGCTGTCGTCGGAGAGCGTGGCGGCCCGCTCCACCACGTTGGCGAGCTCGCGGATGTTCCCTGGCCACGGCCAGGCGAGCAGGAGCTCCAGCGCCTCGGGGGAGAAGGCCGCCTCGCCCCTCCCCAGCTCGGCGGTGAACCGCCGCAGGAAGAAGTCGAGGAAGGCGGGGATGTCGCCCTGCCGCTCCCGCAGGGGCGGCATGCGCAGCTGGATCACGTTCAACCGGTAGAAGAGATCCTCGCGGAAGCGCCCGGCCTTCACCTCGGCCTCGAGCGCCCGGTTGGTGGCGGCGATGACGCGGGCCGAGAAGGCGATGTCGGCGCTGCCCCCCACCCTCCGGGTGCGCCGCTCCTGGAGGGCCCGCAGGAGCTTCACCTGCACGTGCAGCGGCAGGTCCCCGACCTCGTCGAGGAAGAGCGTTCCCGACCCGGCCACCTCGAACAGGCCGGGCTTGTCCTCCACCGCGCCGGTGAAGCTTCCCTTCTCATGGCCGAAGAGCTCGCTCTCGATGAGCCCCTCGGGGATGGCGCCGCAGTTGATGGCCACGAAGGGCTGGTCGCGCCGGTCGCTGTGGCCGTGGATGGAGCGCGCCACCACCTCCTTGCCGGTGCCGCTCTCGCCGGTGACCAGCACGGTGGTCCGCGTGGGCGCGAGCTTCTCGACCAGCTGCCGCACCTCCCGGATGGGCGGCGAGTCGCCCAGGATCTCCTCCGACCCGACGCGTCGCGCCCCCACCTGGTGCCGGAGCAGCCGGTTCTCGGCGAGCAGCGCCCGGTGCTCCAGCGCCTTCTCCAGGACCAGCCGGAGCTCCTCCACCTTGAAGGGCTTCAGCACGTAGTCGTGGGCCCCCAGCTTCATGGCCTGCACGGCGTTCTCGGCGGTGGCGAAGGCGGTCATGATGACCACCTCGGTCCGGGGCGACTCCGCCTTCACTGCGCGCAGCAGGTCGAGCCCCGACTCGCGCCCCAGGCGCAGGTCGCTCACCACCAGGTCGGGGTCGCTCTCCCGGAACTTCTCGAGCGCGCCGGCCACGTCGCCTGCGGTGAGCACTGCGTGCCCCTGCTTCGCGAGCAGGATTTGAAGGAACTCCCGCATGGAGAGTTCGTCGTCCACCACCAGGATGCGCGCCATGCCCTCTCCTAACCTTCCGGCGGCAGCCGGACCACGAAGCGTGCGCCGCCGTCGCCCCCGGGGCCCGCGACGATGGTGCCGTGGTGGGCGTCCACCACCCGCTGGACGGTGGCCAGCCCCAGCCCGCTGCCGCGCTCCTTGGTCGTGAAGAACGGGGTGAAGAGGCGCGGGAGGTCCTGCGCCGGGATGCCGGCGCCGTCGTCCTCCACCTCGAGCCGTGCCCAGCCGTCCTCGTCCATGCCCGTCCGCACCGTCACCCGCCCCCGGTCCCGGCTGGCCGCGTTGTGCCAGCGCGCCGCGTGGGCGGCGTTGGCGAGCAGGTTCCAGAGCACCTGCCGCATGAGGTCGGAGTCGCACCTGCAGCCCGCCGGGGCGAGCTCCCGCTCGACCCGGATGGAGGCCGCCGCCGGGTCGTTGGCGAAGACCTCCAGGGTGTCCGACGCCAGCCGGGCCAGGTCGGTGTGGCCGCGGCGCGGGACCGCCGGGCGCGCGTACTCCAGGAAGCGGGTGACCAGCTCGTTCAGTCGCGAGGCCTCGCGGGTGACGATGTCCATGAGCCGCGCCTCGTCGGGGGCCAGCTCGAGGCCGGTGCGCAGGAGCTCGATCGAACCGGACATTGCAGCCACCGGGTTGCGCAGCTCGTGGGCCAGGCCGGCCGCCACCCGGCCGATGTCGGCGAGCCGCTCGCTGCGCTGAACCCGCTCCTCCATGGCCCGGAGCCCGGAGAGGTCCTGGAAGATGACGGCGCGGCCGATGGGCTTGCCGTCGCGGCCGCGCAGCGCGAAGTGGGTGTAGCCGAGGCGCAGCCGCTCCCCCCGGACGTTCTCGAAGTCGGTCTCGTCGCGACCGGTCTGCTCCTGCATGCCGGAGAACCAGCGCGAGGCGGGCTGGCCGCGCACCTCGTCGGCATGGAGGCCGGTGATCTGCTCGCCGGCGCGGTTCAGGAAGGTGACGCGGTCGGCGGCGTCGAGGGTGACGAGCCCGGCCGCCACCGACTGGACGATGGCCTCCTGCAGCGCGGTGACCGCCTCCAGGTCGGACTCGCGTGCCTCGAGCCTTTCGCCGGTGCTGCGGAGTTGCTCGGCGAGGTAGGTGGCCAGCGCCGCGGTGGCGAAGAAGGCGCCGGCGTGGGCGAAGAGCGACAGGACGGCGGGCCGCCCCGGCGCCAGCAGGACGATGACCGACACGTAGGTGGCGACCGAGAGAACGAGCGCGCCGACAGCGCCGACCCGGAAGAGCAGGATCGCCCCCTCCACGATGGCCAGCGAGTACATGAAGACGAAGACGCTGTCGTTCCAGCCGGTGATGGCCACCACCGCCGTGGCGATGGCCACGTCGGCGGCGATCTGGGCCCAGGCGAGGCCCGTCAGCCACCGCCCCGAGGCCAGCCAGGCCGCGAAGGCCAACGACGCCACGAAGGTCGCGAGAACGATGCCGTAGAGGGCGGTGGCCAGCGCCGGCGCGGCCCCGCCCGCCTCGACCTGCCAGAAGGCGGTCCCACCCAGCAGGACCGTGTCGAGCACGAGCCGGAAGAGGATGACCCAGGCGAGCTTGCGCCTCGCCGGATCGGTCATCCAGCCGGACGCCACGGCTACTTGATGTTCCCGGCGATGCTGAAGATGGGGAGGTACATGGCGACCAGGAACCCGCCCACCACCCCGCCCAGGAAGACCATCATGATGGGCTCGATCATGCTGGTGAGAGCGCCCACCGCCACGTCCACCTCGTCGTCGTAGAAGTCGGCGATCTTGGCGAGCATCTGGTCCATGGCGCCGGTGGCCTCGCCCACCCCGATCATCTGCACCACCATGGGCGGGAACACCTTGGTGTCGGCGAGCGGCCCGGCGATGTTCTTCCCCTCGGCGATGCGCAGCCGGACGGTGAGGATGGCTCGCTCGATCACCCTGTTCCCGGAGGACTTGGCGACGATCTCGAGCGCGTCGAGGATGGGGACGCCGGAGGAGAGCATGGTGCCGAGCGTCCGGGTGAAGCGGGCCACGGCGATCTTGCGGATCAGCGCCCCGAAGACCGGGACCTTGAGCACGAAGGCGTCCCAGTGGGCCCTGCCGCTCTTCGTTCCCACCCAGGTCCGCCACGCCACGGCCAGCGCGACCGGGACCCCGAAGAGGAGGTACCAGTAGCTCGTCATGAAATGGGACAGATCGATGAGGAACTGGGTGGGCGCCGGCATGGCGCCGCCGAAGTCCTTGAACATCTTCTCGAAGGTGGGGGTGACGAACATGAGCAGCACGACGGTGACGCCCACCGCCACGGTGAGCACGATGCCCGGGTAGACCATGGCGCCCTTCACGCGCCGCTTCAGCTTCTCGTTCTTCTCGATGTAGGCGCCGAGCCTCTGCAGGATGGTGTCGAGCATGCCGCCGATCTCGCCGGCGCGGACCAGCTGGGTGAAGAGCTCGTCGAAGACCTTGGGGTGGACCGACAGCGCGTCGGCGAAGGTGGAGCCCGACTCGACCCGCAGCTTCACGTCGGTGAGCACGCGCCGGAACTCGCGGTTGTCGGCCTGGGTGGCGATGATCTCGAGCCCCTGCACCAGCGGCAGGCCAGCGTCGATCATCACCGAGAACTGCCGGGTGAAGACCAGCAGGTCCTTGGTGGTGACCCCGCCCGTCCCGGGGATCTTGAGGTGGATCTCCCTGGGCTTCCTCTTCACCTTGGTGGGGTCGAGCCCCATCTGCGTGAGACGGGCCTTCACCGCGGCGTCGTCGGCGGCCTCCATCTCGCCGGCCCGCACCTCGCCCTGCCGGGTCTTGGCCTCCCACTTCCACACCGGGAGCTTGCGCACCGCCGGCGCGTTCTTGGTCCCGATCTTGGTCGCTGCCGCCTGTGCCATGAGCCCCTCGCTCCCGGATCCCGTCCCACGAGTCTAGGACAGGGACCGTCCCGCGTCGATCCTCACATCCGCCTACCGTTGACTACCGCTGCGGCGGCGCAGTGGTCCGCACTCCCGTCCCGCTGGTCAGCATGTTCTTCAGCTCGTCGGCGTCGCTGGACCGGCCCAGGGCCTCGTCCACCGTGATGAGCCGCTTCTGCACCAGCGAGGCCAGGCTCTGGTTGAAGGTCTGCATCCCGAACTTGGTCTGCCCGATCTGCATCTGGGAGTAAACCTGGTGGACCTTGTCCTCGCGGATGAGGTTCCGGATGGCCGGGTTGGGCACCATGACCTCGAGAGCCAGGACGCGCCCGGGGCCGCCCGATCGGGGCAGGAGGTTCTGGGTGAGGACCCCCTCGAGCACGAAGGAGAGCTGGGCCCGGACTTGCGGCTGCTGGTAGGGCGGGAAGACGTCGAGGATGCGGTTGATGGTCTGCACGCAGCTGTTGGTGTGCAGGGTCGCGAAGGCCAGGTGGCCGGTCTCGGAGACCACCAGCGCCGCCTCGATGGTCTCCAGATCGCGCATCTCGCCGATGAGCACGACGTCCGGGTCCTGGCGCAGGATGTACTTGAGCGCCTTCTTGAAGGACTGGGTGTCGGCCCCCACCTCGCGCTGGTTCACCAGGCAGTTCTTGTGGGGGTGGAGGTACTCGATGGGGTCCTCGATGGTGATGATGTGCTCGTGACGGTCGGTGTTGACCTTGTCGATGATCGAGGCCAGCGTCGTGGACTTTCCCGAGCCGGTGGGGCCGGTGACCAGCACCAGCCCGCGCGGCTTCTTGGCGAGCTCCGTCACCACCGGGGGGAGCCCCAGCTCCGCGAAGGAGAGGATCTTGAAGGGGATGGTGCGGAAGGCCCCGGCCACCGCGCCGCGCTGCAGGAAGACGTTGGCGCGGAAGCGGGAGAGCGACTTCACCCCGAAGGAGAGGTCGAGCTCGGTCTCCTCCTCGAAGCGGTGCTTCTGGGCGTCGGTGAGGATCGAGTAGCAGAGCTGCTTCGTCTCCACCGGGCTGAGGGGATTGGTCTTGAGGGGCACCAGCTTGCCGTCGATGCGGAGCTGCGGCGGCGAGCCGGTGGTGATGTGCAGGTCGCTCGCGCCCTTCTCGACCATCGCCTTGAGCAGTTGATGAAGGTTGGCCACGATCGTCCTCCTAGAAGCGGTCCGGGGCGGTGTTTCCCACCGCCTCCGCCAGGGTGGTGGTTCCTTCCTTCACCTTGTTGAGCGCCGACATCCGGAGCGTCTGGAACCCGAGCCGGATGGCCTCCTGCTTCAATTCCGCCGTCGAGGCGCCGTTGATGACGAGCTCCTTGAGGCCGTCCCACATGGGCATGACCTCGTAGACGGCGACGCGACCCTTGAAGCCGCGGTCGTTGCAGTTCTTGCAGCCGACCTTGTCGAAGGGCTGGAAGGAACCGATCTGGTCGGGGGCGATGCCGGCGTCGAGGAGCGCCTGCTCGTCGAGCGGGGCGGGCGCCTTGCAGTCGGGGCAGAGGCGGCGGCAGAGCCGCTGGGCGATGACCGCGTTCAGCGAGGCGGTCACCAGGAAGGGCTCGATGCCCATGTTGAGGAGGCGGGAGATGGTGCCCGGGGCGTCGTTGGTGTGGAGCGTGGAGAGCACCAGGTGGCCGGTGAGGGCGGCCTTGACCGCGATCTCGGCGGTCTCGAAGTCGCGGATCTCGCCGACCATGATGATGTCGGGGTCCTGCCGCAGGAAGCTGCGCAGGGCGGCCGCGAAGTTGAGGCCGATGTCCTCGTGCATCTGCACCTGGTTGATCCCGAAGAAGTTGAACTCGACGGGGTCCTCCGCGGTGCTGATGTTCCAGGCCACCTCGTTCAGGCGCTGGAGCGCCGAGTAGAGCGTGGTGGTCTTGCCCGAGCCGGTGGGGCCGGTGACGAGCACCATGCCGTAGGGGCGGTCGATGGCCTCGAGGAAGTCCTTCATCTGCTTCTCCTCGAAGCCCAGCTTGGTCATGTCGAGCTGGAGGTTCGACTTGTCGAGGAGCCGCAGCACCACCTTCTCGCCGTAGAGCGTGGGGCAGACGGAGACGCGGAAGTCCATCTCCTTGCCCTTGCCGAGCCGCAGCTTGATGCGGCCGTCCTGGGGGAGCCTCCGCTCGGAGATGTCGAGGTGGCTCATGATCTTGAGGCGGCTGATCATGGCGGCGCGCAGCCTCATGGGAGGCTTCATCACCTCGTAGAGCACGCCGTCGATGCGGAAGCGGACGCGGAACTCCTTCTCGTAGGGCTCCACGTGAATGTCCGACGCCCCCTTCTTGATGGCGTCGAGCAGGATCATGTTCACCAGCGTGACGACCGGGGCCTCGGCGGCGCTCTTCTCGAGGTCCAGGACGTCGAGCCCATCGCCCTCCTCGATGACCGAGAAGTCGGCGTCCTCGAAGCCCTGCATCACCTCGTCGTAGCTGGGCCCCTTCTCGCCGTAGTAGTGGTCGATGGCCTCGCGGATGGCCTGCTCGGAGGCGACCACCACCTCGACGTTGTAGCCGGTGGAGAACTTGATGTCGTCGAGCGCCAGGATGTTCGAGGGGTCGCTCATGGCGATGATGAGCGACGACCCGGCCCGGTTCACCGGCACGACCCCGTGCTTCACCGCGGTCTGCTTGGGGACGAGCTTGATGACGTCTTCGGAGATCTCGAAGTCCTTCAGCGAGATCGATGGCACCCCGTACTGCTTGGAGAGGAAGCCGGTGAGGTCGCTCTCGGCGATCGCGCCCTGCTTGACCAGGAGCGAGCCGATGCGGCCGCCGTTCCGGCGCTGCTCGTCCTGAGCCTTCTGGAGCTGCTGCAAGGAGACGAGGTTCTCCCGCACCAGCAGTTCGCCGAGACGTCCCGACATGTGGTCACTCTCTCCCGGGATCGAGCACGCTGGAAGAAATTCGACGGTAGCACCGCGTTTCCGGGGGGGTCAAGGAACGATGGGGCGCAACCCCCCGGAATCCGGCCGGCTTTCGTGCGCGCCCGGTCACCGGTCGCGGAAGCGCGCCAGGAGTTCCCGGGCCGCGCCGGCGTCTGCGCCGATCTGGGAGCGGAGCGCCTCGAGCGACGGGAAGCGCTTCTCGGGTCGGATGCGCCCGACGAACTCGACCCGGACGCGCTCCCCGTAGAGGTCGCTGCCGTCGTGGCCGAGGAGGTGCGCCTCGAGCCCCACCGGGCCCGACTCCTCGACGGTGGGCTTCACGCCGACGTTGCAGACCGCGTCGAGGGCCCGTGCCCCCGCTGCGTGGGACACCCCGTCGGGGCGCAGCCCCACACCGACCCGGGCCCGGGCCGCGTAGACGCCCAGGGCGGGGAGGAGCCCCTCCGGGCGCAGGTTGGCCGTGGCAAATCCAAGGGTCCGCCCGCGCCCCGCCCCCCGCTCCACCACCGCCTCGACGTCGTGCGCCCTCCCGAGCAGGACCGCGGCGCCCTCGACGTTCCCCTCGAGCAGGAACTCCCGGACCTTGGTGGAACTCACGGTGAGGCCGTCGGCGGTGACCGGCTGGATGACCGAGAGCCCGATGCCGCAGGCGAGCAGGATCTCCCGGAGGGCGTCCACCCGGGCCCGCTCGTGACCCGCCGTGAAATCGTACCCCACCACCACGTCGGCCGCTCCCAGGCGGGCGCACAGGTCGCGCCTCACGAACTCGGCGGCCGGGGTGGCCGCGTAGGCCATGTCGAAGGGAAGCACCACCGCCGCGTCCATGCCCGCCTCCTCGAGGAGTTCGAGCTTCCGGGCCGGCGGGGTGATGGCCGGGGGCGCCATGCGGGGGCGCAGCACCCGTGCCGGGTGCGGCTCGAAGGTGAGCGCGACCGAGGGCGCCCGGTGGGTGGCGGCGCGGGCCCGCGCGGTCTCGAGGAGCCGGAGGTGGCCCAGGTGCACGCCGTCGAAGTTGCCGATGGCGACCGCGCAGCCGCGCAGGGCGGTGGCGCCGTCCAGGCCGTGGAAGACCCTCACGGCCGCCCCTTCGCGGGCCGCGCTCCGCCGAGCTGCGCCGCGCCGAAGGCCCGGGGGAGGAGCGCCCCCAGCGTGGTCTCGACGCGGGACCCGCGGGCCCCGGCCAGCGTCACCGGGAGTCCGGGTCCGGCGAACTCGGCCAGGGTCTGCAGGCACATCCCGCAGGGGGGCGTGGGCGGGACGGTCCCGCTGGCCACGGCCAGGGACTCGAGGGTGCGCCTCCCGGCCAGGACCGCCGCCAGCACCGCGGCGCGCTCGGCGCAGACGGTCAGCCCGTAGCTGGCGTTCTCCACGTTGGCCCCCTCGAAGACCCGGCCCCCGGCGCGCAGCGCGGCTCCGACCCGGAAGCCCGAGTAGGGGGCGTAGGCGCGTCGGCGCGCCGCCCGGGCGGCCGGCGTGAGGTCGCGGGCCTTCACGCCTCCTCCAGGAACTTCTCCACGGCCGCCCGGCTCGCCCCGTCCATGCCGTCGAGCCGCGCGTGGGCCAGGAAGGCGTCGCCGTTCCGGTCCACCCGGAGCACCTCCCCGCCGGCCCGGGTCTCGACGCCGGCGCCCGGGAGCAGGAAGCGCAGCTCGAGCCGCCGCGCCGGTGGATGACTCATGGTGAAGTGCATTCCGTCCCCGTCGAGCCAGCCCTTCCACTCCTCGAAGGAGCCCCCGGCGGCGGGGTCGCGGACCAGCACGTGGAAGCGGCGCTCCCCGGTCACGGCGCCGCCTCCGCGGCCCATGCCGGCACGAGCCGCTCGAGCCGCTCCACCGCGCCGGCCCCGGCCCGGAGCACCTCCTCGTGCGAGAGCGGCTGCGCCGAGAGCCCGGCCGCCAGGTTGGTCACGACGGAGAGCGCCGCCACCCGGACGCCGGCGTGGCGGGCCGCGATCACCTCGAGGACGGTGGACATGCCCACCAGGTCGGCGCCCAGGGTCCGGAGCATGCGGATCTCGGCCGGGGTCTCGTAGCTCGGGCCGGCCAGGCCGGCGTAGATCCCCTGCCGCAGCCCGACACCCAGGCGCGCGGCGCAGGCGTCGAGCAGGGCGCCCAGCCGGGCGTCGTAGGGCTCGCCCATGTCCGGGAAGCGCACGCCCAGCCGCTCGTCGTTGGGCCCGGTGAGCGGGTTCGCGCCGGTGAGGTTCAGGTGGTCGGTGATGCGGACGAGCTCGCCGGGCGCCAGCGCCGCGTTCACGGCGCCGGCCGCGTTGGTGAGGAGCAGCGAGCGGACGCCGAACCAGGCCAGGAGGCGGACCCCGAAGGCCACGGTGCCGGCCGATGCTCCCTCGTAGAGGTGGGAACGGCCCTGGAGCACGGCCACGGGCGTGGATCCCAGCTTCCCCACCACGAGCCGCCCGGCGTGACCCGGCACGGTGGGTGCGGGGAACTCGGGGATCTCCTCGTAGGGGATGGAGACCCGCTCCTCGATCCGCTCGGCCAGGGCTCCCAGCCCGGAGCCCAGGACCATCCCCACCACCGGGCGGTACTCGGTGCGACCGCGGATCCAGGCCCGCGCGTACTCCAGGCGGGTGTGCAGCTCGACGGTCCGGTTCATGCCTCCCCCTTCTCGATCCTCTCCAGGACGAGCGGCCCCGGCGACGCGGGCCCGGCCCCGATCCGGAAGGCCCCGCGCAGGCGCGCCGCGACGGCGTCGGGCGGCTCGAGCGGCCTCTCCCCCACGTGCATCGCCGCGAGCGGCTCGCCCGCCTCCACCCGGTCCCCCACCCTCTTCCACAGCTCGATCCCGGCGGCCGGATCGACGGCGTCCTCGACGCGCGACCGCCCCGCCCCGAGCGCCATGGCGGCCAGACCGACCGCCTCGGCGTCCACGGCCTCGACCACTCCGGTGGCCGGGGCGACGACGTCCACCACCCGCACCGCGCGCGGCAGCCGGTCGGGCTCGACGAGCGCCCGCGGGTCGCCTCCCTGGGCCTCGACGATCTCGCAGAGCTTGCGGAACCCGCGCCCGTCGGCGATGGCCTGCTCGACGAGCCCGCGCGCCTCGGCGTTCGTCGCCGCCACGCGCCCGAGGAGCAGCATCTCCGCCCCGAGCACCACGGTGAGCTCGCGCAGGTCGGGCGGCCCGCCGCCGTGGAGGAGGTGGAGGATCTCCTTCACCTCCAGTGCGTTGCCGACGGCCCGGCCCAGGGGCTGGTCCATGTCGGTGACCAGCGCCACCACCTCCTTGCCCATTCCGCGGCCGATGCCCACCAGCGTGCGGGCCAGCGCCAGCGCGTCGGGCAGGCGCTTCATGAAGGCGCCGCTGCCGACCTTGACGTCGAGCACCAGGCCGTCGATCCCCTCGGCCAGCTTCTTCGACATGATCGAGCCGGCGATGAGGGGGATCGACTCGACGGTGGCGGTGAGGTCGCGCAGCGCGTAGAGCTTGCGGTCGGCGGGGGCGATGCGGTCGGTCTGGCCGACCAGGCAGGCGCCCACCGAGGCCGTGAGCTCGCGGAACCGCGCCACCGGCAGATGGATCCGGAAGCCGGGGATCGACTCGAGCTTGTCGAGCGTGCCACCGGTGTGGCCGAGCCCCCGGCCGCTCACCATGGGAACCTTGACCCCGCAGGCCGCCACCAGCGGCGCCAGCGCCAGCGAGGTCTTGTCCCCCACCCCTCCGGTGGAGTGCTTGTCGATCTTCGGGCCGGGGATGTCGGAGAGGTCGAGCACGTCCCCGGAGTGGAGCATGGCCGCGGTCATGGCCTGGAGCTCCGGCTCGCTCATGCCCCGGAAGAAGACCGCCATGCAGAAGGCGGCCATCTGGTAGTCGGGCACGCTCCCCTCGGCGTAGCGGGTCACGAGCTCCGCGATCGCCTCCGGCGGCACGGGGCGTCCGTCGCGCTTGCGGTGGATGACCTCGTAGGGGCGCACGCCCCACGGCTAGCACACGCACCGGGGAGCGGCAATTCGACCCTGGCCGGGGTCGATGCGGTATGGTTCCGGGGCGGTGAAGGTCCTGGTCTGCTGCGCGAACGAGATCGTCGGCGACGCCGTCGCGGTGGCGCTGTCGAAGGCGGGGCACCAGTCGGTGGCCTCCTCGGATCCCCTGCAGCTCGCGTCGAACCTGGCCGGGGCGGAGGCGCTGGTGGTGGACGCCAAGGACGGGCGGCGGGCCATCGCCCTGCTTCGCGACCGGGGCTTCGCCGGGCGGGCGCTGGTCACGGGGGTGGCTTCCGTGGAGGAGCTGGCCCAGCTCTCCACCCGGTGCGGCGCCGACGGGCCCCTCGGCCTCGATCCCCTCGAGGAGCTCCCCCAGCGGTTCGCCGCGGCGCTGGTGGCGCGCCGGCGGGTGCTCATCGTGGACGACAACGAGATCGTGGCCCGGTTCCTCACCCGGGACCTCGCCGGGAAGGGGTTCGAGGTGCTCTACGCTGCCGACGCCGAGGCGGCCACGGCGATCCTCACCCGGCGGGAGACCCGCCCCGACCTGATCCTCCTCGACGTGAAGATGCCCCGCATCGACGGGCCGCAGTTCTGCCGCTTCGTGAAGGGCAACGAGCGCTTCCGGGGCATCAAGGTGATCCTCTGCACCGGCGCGGCACGGGAGACGGTGGAGCAGCTCGCGGCCGACTGCGGAGCCGACGGGTTCCTCTTCAAGGACGAGTTTCTCGGGAAGTGGGTCGCCGAGCACGCTCAGTAGGGCCTTCGCGGGCAGCTGGCCGGCGGCGTGTTCCCGTTGCAGGCCCCGGGGGTCCCGGGCCCGGCGCCAGCACAGGCGAAGTTGCTGGTCGCGTCCTCCCCCTCGGGCAGGATCCGCTCGACCGATCGGCCGGTGCAGCGCAGGGAGGGGGCCGCCCAGCCGAACCCGGAGACCACGGCCCCGGCCGGCGACTCGAGCGCGATGGCCGGGGCCCGGTCGTCGGCGAGCCCCCCGGCGAGCGAGGTGGCGCCGCAGTGGAAGAGGGGAACTCCCGCCGGCAGCGGGTAGCGCCCGTCCCAGCCTCCCCCCACGACGAGGCCGTGGCCTCCGGGAGGGATGGCGCCCCCCTTCGGCTCGAGGGTGCAGCGGCTGACCGCGCCGCTGGCGCTCCGCTTGGCGAGCTTCCAGCCGGCGAGGTCGGCGTCGCCGCTGCCCAGGTTGGCGACTTCCACGTATTCCCCGCCGGCTTGCGGGGAGGCCGCGTCGGCCAGCACCTCGGTGACGACGGGGCGCGCCGCGGCGGAGCCGGTGACCGCGATCATCCAGGGACCGGGCGCGGCGGCGTTGCCGGCCAGGTCCTCGGCCAGGAGTCGGACCTTCACTCGCCGTCCAGGGCAGAGGCCGGACGCCGTGACCGCGGCCGGGCAGCGGGTGGGGGCGCCGCAGGGGTCGTGCCCGGGGCAGGGCACGAACTCCCCCCAGGCGACGAGGCTCCCCGGGACGTCGGGGAGCGACCCGCAGCCCTCGCCGAGCCGCTCCACCGCCACCTCGACCCCGAGGCGGGTCACCTCCGAGGCGTCGGCGGCCAGGGAGATGGCGGTGTCGGCCGGGAGGACCCGCACCGAGGCCACGGCGACCTCGGGCGCCCGGTCGTCGCGGCAGGAGGCCGCCAGGATGGGCGGCAGCGGGGGCGGACGGTTCCCTCCCACGTCGCGGACCCCGTCGAGCAGGGGGGCGAAGGGACCGGAGGGGAGCGGCCCGTCGAGGGCCAGGGCGAGGACGTCGGGGGAGACGGTCCGGGCCCGGCCCGCGACGCCCTTCACCGAGAGCGAACCGGTGACGGCCTCCGAGAACCCGATGCGGATCTCCCTGAGGTTCGACGGGGCCGGGCCGTGGGGAGGCGTGATCCACCGCGCCGCCGGCGGGAGCCTGTCCGGCATGGGGCCGGTGCGGAAGGTGGTGGCGAAGGCGCGCTTCCGCCCGGTGGGGTCCATGACGGCGCGGCCGCTCACGCTGCGGATTCCGGTGCCGACCACGACGGCGTAGGTGCCCAGGGGCTGGAGCGGCGCCTCCGGGACGACCTCGGCCGCGGCGCCCCCCTCGGCGAGCACGACGCGGGCCGGGACCACCGCCACGCCCGGTCCGATGCCGGTGGCGGAGGCCGCCGCGGTGGCCGCCGACTTCGCGTCCGCCTCGGTGGCCAGCGCCAGGAAGCGTCCGTCCTCGACCCCGGACGGCTCGACCGGCTCGCTGAACCGGACCGAGATCCCGGGGGCGTCGGGGGCGATCCCCTCCCCTTCCGGCGCCACCGACGTCACGCGCGGCGCGGGGTCGGGCTCGGATGGGCCACAGGCGGCCAGCGTCCCGGCAGCCAGCGCCGTCGTGGCCAGCGCGACGGCGGCGAGGGTGGTTGCGCGCTTCTTCACGGTCTCCTCCTTCCGGAGAACAGTCCCCCGGTGAGCTCGTCGAGCTCGGCTGTGATCTCGTCGATCTGGTTCTCCCGCTCGGCGCGCCCCGTGGCCTCGCGCGGCGGGTCGAGCGCCAGCTGGACGAGCAGCCGGCGCCGCTGGAAGTAGAGCTTGGTGGCGCGGCGGACCCGCTCGGCGCGCCGGTCGATGAGGCGGGAGGCCGTCCAGGCGGCCGCCGGCTCGTCGCGGGAGAAGACCAGCTGGTCGAGGTCCCAGCTCAGGCGGACCCCGAACTGGGTGGACGGGTTCAGGCGCAGGTAGTCGGACTCGACCGTGCCGGTGACACCCACCACCCGCGTGTCCCGCTCGGTGCGGCTGGCGTCGAGGGAGACGCGGGGCAGCCAGTGGGCGCTGCGGGGGCGGGCCACCCAGGCGCGCAGGCGGTCCGGGTCGATGCCGTCGTGGTCGGCAGCGGCCCGCTGCACCTCGGCGACGGGTGGGTCGGCGGCGGCGACCACGGAGAGGACCCGCTGGCCGTCGAGCCGCGCCAGGGCGGCAGGATCGGCTGCGGGCGGCCCTGGGTGCGACGGCGGCGGCGAGAGGGCCGCCGGCGGGGCGGCGAGGAGGAGGGCGAGGAGGAGGCGCACGGGCGGGGCAGGAGCACGTGGCGGGCCAGCGGCGTCGCCGGTCTCCAGGCCGTTCCTCGGCGCCGACCGGGCCGCGCCGCGGACCTGGGGTCGCGTCACGAACTCCTGGCCGGGCCGCCCTCGCGCGAACTGCTTGATCCGCTTTCGCCTCCGGGCGATCTTCCCGCCCGTCGTTCCACAGCCGGGAGGTTCTCGTGGCGGAGCAGAAGGAGAAGTGGATCCAGTGGGTGGCGCTCACCACCACCATCCTGGCGGTCAGCGCGGCCATCAGCTCGCTGAAGGGCGCCAACTTCGCCACGCAGGTCCAGCTCAAGAACACGCAGGAGGCGAACCGCTGGGCCTACTACCAGGCGAAGAGCCTGAAGCAGAACCTGGCCGAGTTGGAGCGGGAGCACATGGGGGTGCTGGCGCTGGAGGCCCGCACGCCCGAGGGGCGCGGCCAGGCCGAGAAGGCGCTCCACCGCGCCACCGGGGAGGCGCAGCGCTACGAGACGGAGAAGCGGGAGATCAAGATCGAGGCGGAGAAGCTCGCCACCGAGCAGGCCGAGCTGAAACGGCACGGGGGCTCGTTCGGCCTGGCCGTGATGCTGCTGCAGATCGCCATCATGATGTCGTCGGTGGGCGCGCTCATCAAGAAGCCAGTCATGTGGTACGTCGGGCTCCTGTTCGGCGCGGGCGGGCTGGGGTACATGGCGAACGGCCTGTGGGGGTGGTTCTAGGTCCGCGGCGCGGACCGTCGGGCAGATCACACCAAGGAGGGGTTCACATGGTGAACCGCGACAGGGATGTCGCGTTTCGTCCGGGCGAAACTCCCCCGAGCCGCCCGGTGCGGGAGGCAGGCCAGCCGCCAGGCGGGGAGGAGGTGAGCGGGCGGTACGCGGGGAACCCGGTCGTGGGCCAGACCTGCTCCGTCTACTGCGTAGACGTCGCTGTATGAGGCGACATCTCCCTCAGCTTGGTCGCCTTCTCGACGACCAGCCGCGCCGCGTGGTCCACCTCCTCCTCGGTGTTGAAGCGGCCGAGGCCGAAGCGGATGGAGGAGTGGGCGAGCTCGTCGGAAACCCCCATGGCCCGCAGGACGTACGACGGCTCGAGCGATGCCGAGGTGCACGCCGACCCGCTGCTCACCGCCACGTCCCTCATGGCGATCATGAGCGCCTCCCCCTCCACGTGGGCAAAGCTCAGGTTCAGGTTCCCGGGCAGCCGCCGTTCGAGGCTTCCGTTCACCGTCACCCGATCGAGCCCGGCCAGGATGGCCCGGCGCAGCCGCTCCCGCAGCGCCAGGATGCGCGGCGCCTCTGCGGGCATCTCCTCGCGCGCCAGCGCAGCCGCCCTCCCGAACCCCACGATGCCGGGCACGTTGAGCGTCCCGGAGCGGTAGCCGCGCTCGTGCCCTCCCCCGTCGATCTGCCCGAGGAGCCGCGCCCGGGGGCGGCGCCGCACGTAGAGCGCCCCCACTCCCTTCGGCCCGTACATCTTGTGCGCCGAGAGCGAGACCAGGTCGGCGCTGGCCGCCTCCACGTCGAAGGGGATCCGCCCCAGCGACTGCACCGCGTCGGTGTGGAAGAGGACCCCCTTCTCGCGGGTGATCCGCCCGATCTCCTCCACGGGAAGCACCGTCCCCACCTCGTTGTTGGCGTGCATCACCGAGACCAGCACGGTGTCGGGGCGGATGGCGGCGCGCACCGCCTCGGGGTCCACGAGGCCCTCCCGGCTCACCGGCAGCACGGTCACCTCGAACCCCTCGCGCGCCAGTGCCGCCATCGGGTCGAGCACGGCCTTGTGCTCGATGGCGGTGGTGACCAGGTGGCGCCCCTTCGCGGCGTGGAAGCGGGCCACCCCCTTCACGGCCAGGTTGTCCGACTCGGTGGCGCCGCTCGTCCAGACGATCTCGCGGGCGGTCGCGCCGATGAGACGCGCCACCTCCTCGCGCGCCTCCTCGACCGCCTCCTCGGCCTTCCAGCCGAAGGAGTGGCTCTTCGAGGCGGCGTTTCCGAAACGTTCCGTGAAGTACGGGAGCATGCCCTCGAGGACGCGCGGGTCGACCTGCGTCGTCGAGTGGCAGTCCATGTAGATGGGGAGCTTCATTGCGTTCCGGCCTGGGTTCTATAACGAAGGTTTCCCCCGGGCCACAGGGTGGTTATGTTCAAGGGACACATGCGGATCCTCACCCGAATCCTGGTCGCGGCCCTCACCGTCGCCGCCGTGGCCTGGCTGCCCGACCTGGCGGCCAGCGGCTCCACCGGTGCGACCACCGACCTCGGGCTCGGCACGCTGCTCGCCGAGGGGTCCTTCCTCGCCTACGTGGTGGCCTTCGGCGGCGGCGTCCTCACCAGCCTCACCCCCTGCGTCTACCCGCTCATCCCCATCACCGTCTCCATCTTCGGGGCCCGCGAGGCCTCGTCCCGTCGCCACGCCATGGCGCTCTCCGGGCTCTACGTTCTCGGCATCGCCATCACGTACTCGGCGCTGGGCGTGGGCGCGGCCCTCACCGGCAAGGCCTTCGGCAGCGTGATGCAGAACCCGCTCGTGATCGGCGGGGTCGCGCTGGTCTTCGCCACCATGGCCGCATCCATGTTCGGCGCCTTCGAGCTGCAGCTCCCCCCCTCGGTGCAGGCCCGGCTGCAGGCCGTGGGCGGGGCGGGCTACCTGGGCGCGCTCGGGATGGGGCTCGTCGCCGGCGTCATCGCCGCGCCTTGCACGGGGCCGGTGCTGGCCGCCGCGCTCGCCTTCGTGGCCACCAAGGGCTCGGTGGCCTTCGGCGTGGGCATCATGTTCGCCTACGCCATGGGGCTCGGCCTCCTCTTCTTCCTCATCGGCGCCTTCTCGGTGTCGCTCCCCAAGAGCGGTCCCTGGATGGACACCGTGAAGAGCGTCTTCGGCGTGGCGCTTCTCGCCGCCGCCGGCGTCTTCCTGAAGGACTCGCTGCCGGCCCTGCAGCCCATCTTCCTCGCCTCCCGAACCGCCGCCCTGGCCGCGGCCGGCCTGGCCGGAGCGGGCGTGCTTCTCGGCGCCTTCAGCGGGAGCTTCCACGGCCCGGCCCTGCACAAGCTCGCCAAGGGGGCGGGCGTGGCGCTCGTGGTGGGCGGGATCGTCTACGCCTCGGGCGCCGCCTCGGCGCGAGCCCGCGTCCGGGGCGAGCACCTCGCCTGGCACTTCCACCAGGACGAGATGGCCGCCATCGCCCAGGCCCGCGCCCAGGGCAAGCCGGTCATCATCGACTTCTGGGCCGACTGGTGCACCGCCTGCAAGGAGCTCGACAAGACCGCCTGGGCCGACCCGCGCGTGCAGGCGGCGGCGGGGCGCTTCGTCACCCTCAAGATGGACGGCACCCACGACACCGACGCCTTCCAGAAGGTCTTCGACAAGTACGCCGTGGTGGGCATGCCCACGGTGGTCTTCATCGACTCGGCGGGGCGCGAGGTCCCCCAGCGCATCACCGGGGCCGTCGAGGCCGAGGAGATGCTCAAGTACCTCGAGTCGGTGGACCGGACCTGCAGCCCGGCGATCGCCTGCGTCACCCGCTGGTAGCCGGCCCGGCTCCCGGCCCGACTAGAAGACCTTCCAGGTGACCACGGCCACGATCTCGCCCAGGAGCTTCTCGTCCAGGCCCGGGATCCTCGCGCTCCCCGTGGCCCAGCGGACCCACAGCCCCGCCCTCGCACCGAGGGTGACGTCCCTGGCCACCGGCACCTCGTAGGCCAGGCCCAGGCGCGGGACGAACCCGAGCCCCATGTCGCGCTGCATGGCCCACTCGAGCCCGAGGTCGAGCGTGACGCTCACCAGGCCCGGGCCCGCCGACGCGGTCCATCCCACTCCGGGCGCGACCAGGAGCCCCAGGTTGGAGCGGTTCTCGGGGTAGATCCAGGTCGCGCCGAAGTCGAACCATGGCCCGGCCACGAGCCGGAATCCGGCCCGGCTCCCGGCGTCCCCGGCCAGTTCCCGCCGCCACACCAGCCCGAGCACCATCTCCCCGGTGGTCCATCCCAGTCCCACGGTCCCGCCCAGGTCGTTCCACTCGTCGAGCCCCTGGGCGTAGGTGAGCGCCACCCCCGGATAGCCGGCCTCGGTCAGCCAGGCGGCGCCCCCCGGCCCGAGCGCTCCCGCGCCCACCAGCGTGACCGGGGCCTGGGGAGAGGGGGCGGCGGCGAGGGCGAGGGCGAGCAGCGCGGTGGCGAGGGTCATGGGGCTGGCATCCTAGCCGCTCCGAATGGCGTTGACACCGGGCCGCTCCCCCCGCTAGAGAGGGGCCCACCTCCGCCCAGGTGGCGAAATTGGTAGACGCACTAGATTCAGGGTCTAGCGGCTGAAAGGCCATGGAGGTTCGAGTCCTCTCCTGGGCACCATGATTCCGGGGCGGCCGTTGACCGGCCGCCCCGAGTTGCATATTCATGCAACTCCATGGATACGCGCACCGTCGCCGTCGTCGGGGCATCCGGCTACTCCGGCCTCGAGCTCACCCGCATCGTCGCCCGCCACCCCGGCCTCCGGCTCGCGTCGGTCTACTCGGACCGCTGGGCGGACGAGTCGGCCGGCTCGCGGCTCCCACTCCCCGCCCAGGCCGCAGCGCTGCGCTACCTGCCGCAGGCCCAGGCGCCCGCGCTCTCCGCCGACGTGGCCTTCCTGGCGACGCCGGCCGAGGTCTCGCTGGCGCTCGGCCCGGCGCTGCACGCCCGGGGCGTCGCCGTGGTGGACCTCTCGGGCGCCTTCCGGCTCCACGACCCCGCCGCCTACCCGACCTGGTACGGCTTCGAGCACACCGCGGTCCCGCTCCTCGCCCAGGCCCGCTACGGCCTGCCCGAGCTCGACCGGGCGGCGTTGCGCGGGGCCACCTTCGTCACCAACCCAGGATGCTACGCCACCGCCATCGCGCTGGCGCTCGCGCCGCTGGTCCGCTCCGGCCTGGCCGCCCGGGAGGGCATCGCCGTCTCGGCCATGAGCGGCGTCTCCGGCGCGGGGCGGAAGGCCAGCGAGGACTACTCCTTCTGCGAGGTGGACGAGGACCTGCGCGCCTACCGCATCGGTCGCCACCAGCACGTCCCGGAGATCGAGCAGACGGTGGCGCGCTTCGCCGGGGGGGTGGGCCCCATCTCCTTCACGCCCCATCTCGTCCCCCTGCGGCGCGGCATCCTGGCCACCTGCGCGCTCCGGGCCGCCCCGGGCGCCACCGCCGCCGCCCTGCGCGACGCCCTCGAGAAGGCCTACGGCTCCGAGCCCTTCGTCCGGATCATGAACCCCGACCGGGTGGCGGTGAAGGACGTGGCCCGCACCAACCGCTGCCACATGGGCGCCACGCTCGACGAGCGCACCGGACTCGTCATCGCCGTCTCGGCCATCGACAACCTGGTGAAGGGGGCCGCCGGGCAGGCGGTCCAGGCCTTCAACGCGACCCAGGGCTGGGACGAGACCCTCGGTCTCGACCTCCCGGGAGGCCAGGCGTGAAGATCCCCAAGGGGTTCCGGTTCTCTGGCGTCGCGGCGGGGCTGAAGCCGCAGCGGCGCGACGTGGCGCTGGTGGTCTCCGACGTGCCGGCCGCCGCCGCCGGCCTCTTCACGGTGAACAAGGCCGCGGCCGCCCCGGTGGCCGACGCGCGCGACCGGGTCCCCGCCGAGGGCATGCGCGCGGTCCTCGTGAACAGCGGCAACGCCAACGCGCTCACCGGCCCGCGCGGCCTGGAGGACGTGGCCACCCTGCGCGGCGCGGTGGCCGACGCGCTGGGCGTGCAGAAGCGCGCCGTGCTCACCGCCTCCACCGGCGTCATCGGGGTGCGGATGCCGGCCCAGAAGATCCTCGACGCCATCCCCTCGCTGGTGGAGCAGCTGGGCGCGCGGGCCGACTTCGCCGCCGAGGCCATCATGACCACCGACACCCGCCCCAAGATGGCGGCGCGCGAGGTGGTGGTGGGGGGGAAGGCCGCCACCGTGGCCTGCATCGCCAAGGGCTCGGGGATGCTGGCGCCGCAGCTCGCCACCATGATCTGCGTGGTGGTGACCGACGTCTCGGTGACCCCCAAGGTCCTCCAGGAGGTGCTGGGACGGGCGGTGAAGTGCACCTTCGAGATGCTCACCGTGGACGGCGACATGTCCACCAACGACTCGCTGGTCGCCCTGGCCAACGGCCTGGCCGGGAACGCGCGCATCTCCGAGCCCGGGCCCGACCAGGAGGTCCTGGAGACCGCCATCACCGACCTCTTCCGGGAGATGACCCGGGCCATGGCCTCCGACGGCGAGGGGGCCTCCAAGCTCCTCGAGGTGGTGGTGACCGGCGCCCCCACCGACGCCTCCGCCCGCGACGTGGCCCGCTCCATCGCCAATTCACCGCTGGTCAAGGCGGCCCTCTTCGGCGCCGACCCCAACTGGGGACGGGTGCTGGCCACGGTGGGCGCGCGGGCCGGGACCCGCGGCTGGCTCATCGACCCCTTCAAGGCCCGGGTCCTGCTCCAGGGCGTGGCGGTCTTCTCGGGCGGGGCCCCCACCGAGTTCGACCGGGAGGCCCTGAAGGCGCGCATGCGCGAGCCCGCCATCGACCTGCGGGTCGAGCTGGCCGACGGGGACGTCACCGCGACCGCCTGGGGCTGCGACCTCTCCTACGACTACGTCAAGATCAACGCCGACTACGCCTCGCAGATCGTGCAGAAGCCCGACGGCGGCGTGGCCCGCGAGGACCACGTGGCCAACTACTCGCCGGCCTTCAAGCGGGCGTTGCTGGCCGAGGCGCTCAAGTACATCGCCGCCTTCTCCGGGCAGGTGGCGGTCATCAAGTACGGCGGCGCCGCCATGGTGAAGGAGTCGCTCAAGGAGGCCTTCGCCGAGGACGTGGCGCTGCTGAAGTCGGTGGGGCTGAAGCCGGTGGTGGTGCACGGCGGCGCCCAGGAGGTGACCCGGACCATGGAGCGGCTGGGCGAGCGCTCCGAGTTCGTGGACGGCCTGCGCATCACCGACGCCACCTCGCTGCCGGTGGTGGAGATGGTGCTCACCGGCAAGGTGAACCAGGAGCTGGTGGCGCTCCTCAACGCCCGCAACGCCTCGGCGGTGGGGCTCTCCGGCAAGGACGGCCAGCTCCTGCGGGCCCGCAAGATCGTGCACGAGAGCGGCCGCGACCTGGGGCACGTCGGCGAGGTGGTCGAGGTGAACAAGGACTTCCTGAAGATGCTCCTCAAGTCCGGGTACGTGCCGGTCATCTCCCCCATCGGCAGCGGCGAGGACGGACGCGGACTATCGGTGAATGCCGACGACGTGGCCGCGGCGGTGGCGGCGGCGCTGGGGGCGAAGAAGCTCATCTACCTGACCGACGTGCCCGGCATCCTCGAGTCGGCGCCCGACGGCGGCATGGTCCGCCAGATCTCCGGCCCGGATCTGGAGAAGCGCGTCGAGGCCGGCGCCATCACCGGCGGCATGAAGCACAAGGCCCGCGCCATCCTGCGGGCGCTCGCCGGGGGCGTGGAGCGGGTCCACGTCCTCGACGGCCGCGTCCCCCACACCGTCATCGCCGAGCTCTTCACCGACCGCGGCGTGGGAACCCTGATCTACAAGTGAGCGCCCGGGACGCCAGCCGGCGCCGCGACGCCGTGGCGCGCATCCTGCGGGCCGGACGGGTGTCCACGCAGGAGGAGCTGCTGGACGGGCTGCGCCGCCAGGGAATCCGGGCCACCCAGGCCACCCTCTCCCGCGACCTGGCCCGCCTCTCGGCCCGCCGGGTCTCCCGCCCGGAGGGCTCCTTCTACGAGATCGGCGACGGTGCGCCGGCCGCCGTCGCCGCCGCCGTGGCCGGGCTGGTGTCGGCGGTGGCCACCAACGGCTCGCTGGTCGTGATCCGGACCCTGCCGGGCAGCGCGCCGGCGGTGGCCCGCGCCATCGACCTGGCCCGCCTCCCCGGGGTCCTCGGCACCATCGCCGGCGACGACACGGTCTTCGTGGCTCCCTCGCGCGGCCGCGGCGCGGGCGCGCTCTCGGGGAGGCTTTCGGGGCTCTTCGAGGGGGCGCGCGCGGCGAGGTCCTAGGCCGCGGAGACCCGCGCCCACTGCCCGATCGAGCGCTGCACGCAGTCCTCGATGGCGAGCCCCTCGAAGTAGTTCCCGGTCAGCGCCAGCCTCGTCCCCTCGAGCATCCGGTCGATCTCGGCGATGGTGCGGTCGTGCCCGAGAACCGGGGACGGGAGCAGGGTCATCCGGCGGGTGACCTCCTCGAAGTCGCCCTGCTCCACCTGGAGGATCTGGGCGATGCGGGCCCGGCGCTCGTCGTCGGTCTTCCCGGTCTTGAAGTGGAAGGCGAAGGCGCGCCAGTCCGGGTCGGGAACCGGATCGCGCGTCACCGCCGACCAGAAGAGGTCGTCGGCCGGGACCAGGAAGGCCATCTCCGGGAGCTTCACCTTCTCGCGGCGGACCACGACGCCGACCGACTCGGTGGCCGCCATCCCGACGCGGGCCAGCTCGGACGAGAGGTCGGGGAAGTCGGCGCGCAGCATCGCCGAGGCCATCGACGGAGGGACCGCCACCGACACCACCGGCGCCTGGAACGATCGCCCGTCGGCGAGCCGGACCTCGTACCCGCCGCCGACCGTCCTCACCTCGCGCACGATCGCGCCCGTCAGGGTCTCGACGCCGGGGCTCCCCGCCGCGGCCGCGATCACCGAGGAGAGGCCGCCGTCGAGCGTGAAGCTCTTCACCACGTCCTTGCGCCGCGGACGCTTCTTGAAGAGTGAGCCCGGCCCCGCGGCGGGGAAGGAGTCCACGCTCTGCGAGGGCACGGCCGAGAGGAAGGGGGCGAGGATGCGCGAGTAGTTCCTCTTGCCCACCACCCCGGAGTACCAGCCGCAGGTGGTGGCCCCCTCCTTCGATGCGCGCATGCCGCGGAAGACGTTGCGCAGCAGCTCCGCCTTGTCGAAGCGCATCAGCACCGAGATGGGGCCGAGCATGTCGATGGCGCCGCCTCGGAGGAAGGCGAAGCGCTTGCGGGCCTCGCCGCGCGGGAGGATCCGGTCGCGCAGGCCGGTGCCCTCGATGATCTCGAGCAGGCCGGCGTAGGAGTTGTAGCAGGTGTGGGCGCCCAGCTCGTACCAGTAGCCGGCCGGGGTCCGCCGGGAGTCGAGGCAGCCGCCCAGCCGCTCGCTCCCCTCCAGGACCAGCGCCTTCCGGCCCGAACGGGCCGCGTGCCAGGCGAAGGAGAGACCGCTCACCCCTCCCCCGACGACGACGACATCCCTGGATTCCATCTGGGCTTTCCGACCTCCACGCGTCCCTCGACGCGGCCGAGGAGCGTCGCATGGCGCGCCGCGGCACGCCAGGGGTTTCCCTTTCTCCGGGGCGTCGGATCGCGCTTTCACAGCCCGCTTCCTTGGGCTACAACGGTCGGACCATGAAGATTGGCTTCCTTGGAACGGGGACCATGGGTGCGCCCATGGCCAACAACCTTCGCAAGTCCGGCCACACCGTCACCGTCTGGAACCGCACCGCGTCGAGGTCGGAGCCGCTGGTGAAGAAGGGCGCGAAGGGCGCCGCGACTCCATGCGAGGCGGCCACCAGCCAGGACCTGGTCTTCCTGTGCCTCTCCGACGAGAAGGCGGTGGACGCGGTCCTCGACGGCCCGGGCGGCGCGCTGGCCGGCCTGGGCAAGGGCGCCGTGCTCGTCGACGTCTCCACCGCCGGCGTGCGCAGCGCCAAGTCGGTCGAGGAGCGGGTCCGCTCCCGCGGCGCCTTCTTCGTGGCGGCTCCCCTGCTCGGCTCCAGGACCGCCGCCGAGAAGGCCCAGCTCACCATCGTCGCCGGCGGCCCCGCCGAGGCCCGCGAGAAGGCCCGTCCGGCGCTGCGCGCCATCTCGGCGCGGGTGATCGAGCTCGACAACGCCCGGGACGCCGCCCTCATGAAGCTGGTGGTGAACTCCGTGGGTGGCGCGATGATGGCGGCTTACGCCGAGGGGCTGGCGCTGGGCGCCTCGGGTGGCCTCGACGTCGCCAAGGTGGTCGAGACGCTGCAGGCCTCCAGCTTCCACTCCCCGTTCTTCCTGATGAAGGGGGAGCAGATCCTGGCCCGCGACTGGACGCCCCGCTTCGCCATCGCGCTCGCCGAGAAGGACCAGCGGCTGGCGCAGGAGGCGGCCTCGGACCAGGGAGCGAAGGTGCCGGTGAGCGCCGCGGTGCGCAGCCTCTTCGGCGACGCCATCGCCGCCGGCCACGGCTCGAACGACATGTGCGCGGTCGCCGATCTCTACTTCGGCTGGGCGGGTCTCCCGAAGAAGTAGGCGCCTTGGCGGTGTCTCTAGTTCGCCAGCGCGTCCCTCACCGTCTTCCACAGGTCCTCGAGGTGGAAGGGCTTCCGCACGAAGCCGGCCGGCACGAGCCCGGTGGGAAGCAGCTTCTCCCTGACCTCGTCGGGCGGCGTCGCCGACACGAAGAGCACCTTCGGGCACCGGTCGCCCAGCTGGTGCTTCATGGCGTCGAAGAAGGCGACTCCGTCCATCCCAGGCATCCGATAGTCCACGAGCGCGAGGTCGGGCGGGTGCAGGCGCGCGAGCTCGAGTGCGACCAGCGGGTCCGAGGCGCCTTCCGCCTCGTGGCCGAGCTTCTGGACCCCGACCTGCAGGGCCCTCCGAACGATCTCCACGTCATCGACGATCAGGACTCTCGCCACGGCTCACCTCACCCCTTGGAGTGTGCTCGGCCCGTGCCGACAAAAAGCTGAGGAACTTCGGTGTACTTGATTGGGTCGTCCCGCACCCTGGGGTCATCCGTCTGCCCGGTAGTGCACCCATCGGGGCGCTTACCCCGGGGCCGGGACCGTCAGGGATACCGGGCCAGGGCCCGCCGGACCGCCTCGCCGAAGTGGCGGCGGGCCGACGGGGGACCGAGCACCTCGGCGTCCCCTCCGAACGACAGGGCGAAGCGCGTGGCCCACTCGTCGCTCACGCCGGGGACCTCGACCTCCGCCCCGCCCTTCCGGTCGCGCTTCACGACCCGCCACTGCCCGGGCCGGGCCAGCGCCCAGGCCGCGGCGAGCGGTCCGAGCCGCAGGCGGACCGGGGGGCCGCTGGCCTCCGAGAAGAGGCGGCCCCGGGCCAGCTCGGCGTCGGTGGGAGGCTCGAAGCGCTTCTCGTCCACGGCGCACTCGCGGATGCGGTCGAGCCGGAAGGGGAGCGCCTTGCCGCGCCCCTCGTCGTGCCCCCACAGGTACCAGTGGCCGAGCCGCTGGGCCAGCGTGTACGGGTGCACGACCCGCTCGCTCTCCTCGCCGCGGGTGGCGGTGAAGTAGCGGATGCGAAGGGCGCGGCGGGCGGCGATGGCCTGCTCGATGCGGCCGAGGAGCGAATCCTTGGCCGGGGGCGACCCGGCGAAGATGCAGGCGAGCAGCTCCTCGAAGATGGCGCGCCGGTCGCGCGGGACCGCCTCGCGCAGGGCGCGGACCACCCGCTCCGTCCCCTCCCCTCCCAGCGCGCGGGCTGCCGCGGCCAGCGCCGCCGCCTCACTTTCAGTGAATCTGGGCGGGCGGGAGAAGCTCTGGTGGAGTGCCACGTGGACCCGGTCCCCCTCGACGTAGAGATCGAGGAAGTCGTCGGGCGCGAACGGGGGGCAGCCCACCCCGAGCAGGAAGTCGAGGTCCTCGAGGATCTGCTTCTCCGGGACGCCGCACTTGCGGGCCAGTTCCCGCACCGGAACGCCGGGGTGGCGGACCGCGTAGGGCACGAGGAAGAGCACCCGCCGCAGCCGGTCCCGGGCGTCGGCCTTGACCGGGGCGGCCTTGCGGGTCACGAGACCCTCCGGGCCAGGGACGCCAGCACCTTGCGGGCCCGCTCGCGCAGCGGACGGGGCGCCAGGATCTCGGCCCGATCGCCGAGGGAGAGCACGTGGCGCAGGAAGGCCTCCTGGTTGGTGGCCATCACCTCGGCCACCGCCCGTCCGTCGGACTCCTTCCAGGTGGCCCGCGGCCCGAAGGAGTCGCGCTCCTCGGGGCTGGCCGGGCCGTCGAGCCGCACCCGGCAGCGCACCGGGGCGTGGACGCCGAACTCCCAGGATTCGCGGGTGGCGAGCTCGGCCAGCGAGAAGCCCTTCCGGGGCTCGAAGTCGGGGGTCCGCGGCGCCGCCGGGTTCACCGTGAGCGAAACGATCCGCCCCAGGTGGAAGCTGCGGATGTCCTGGCGCAGCATGCAGAACCCGGCCACGAACCAGGCCCCGCCCCGCTGGTAGAGGCCGTAGGGCTCCACGTCACGCTCGGTGCGGGCCTGCCGCTCGGCGCCGGCGTAGACCAGGTGCACCCGCTTCTTGCCGGCCACCGCGGTGGAGAGCGCCTCGAGCCGCGCCGAGGACTCGGCCCGGGAGCCCGGGTCCGCATCGTCGGCCGAGAGCTGGAGCGAGGCCACGGCCGCCACCTCCGAGGCGCCCGGTGCGCGCGCCGCGAAGGAGAGCTTGTTCATGGCGTGGGCCAGGTCGCGCGCGTACGGGAAGGCGCGCTGGGCCAGCGCCGCCGAGCCGGCCAGGTAGAGGAGCGCCAGGTCCTCGGGGGGCAGCTTGAGGTCGGGGAGGTAGAAGTCCTCCTTGTCCACCAGGTAGCCGGCCGAGAGGTCCTCGTCGCCCCCCACCCATCGGACCGGGACCCCCAGCTCGAGAAGCTCGGCCTTGTCCCGCTCGAACTTGCGGATGGCCGCCTCGCCGCTGCCGCCGTAGTCCTCGGGGAACTGCTCCTGGATCTCGCGCCAGGAGACCGGCTCCGATGCGCGCAGCAGGAGGGCCGCCAGGTCGAGGAGTCGCTCCGCCTTCTGCATGGGGCGAAGGCCTTCCCTTGGCGCTACTCGCCCGCGGGCGGGGACGCCGGGGGCGCCTCGGCCGGAGCGGGGGGCGGGGCGGCTGGAGCCGGAGCAGCAGTCGGTGCGGAGGCCGGGGCGCCCGCGGCCTCCTGGGCCTTCCGCTCCTCGCGGGCGGCCTGGCGGACGGCGTCGATGAGCTCCTCGTGCTCCTTGCGGAGCGCGTCGTGGCGCCGCTTCAGCTCCAGGTAGCGGTCCTTGGCGATGTCGAGCTCGCCCTTCTGCACCATGTAGACGCGCTTGTCGGTCTCGAGCCGTCCCTTGGCGGCCTTGAGGTCGCGCTCCATCTCGGCCGCCTTCTTGCGGACGTCGGCGAGCTTGGCCTCGGCCTTGTCGGCCCGGTCCTTGTCGGCGGCCAGCTGCGCCTCGTCGGGGACGGATGGGGGCGGGGGAGGCGAAAGCGGTTCTGCGGCGGCTTGAGCCGCCTGGAGAGCCTGGGCCCGGGCCTTCTCGACGGCTGCCGCCGCCTCGGCCCGTCCGCGCTCCAGCTCCCGGACTGCGCTGGCCGCCTGGGCCTCGAGGCTGCGGGCCCGCTCCGCCGCGGAGGAGGCCTCGGCCCGCGCGTCGGCGAGCCTCGTCGAGAGCTTCTCGATCTCCTCGCGCAGCGCCGGGGCGCCGGCGGCCTTCTTCACCGACTCGGCCTGATCGAAGGCCTTCTTCTTGGCCTCCTTCAGCTGATCGCGGAACTGGGCGGCCTCGTCGCGCCGCTCCTTCGCCTCGATCCGGAGGGCGGCGGCCTCCTTCGTGACGCTGGCCGCCTGCTCCTCGAGCTTGCGGAGCGCCTCCTCCTTGCTGGCCAGCTGGCCGCTCGAGGTCCGGTGGGAGGCGAAGAAGTAGACAGCCGCGAGGACGGCGGCGAGGGAGATGAAGAGGAGGAGGCCGGTCATGGGGGGACGAAGCTATCGCCGGGGCCGACCTCTTGGCAAGGCGGACCGGCGACGGGTTACATTCCCGCCTTGCGCAGCGTCGCCACCAAGATCTTCCTCGCCTTCGGGGTGTCGCTCCTCGCCTTCGCCCTGGTCTCGGCCTTCGGGATCGCCCGGCTCCACGACCTGGGCCGGAAGCTCCGGCTCCTCTCGGAGGGGTACCTCCCCCTCACCCGGATCGCCGCCCAGATCGACGTGAAGGACTGGGTGGCCACCCGGGTCCTGGACGCCAGCGTGCTCGACCCGGCCTCCCGCCGCGCGCTCGTCCCGCTGGCCCGGGCCCGGTTCCCCTCGCTGGTGCGGGAGAAGATCGCCGAGGGGCGCGCTGTGGCCGGGCGGGCCAGGGGTGTGGCCTCGGGCGAGGAGGCCGCCTTTCTCGCCGAGGTGGTTGGGCGGCTCGACTCCCTCGACGCCGCCTGGTCCCGTTACGACGCCGCCGCCCGCGCGCTCCTCGACGCGGCCGAGGCCGGGGAGGCCCCGTCGGAGCCGGGCATCCAGGCCGCCCGGACCATGGAGAAGGCGCTCGCGGTGGACGTGAAACTGCTTCAGGCCGCGCTGGAGAGCCACACCAGCGAGCTCGTCCTCGCCGCCGGCCGGGAGGAGTCGCGAACGGCGCTCTCCATCGTCATCTACGCGCTGCTGGCCCTCTTCGTGGGCATCGGGGCGGCGCTCATCTCGCAGCGGCTCCTCGCCCCCATCCGGACCCTCACCGAGGGGGTGAAGGGGGTGGCTTCCGGCGACCTCACCCGGCAGGTCGAGGTCCGGGGGAGCGACGAGCTTGGCGTCCTGGCCCGCGAGTTCAACGCCATGGCGGCCTCGCTGGACCGGCAGCGGCAGGAGTTGCTCCTTGCCGAGCGGCTGGCCGCGGTGGGGCGGATCTCGGCCCACATCACCCACGAGATCCGCAACCCGCTGAACTCCCTCGGGCTGAACGCCGAGCTGCTCGCCGAGGAGATCGAGCCGGGGGCGTCCACCGAGGCCCGCGCGCTCCTCTCCGCCATCACCCGCGAGGTGGACCGGCTGAACGCGGTCGCCGAGGAGTACCTGCGCTTCGCCCGGCTCCCCCGCCCGGTGATGGCCCGCGAGGAGCTGAACGAGATCCTCCGGGGGCTCGTGGACTTCGTCGCCCCGGAGATGGCCGCCGCCGGGGTGGCGGTGACGCGCGACCTCTCTCCGGGTCTCCCGGCGGTCTGGGCCGACGAGGGGCAACTGCGGGCGGTGTTCCTGAACCTCCTCCGCAACAGCCGGGAGGCCATGCCCGCCGGGGGGACGGTCGCCGTCCGGACCGCCCGTTCCGCGGACGGTGGCGCCGAGGTGACGGTGTCGGACACCGGATCGGGCATCCCCGCGGAACAACTGGAGAGAATCTTCGATCCGTTCTTTTCCACGAAGTCGGGAGGAACCGGTCTCGGCCTGGCGTTCACCTTGCAAGTCGTCAAGGAACACGGCGGGACAATCCGATGCCACAGCGAGGTGAGCCGAGGAACCACTTTCTCGGTATGCATCCCGCCTGCGCCAGCGGACGTCGCCGGCAGCGAGGAGACGGTGAAAGCGTGAAGCCGACGAAGCCGAGGTCGCGGCGGTTCCGGGATCCCCTGAGGGGCCGCTCTCCCATGGCGGAGGGCCCTTTCCTCTTGGGGCAGCGAGCCCGGTTCGCCAACGGCGCCCGGGTGGTGGTGGCGCGGACGCCCGGCCTCCACTCGGCCATGCTGGCGCTCTACGTCCGGGTGGGGTCTCGCCACGAGGAGCCCGAGGCGAACGGAGTCAGCCACTTCGTCGAGCACCTGCTGTTCCGCGGCAGCCGCGGCTACCCGGACAGCCGCGCCATGAACGCGGCGGTCGAGGCGGCGGGCGGGAGCATGAACGCCATGACCGCGCGCGACCACACCTGCTTCTACACGTCGCTCCACCCGGCGGGGCTCGGGACCGGCATCGACGTCATCGCCGACCTGGTCAGCCACCCGCTGCTGCGCGAGATCGAGGTGGAGCGGCAGGTGATCCTGGAGGAGATCCTCGACGAGGTGGACTCGCGCGGCCGCGACGTCGACCCCGACAACCTGGTGAAGCGCACCGCCTACCCCGGCCACGGCCTGGGGCAGAAGATCGCCGGCTCCCGGGGCAGCATCCGCGGACTGGACGAGGGCGCCCTCCGCGCCCACCACGCACGCCACTACACCGGCGCCAACGTGGTGCTGGTGGCCGCCGGACCGGTCTCCTTCGAGGAGGTGGTCGAGCTCGCCGCGCCTCGGCTCGGGGCGCTTCCCCGGGGCATCGTCCGGCCTGACGCCCCGCCGCCGGCCTGGCCGGCCGGTCCCACGCTGCGGGCCGTCGAGCACGACGACGCCCAGGTCGAGTTCTCCCTGGCCTTCCCCGCCGTCCCCGAGCGGCACCGCGATCACGCCGCGGCGCTGGTCGTGAGGCGCCTCCTCGACGACGGGCTCTCCTCCCGCCTCCCCTTCGAGGTGGTGGAGCGGCACGGTCTCGCCTACTCGATCCACGCCAGCCTGGAGACCTTCGAGGACGGGGGGCTCTTCACCTTCGAAGGGGCCTGCACGCCCTCGCGGCTCGAGCGGGTGAGCAGCGAGATCTTCCGGGTCGCCGCCGGGCTCTGGGACGGGGTGATTCCCGCCGACGAGCTGGCGCGCGTGAAGGAGCGGCACCGCATGTCCCTCACCTTCGCCCTCGACAACCCGTCGGAGCTGGTGGGCTGGTTCGGGACCGGGGAGCTCTTCGGGACCGACGAGACGCTGGAGGAGCGCTGCCGCCGGGTCGAGCGGGTGACCGCGGCCGACGTCCGGCGGGTGGCCCGGTCCATGTTCCAGCGGCGCCACCTGGTGGCGGTCGCGGTGGGGCCGGATGCCCGGTCGCTCCGGCGGGCGCTGGCCCGTGCGGCCGCTGCCTCGCCGCTCGCCTGATCCCGGCTGTCGCCGGGGCGGGCAACTCGGGTAGGATCCGGCGATGGAAGCTTCCCGGCTCGAGTGGACGGCGGCGCTCGTCACCGGGATCGGCGAGATCGACGAGCAGCACCAGGAGCTCTTCCGGTGCGTGGCCCGCGTCCGGGACGCGGCCTTCGCCGACGACGGGACGGAGATCGACCGCACGCTCGCCTTCCTTCGGGAGTACGTGGAGTTCCACTTCCAGGCCGAGGAGCGGTTCATGGCCGAGAATCGCTTCCCGGATCTGGCCAGGCACCGGGAGGAGCACGTCACGATGCTGGAGGCGGTCCTGGAGCTCGAGACCGACCACCGGCGCCGCGGGAACGCGGCGAACCCACTGGTCCGCGTCGAGCGGTTCCTCGCCGACTGGCTGCGGACGCACATCGGGGTCACCGACGTGGCCATGGCGCGGTTCGTCCGGCGGGCGCGCCCCCGCTGATCTCTGGTAGCCTCGGGAACGATGGCAGGCTTCGTCGAGCTCGCAGTGCGCCGGATGCGCGAGGACCGCGGATTCAGCCGCAACAGGCACTTCCTCGCGCTGTCGTCGCCGGAGGGAAGGCGGGCGGTCAGGATCGCCAGACATCTGCGATCGATCGAGAGCGACCTGGAGGCGGGCTGGCCGGCCCGGGTCGAGGCGAGGGACGGGAGGGTGCGGGTGTCCGTCGACTACCGGGGAGGGAACCGGGAAGCGTGGCTCAGCCCGGCGGAGTACCGGATGCTGCTCTCGAATCCGATCGTGAGGGCGGCGCTGGGAGAGGAGTAGCCGGGGTTCGGGTTCGGGTTCGGGTTCGGGTTCGGGTTCGGGTTCGGGTTCGGGTTCGGAGATGGATGCCCGTGCAGCGCACGTGTATCACTATTCGTGAATTATTGCCGACTCCGACTCCGACTCCGACTCCGACTCCGACTCCGACTCCGACTCCGACTCCGACTCCGACTCCGACTCCGACTCCGACTCCGACTCCGA
>CAIQRS010000217.1 GCA_903874275.1 uncultured Anaeromyxobacter sp.
CGCGGGCCGACTGGAGCTCGAAGCGGAGGCCGTCGGCATCGGCGCGGGCCGACTGGAGCTCGAAGCGGAGGCCGTCGGCGTCGGCGCGGGCCGACTGGAACTCGGAGCGGAGGCCGTCGGCGTCGGCGCGGGCCGACTGGAACTCGGAGCGGAGGCCGTCGGCCTCGGCGCGCCGGGCGTCGGATTCGCCGCGCTGGGTCTCGACCTCGTTCCGCAGGCCGTCGACGGTCGCTCCCAGGGTGGCGACCTCGTTGCGAAGCCCGGCGGCCTCGCCCCGGACGCCGTCGGCCGAGGAGCGCAGCGACTCGATCTCGGCGCGAAGCCCCTGGGCCTCGGTCCGGGCGACCTCGATCTCCCGTTCCAGCTCCTCGGCCTGCCGCTCCGCGTCCACCAGCTCGGCGCCCCGCTCCGTGGCCGAGAGCTCGGCCGCGGAGAGCTTCGACCGCATGGCCGCGATCTCGCCCTGCTGCTCGGCCGCTCCCTGCTCCGAGAGGGAGAGCTGTTCCTGGGTCCGTGCCAGCTGCCCGTCGGCCATCGCCAGCTGCTGGCTGGCGGCCTCGAGCTTGCCCTGCAGCGCGTCGAGCTCGGCGTCCCGGACCGCGAGGAGACGCTGGGCCTCGTCGGCCTCGGCCCGGAGGACGTCGGCCAGCTGCCGCGCCTCCAGGAGCGCCGCGGCGGCCTCCTCGTCGGCGCCCGGAAGCACCTCCACCTCCTCCAGGAATACCGGCGTCTCCTCCATCGCGACCGACTCCACCAGGGGAGCCACCCTCCTCGGCGGAGGGGGAGGAGGGGGAGGAGCGACGTTCCGGAACGGGTCCGGTGCGGGGGGAGGAACGATCGGCGAGACCTTCGACGCCTCGGCGGCCTCCTCGGCCAGGGAGGCCAGCGCGGCTGCCATCTCCCGGTCGAACTCGGAGAGGGAGGGCGACTCGTCGGCCTCGGGCATCAGGGTGAGGGGCGGTTCGGAAGCCGGGGAGCCGGGGGCGTGGGCGCTGGGCTCGTCTCCGCCCCGGCTGATGTTGTCGAAGGCGTCGTCGAGCGCCTTGAGGTCCACGTCCTCCTCGGCCGGGCCTGGCGCGGTCCCGGCGTGGGCGCCCTCGAGCTCCACGTCGTCCAGGGTGACGAGCTCCTCGTCTTCCGGAGATTCCTCGGGGAGGCCGACCAGCGCGCCCACCCGCTCGACCAGGGTCTCGGGCTGGAAGGGCTTGAGGAGGTAGTCCTCGGCGCGCGTCTTCAGCTTCCGGTGCTGGTCGAAGGTCTCGGGCGTCGCCTCGGAGCTGGTGATGACGAGCGGGATCGACTTGAGGGTCCCGTCCTTCTTGAGCCGGTTGCACCAGGAATAGCCGGAGAGGCCGGGCAGCTCCACGCAGAGCACCACGCAGTCGGGGTGCAGGGCCCTCGCGAGCTCGAAACCCTCCTTGCCGTCCGGACTGGTGCGGACGCCGTAGCCCCGCGACTCGAGGGCCGAGGACATCGCGCGCGCAAAGGTGGTGTCGCTCTCGATGAGGAGGACGTTCTTCTGCATGCGGGGATCCTATGGCCGCCCCGAACGCGAAGTCAAAAGCCTTCGGGGAAGGGCGCTATCGCTCGACGGACTGCGCGGTCTCGACGAGGCGGACCAGGTCGGCCTCGTCGAGGTCGGAGACCAGCGAGTAGACGATCTCGTTCCGGCGCCACACGGCCACGTTGTAGCCGCGCATGTTCATCACCCAGATGGTCTCGGCTCCGGCCTTGACCGCGCGCCCCTCGTCGGCCACGCGCCGCTTCGGGTCGTCGATGATGAAGAGGCCGAGCCGGCCGCCGCGCGGCGTCTCGTAGCGCATGTAGGCGGCGGGCCAGTCCCGCAGCTGGGCGAGGCGGGCCCCGATCAGCTTGACCCCTTCGCCCCGGAAGGCCGGCGGCCTGGGGTTGAAGTCGAGCTTGCTCGCCAGGATGCCGGGGATGATCTCCGGCGCGATGGATGCGGTGCTGAGCTCGAGAGGAAGGTCGCGGGCGTGCTTGCGCACCGCCTCCTCGACCATGGGGTCGGTGGCCCGGTGCCCGGCGAAGACCACCAGCGCCCCGGCCACGCAGGCGGCCATGGCCGCCACCGGGAGGGGAGAGAGGATGCGGCGCCACCAAGGGGAGGGGCGCTCCGCCTCGGCGTCGAGCGCGGCGGAGATGCGGAGGCGCAGCGCGTCGGGGGCGGTGGCGTGCGGAGCCCCGGGGGCGAAGGCCTCCCGGAGCCGGGCGCGCAGCGCCGAGCGGAAGGCCATGGCCGACGCGGCCACGTCCCGGCAGCCGGTGCAGGCCGAGAGGTGCGACTCGAGGGAGGCGCGGTCGTCGTCGCCGAACTCGCCGTCGAGGTAGGGCTCGAGGAGCCGCTCCACGTCGCCGCATTCGAAGGTCGTCCTGGAAGTCGCGCCCTGCGTCATGTCCTTGAGGTCCGGTGCTACGAGATGCCGTGCTTCCGCTTCCACGAGTCGAGGTCGACGCTCCGGTCGCGGATGGTCCCATCGTCCCCGCCCGCGTGCAACACTCCCGACGAGGCGGCGTATTCCGTGAGCTGCTTCTGGAGAAGGCGCCGACCCCGGAACAGGCGGCTCATCACCGTTCCCACCGGGACGTCGAGGATGTCGGCGATCTCCTTGTAGGAGAAGTCCTGGAGGTCGGCCAGGATCACCGCCAGCCGGAAATCGACGGGGATGGAGTCGATGGCGCGCAGGACGTCGTCGGAGAGCAGCCGGTCGAAGAAGGCGCGCTCGGGGTCCTCGGCGACGTCGGCGGCGTCCCGCGAGACCAGCCGGTCCTGCACCGAGTCGCGCTCGTCCTCGACGATGTTGCGCTCCTTGGTGGTCCGCCGGTACCGGTTGATGAAGGTGTTGGTGAGGATCTTGTAGAGCCAGGCCTTGATGTTGGTGCCGCGCTCGAACTTGTCGAAGAAGCGGAAGGCCCTGAGAACGGCGTCCTGGACCAGGTCCTCGGCGTCGCGCGGGTTCCGGGTGAGCCGGAGCGCGGCGGCGTAGAGGCCGTCGAGGTGTGGCAGCGCCAGCGTCTCGAACTCGCGGCGGGTGCTCTCGATGGCTCTAGCTGGCGGCACGATCTTCCCCCTCCCGTGACGAACGGGTGAATGTGGTCGCTTGTTCCCCGGCCGAACGCCCCATATGGGTACAAATCGGGCAGCCCCCCCGGAACCCAACGGCACCTATTGATAAGGCGCCTCCGGGCGCGGGCAAGCGGTCGGTGCTATGAAGCGGCCAACCCCGCCATGTTCCGACTGTTGTTCGCCGATGACAAAGGGGTCGTCTACGACCACCCCCACCTCCTCGCCGCTGCCCGGACGGGGGGCGACGTCGTCCGTCCGTCCGGCCGACCGTTGCCCCTTCCAGAGGGGGGGGCGCTCTGCGTCCTGCCCGGGAGGCGGCCCGTCGGGCTCGACCCGGAGACCGGGGAGCAGGTCGTCCTCCGGGAGGTGACGGTGGGTCGCCGCACCTTCGCGCCGGTGGCGGTGGGGGCGACGCTTCCGCCGGGATACACCCGGACCCTGCTGCCGGCCGCAGCCCGGCCGCCGCTCGGGACGGCCGGCGCACCGATCCTGCCCCAGTGGGCCTACACCGCCGCCGCCCTGGGGCCCGACGGCCCGGTGGCCTGGGCGCTCCACACCGACCGCCGGCGCCACTGGGACCCGGCGACCCATTCCACCCCGGACCTGCCGACCCTGGTCGAGGAGCGGCTCTCCAGCTCCGACAACCCGGTCTACCGGCAACTGGCCCGCTGCGCGCTCCAGTGGTCCTGCTTCACCGCGCAGAACACCTTCTACGGGAGGGACGAGGGGGCCATCCCGGCCTCGTCGGCCTGCAACGCCCGCTGCGTCGGCTGCCTCTCCGAGACCGCGGAGGGGATGCCCCCCTCCAGCCACGACCGGATCCTCCGCGCTCCCTCCGCCGAGGAGATGGCCGAGGTGGGCGCCGCGCACCTCGAGACCGCCACCGGCCGGACCATGGTGAGCTTCGGCCAGGGGTGCGAGGGGGAGCCGCTGCTCCGCTGGAAGGAGATCGCCCGGGCCATCCGGCTGGTCCGGGAGCGGACCGCGCGTGGCTCCATCAACGTGAACACCAACGGCTCCCTGCCCGCCGCGGTGGCGGCCCTCGCCGACGCGGGGCTCGACGCCGTCCGGATCTCCCTCAACACCGCCTCGCCGGATCTCTACGCGGCCTACTACCGCCCGTCGGGCTACGGGCTCGCCGACGTGGAGCGGTCGATGAAGGTGGCGAAGGGGAAGGGGCTCTACCTGGCGCTCAACCTGCTCCTCTTCCCGGGAGTCACCGACCGTGAAGTGGAGGTGGAGCGCCTCTGCGCCCTGGTGCGCCGGGTGGGGGCGGACCAGGTCCAGGCCCGGTCGCTCGCCATGGACCCCGACGTCTACTGGGAGATCGCCCGGGAGCGCGGGGGGGGCGGCGCGGCGCTGGGGGTCCCGGCGCTTCTGCGGGCGCTCCGCGAGGCGCGCCCGGGGCTCGTCATCGGCAATTTCGCCCGGGGACGCTCGGAGCGGGGGAGGGCGGCGTGAGCGAGGTCGAGGCGACGCTGGAGCTGCAGAAGGACCTGGTGCGCCACCTGCGCGCCGGCCACCCCTGGGTCTTCCGCAAGGCCATCGAGCGGGCGCCCAGGGGGCTCGAGGCCGGGGCCATCGTGGACGTGGTCGAGGGCGGGCGGTTCGTGGCCCGCGGCTACCTCGACCCCCACTCGGCCATCACCGTCCGCATCCTCACCCGCGAGCCGGCAGAGAAGGTGGACGACGCCTTCTGGCGGGGGCGCATCCGCCGCGCGCTGGCCCTGCGCTCCGAGCTGGTCCGCGGCACCACCGGCTACCGGCTGGTCCACGGCGAGAACGACGGCCTCCCCGGCGTGGTGGCCGACCGCTACGGCGACTTCGTGGTGCTGAAGCTCTACTCGGCCGGGCTCACCCCGCACCGCGGGCACATCGTCGAGGCCCTCCGCCAGGAGGTGGAGGGAATCGCGGGCGTCTTCGGGCGCGACGAGGTGCCCCGGGACGACGAGTCGGACGACGCGAAGCCGCAGGGACGGGTCCTCTGGGGCGCCGCGCCCCCGGACCGGATCGAGATCGACGAGCACGGGATGAAGCTCCTCGTGGACGTCCGGCTCGGGCAGAAGACCGGCCTCTTCCTCGACCAGCGGGAGAACCGGAAGCTCGTGCGGGAGATGTCGGCGGGGCGCGGCGACGCGCTCAACCTCTTCGGCTACACCGGCGGCTTCTCGGTGGCCGCGGCGCTCGGAGGGGCAAGGCACGTGGTCACCATCGACGTCGACAAGGACGCCATCTCCCTGGCCCGGGAGAACTTCCGCGTGAACGGCCTCGACCCGGCCGACCACGCCTTCGCCTCGGAGGACGCCTTCGAGATCCTGCGCCGCTACAAGGAACAGGGGCGGAAGTTCGACCTCGTGGTGTGCGACCCGCCGGCCTTCGCCAAGTCGCAGAAGGCGGTCGAGGGGGCCATCGCGGGCTACGCCTCGCTGAACCGCGCCGCGCTTCAAGTTCTCGCGCCCGGGGGGCTGCTCGTCACCGCGAGTTGCAGCGCGCGGGTCTCGCCCGAGCAGTTCCACGACGCCGTGAAGGAGGCTGCCTTCAAGTCGCGGATCGATCTCCAGATGGTGGAGGATCGGCGCCAGCCTCCCGATCACCCGGTGGCCCCCCAGTTCCGCGAGGGGCGCTACCTCAAGTGCTCCTTCTACCGGCGCCCTTCCTAGCGTTCCCGCCGCATGGTCCAGCCCGGACAGTACCTGGAGCGCCCCGCCCTGATCGAAGCGGGCGGCGCCACGCTCGAGGGGCTCTTCCACCGGGGCGACCGACCGCCGGCGGTCCTCCTCTGCCCGCCGCTCGACGCCGAGGGGATGGACGCCCCGTTGCTCGCCGAGGTGGCCTGGGTGGGCGCCCGGGCGGGGCACGCGTCGCTGCGCTTCCAGCACCGGGGGCGCGGTGCGTCGCAGGGCGCCTTCGATCCCGCCGTGACCGTGGACGACGCCCTTTCGGCCCTCGCCCACCTCCGCGAGACGGCGGGTCCGCTCGCCGGCGTGCTGGGGCTGCGCGGGGGGTGCGCGACGGCGATCGAGGTGGCGCGCCGCGCCGGGCTTCGACGCGCGGTCCTGGTGGCGCCGGACGGTGACGCGCCGGCGGCCGGAACCGTGGAGACCCTGGTGATCCTGCCCGGGGAGGGGGATCCTTCCTTCCAGGAGGGGCTCTCCCGCGCGGCCCGGGACGCGGTGGCGTGGCTCTCCCGCCGGGGCTGAGAGCGCCGCGGATGCCGGTCAGCCGCGGAGGGCCTGGAGGAGGCCGAGCGCGGAGAAGAGCAGGAGCCCGAGTGCGGCCAGCGCCCTCCAGCCGGGCGGCACGAGCCGGAGGCGGAAGCGGATCGACGGGTCGCCGGGGTCGGTCCGGACCAGGTCCGCCGAGCCCTCGGGCGGCGCGGGGGTGGCGCGGATCCAGGCCAGCGCCAGGGGCGAGAGCGCCGCGAGCCCGATCGCCATCGCGGCCAGCCCCGCCGCCACCGAGCCCCCCGCCTCCCGGTCGCCGCCGGCCAGCGAGGCCACCAGCGCGCCCAGCCCGTTGTTCACCGCGTGTGCGGCCACGGCCGGCCAGATCGACCCGGACCTCCAGGCCAGCCACCCCAGGAACACCCCCAGGAAGAGCACGGCGGGGAAGCGCACCGGGTCGAGGTGGATGGAGGCGAAGAGCAGCGCCGACGCCGCGATGGCCACGCCGGGCGGGAAGCGGGTCCGCAGCGCCGAGAGCAGGTAGCCGCGGAAGGCGATCTCCTCGGCGAGGGGGGCGAGCACCGCGGCCACGAGCGCCATGCCCAGCTGGTGGGGCCGCGAGCCCTCGAAGAGCCGGGTCACGTCGAAGGTGTGCACCCACTCGCGGGGGAGGAGCGCCGAGGTGACCGACATGATCCCAGCCGCCGCGAAGAAGAGGGCCAGTCCACAGGCGGCGCCGAGGAGCACCTGCCGCCGGGGAGGGCGGCGCGCCAGCAGGAGGAACGGGCCGGGCCGGAGGTTGGAGCCCGCCGCCAGGAGCGCCGGGGGGAGGAGGAAGACGAAGATCTCCGTCCAGAGCAGGCCCAGGATGGGGTGGAAGGACTGGGCCGTCGCGCCGAGCCCCACGTAGAGCAGCAGAAGGAGCAGGAAGAACGAAAGCCCGCTCTTCCCCCCCGGAGTGAGGGGTGGCGCCTCGGGGGGCGCGAGTTCGTTGTGGCCGATGTCCACGTTCCGGAACATGATAGTGAACGAATCGAGATGGGCACCTTTCGCGACCGCACGGTGATCCTCGGGGTGGGCGGCGGCATCGCCGCCTACAAGTCCTGCGAGGTGGTCCGCCTCCTCGTGAAGGGCGGCGCGGACGTCCGCGTGGTCATGACGCCCAACTCCACCCGCTTCGTCGGCCCGCTCACCTTCCAGGCCCTGTCGGGCCATCCGGTGCTGGTGGACCTGCTCGACCCCGCCTCCGACGCATCCTACGGCCACCTGGAGCTGGCCCGGCGCGCCGACCTCCTCCTCGTGGCTCCGGCCACGGCCGATCTGCTGGCGCGGCTGCGGGCCGGGATGGGCGACGACGCCGTGACCACGACCGCGCTGGCCTGCACGTGCCCGGTCCTGCTCGCGCCGGCCATGAACACCCGGATGTGGGAAGGGTCGGCGGTCCAGGAGAACCTGGCCGCGCTGCGCGCCCGGGGCTTCCACGTGGTGGGCCCCTCGAGCGGCGAGCTCGCCGACGGGGACGTGGGGGAGGGACGGCTCGCCGACCCGCCCGAGATCGCCGCCGCCGCCGCCCGCATCCTCGGGCCGCGCGACCTCGATGGACGGCGTGTCCTCGTCACCGCCGGTCCCACCCGGGAACCGCTCGACCCGGTGCGCCACATCTCCAACCCGTCCACCGGGAGGATGGGGTTCGAGCTGGCCCGGGCCGCCGCCCGCCGCGGCGCGCAGGTGCTCCTCGTGTCCGGCCCCACCTCGCTGCGCGATCCCGACGGCGTCCGTGTCGTCCGGGTCGGCACGGCGGAGGAGATGGCGGCCGCCGTCCTGGGCGCGGCCGAGGAGCAGGACCTCTTCGTCGCCGCCGCGGCGGTCTCCGACTACCGCCTCCGGGACCCGTCCCCCTCGAAGAAGAAGAAGGCCGACGGCGCGGAGACCCTGGTGCTCGAGCGGACCCGCGACATCCTGGCCACGCTGGGGGAGCGGCTGGCGGGCCGGGCGCGCTCACCCGTGCTGGTGGGATTCGCCGCCGAGACGGACGACGTGGTCCAGAACGCCCGGGAGAAGCTGCGCCGGAAGCGCTGCGACCTGGTGGTGGCCAACGACGTCGGCGAGCCCGGCGCCGGGTTCGGTGGGGAGCGCAACCGGGTCTCCATCGTAGGCCCGTCCCAGGTCGAGGAGGTGGAGGGCACGAAGGGCGCCGTCGCCGACGCCATCCTCGACCGCGTGGTCCCGCTCCTCGACGCGCGCCGGCCACGGCCATGAGCGGCGACGCCAAGATCCCCGCGGAAGCAGCCGCGCTGGCCGCCGAGGCCGTGCGCCACCTCTGGTGGCTGCGCGACGCCGGGGTCCGCGAGGTCCCGCTCGCGGCCGCGCCGCGCCCGGCCGGGGCGGCGGTCGTCGCAGTGGCGAAGGCGGCCCCCCCGCCCCCCGCACTCTCCGAGAATGGCTGCGGCAGCGAGGAGCTCCTCGCCATCCGGGCCGGCCTGGGCGACTGCACGCGGTGCAAGCTGCACGGCGGGCGGACCCGGCTGGTCTTCGGGGTGGGCAATCCGTCCGCCGAGCTGATGTTCGTCGGCGAAGGGCCGGGTGCGGACGAGGACCTCCAGGGGGAGCCCTTCGTGGGGCGGGCCGGACAGCTGCTCACGAAGATGATCGAGGCCATGGGCTTCGCCCGGTCGGAGGTCTACATCGCCAACGTGGTGAAGTGCCGCCCACCCGGGAACCGCGATCCGGAGCCGGACGAGATCGCCGCCTGCGAGCCCTTCCTCAAGGCGCAGATCGCCGCCATCCGGCCGCGGGTCGTGGTGGCGCTGGGGCGGTTCGCGGTCCAGACGCTGCTGCGGGACGCCACGCCCATCGGAAAGCAGCGCGGCCGCTGGCGCGCGTACGAGGGGGTTCGGCTCATGCCCACGTTCCACCCGGCCTACCTGCTGCGCAACCCGGCCGAGAAGAAGCCGGCCTGGGAGGATCTCCAGCTCGTCATGAAGGAGTTCGGCAAGACGGCTCCCGGGAGGGAATCGTGACCGGCCCGGGGCGCGCCCCGCGCATGGCGCTCGCCGCGGTCCTGGCCGCGGCGGCGGTCCTCTCCCTGCGGACCGGCGAGGCCGCCGAGCCCGCGCGCTCCCGCGTGCTCCTGCTCGACGTGAAGGCCCCCATCACCACCGGCACCGCCGAGTACGTCGAGGCCGGGCTGGCCCGCGCCAAGCTGGAGGGCTACGCGGCCGTGGCCATCGTGCTCGACACGCCGGGAGGGCACCTCGAGGCCACCCGCGACATCGTCCAGCGCATGCTGGCGAGCGACGTCCCGGTGGTGGTCTGGGTCGGGCCGGCCGGGGCCCGGGCCGGGTCGGCCGGGGTCTTCATCACGCTGGCGGCCGACGTGGCCGCCATGCACCCCACCTCGGTCATCGGCGCCGCCCACCCGGTCCTGGGAGGGGGCGAGGACGTCGAGAAGCAGGCCGGCAAGGAGATGGCGCGCAAGATCGAGAACGACACCGCGGCGCTGGCGCGGAGCATCGCCACCACCCGCGGCCGCAACGCCGACTGGGCCGAGAAGGCGGTGCGGGAGAGCGTCTCGGCCACCGCCGAGGAGGCGCTCTCGCTCCGGGTCGTGGACGTCGTCGCCCCCGACATGGCCGCGGTGCTGGCCTTCGCCGAGGGGAGGAGCTACGCCCGCTCCGGCACCGCCCACGTCCTCCGTTCCCGCGACGCCCAG
>CAIQRS010000218.1 GCA_903874275.1 uncultured Anaeromyxobacter sp.
GCGGTCGCCGTCCATCCGGAGGAACACGTGGTAGTGGTCGCCGCAGAGGGGGTTCAATCCCTCCGCCGTGGCGGTGGCGTCGGCCATGATCCGGAAGTTCCGCGGATTGCGGCCGTGGTCCAGGATGACCTCCTGGTAGAGGTCGGAGAGGTCGCTCATGGGAACATCTCCCGGACGCGGTGCAGGCCCTGGACGAGCTGATCCACGTCCTCGCGGGTGTTGTAGAGGGCCATCGAGGCGCGCACCGTGGCCGGCACGCCGAATCGCTCCATGAGCGGCTGGGCACAGTGGTGGCCGGCGCGCACCGCGACCCCCTCGTGGTCGAGGATGGTGCCCACGTCGTGCGGGTGGACGCCCTCCATGACGAAGGAGATGACCGGGGCCTTGCCGGGCGCCGTGCCGATGATGCGCAGCCCGGGGAGCTCCTGGAGCCTCCGGGTGGCGTGGTCGAGCAGGTCCCGCTCGTGGGCCCGGGCGCCCTCGCGGTCGAGCCCCTCCAGCCAGTCCACCGCGGCGCCCAGCCCGACCGCGCCGGCGGCGTCGGGGGTTCCGGCCTCGAACTTGTAGGGGATGGTGTTGAACTTCGTCCCCTCGAAGGAGACCGAGAGGATCATGTCGCCGCCGCCCTGCCAGGGGGGCATGGCCTCGAGGATCTTCGCCTTCCCGTACAGCACGCCGATCCCGGTGGGGCCGAACATCTTGTGGCCGCTGAAGACGTAGAAGTCGGCGTCGAGGTCGCGGACGTCCACCTTCTCGTGGGGCACGGCCTGGGCGCCGTCCACCAGGACCGGGACCCCGCGGGCGTGGGCCAGCCGGGTGATCTCCCGGATCGGATTGACGGTCCCGAGCACGTTCGACACCTGGGTGACCGCGACGATGCGGGTGCGCGGGCCGATGAGCCGTTCGAAATCGGCGAGGTGCACCTCGCCCCGGTCGTCCACCGGGACCACCACGAGCTTCGCGCCCTTCTCGGCCGCGAGCAGCTGCCAGGGCACGATGTTGGAGTGGTGCTCCATCCCGGTGACCAGGATCTCGTCGCCGGGCCCCACGCTGGCCCGTCCCCAGGACTGGGCAACCAGGTTCACGCCCTCGGTCGTACCACGGGTGAAGATGACCTCGCGGGGCTCGGCGCCGATGAAGCGGGCGATCTTCTTGCGCGCCCCCTCGAAGGCCGCGGTGGCCCGCTCGGCCAGGTCGTAGACCCCGCGGTGCACGTTGGAGTTGTCCCGGTCGTAGAACCGGGTCACCGCGTCGATGACCGACTGCGGCTTCTGCGAGGTGGCGCCGCTGTCGAGGAAGGCCAGGCGCTTCCCGTACGGGCGCTGGGCGAGCACGGGGAACTGGCGGCGCACGGCCTCGACGTCGAAGCTCACGCCGCCTCCAGGATGGCATCGCCACCGGGAAGGCGGGCCGCCACCAGCCGCCCGAGCCGCTCGCGGAGCGCCGGCACGGCCACCCGCTCCACCATCTCGCGCGCGAAGGCGTAGATGAGCAGGCTGCGGGCCGCGGCCAGCGGGAGGCCACGGGAGCGCAGGTAGAAGAGGGCGTCCCGGTCCAGCTCGCCCACCGTGCCGCCGTGGCCGGCCTTGACGTCGTCGGTGTAGATCTCGAGCTGCGGCAGGGTGTCCACGATGGCGTCGCGGGAGAGGAGCAGGTTGGAGTTGGACTGGTGGGCGTCGGTCTTCGAGGCCCCCTCGAGCACGCGGATGCGGCCGGCGAAGACGCCGCGCGAGGCGCCGTCGAGGATGCCCTTGAAGAGCTCCCGGCTCGTGCCGTGCGGCACGGCGTGCTCGATCA
>CAIQRS010000219.1 GCA_903874275.1 uncultured Anaeromyxobacter sp.
GCGAAGCTGCTCGGCGTGGACCGGAACACCACCCTACGCCGGCTCATCGCCGCGGGCGTGGTGCCGCTCGTCCTGGGGAAGGTGCCGCGAGAGGCGCTCGAACGGGTCGCCCGCGGCGAGGTCACCGCCCCCGTCGCGAGGCCCCGGCGCCCCGCCGCCCGGAAGCCTTCTTCGGTGGGCGCTTCGATTCGGGCGATCTCGATTTAGGGCGCGGCGCCGCCGCCAGCGTCGCGTAGAACCGGCGCATCGTGGCCGGCGACTTGTGCCCCAGGTAGGCGCTCACCGCCTCCGGGGCGACCCCCTCGTCGATGGCCCGCGTCGCGAACGTGTGCCGGAACCGGCCCGGCGTCACCGCCTCGGGGATCTGCTTGTCGGCCACGAGCTTCTCGCAGACCGCCTTGATCGCCTCGTAGAACTTCGACACCGAGAAGCCGCCCCGCTCCCGGAGCCGCTCAGCCGCAGCCTTCGCCTCGGGGCCGATGGCCGTCCGGTGGGGCTCGCCGCTCTTGTGCCGGGTCTCGATGATGCCCGCCTCGGTGCGCCCCGGCGGCGCCGGCTGGACCGTCCCGCCCCGGACGAAGCGGGCCAGCTCGGAGACGTGCCACCCCGTCTCGTCGAGGAGGATGAGCGAGTCCCGGTGGTGGGGCGCGAGCGCCGCCAGGACCCGGAGGTAGCTCGCCCGGGGGATCGCCTTCGGGCGGGTCCACTGCTCGGGCCGGCGCGCCCGGACGGCCAGGTCGAGGGTGGCGTCCTCCGACCGGGAGAGCAGGTGGCGCTCCTTCCGCAGCCAGGAGCAGAACGCCTTCAAGACCTCCTTCCTGTGCCGGGTCTCGGGAGCGCCGTCGAGCGCCGGGACGACATCCCGCCCCAGGTCGAGCCGCCGGATGTCCTTCCCGGCGAGCGCGTCGGCCCACCAGGCGAGGTAGGCCTTCTGCTGGAGGAGCCAGCCCCGGGAGTTGCCCTTCTCGTCGCGGGAGTACTCGAGGAACGCCTTGGTCAGTTCCGTGGTGACGAGGAGCGGCTCCCGGGCCGGCGCGCCCTCGGGGGAGTAGGTCGCCGGCTCGGCCTCGAAGCGGTCGAGCTGGGCCAGGGCGGCTCGGATCCGCGTGCAGCGAGTGGAGACCTCGTACTCCCGGCCCGCGATCATCCGCCGGATGACGTAGGTGCAGACCCCGGAGGAGTCCTCCCAGATCCGACCTCCCTCCCACTTCCCGCGTGGTCCTGGAATCCAGCCCATGAGCGCCGCATCCTAGGCCAAGCCGGAATCGGGTCGGGAGCATCCCGGGAATGAAGACCGCTGAAAAAGAAAAGGCCCCGTGTTACCGGGGCCTTAGATGGAGCGGGAAAAGGGATTTGAACCCTGCGGGATGCCGCGACACCACTCAGGAACCCCGCGAACACCAGCCGATTCCGGCGTGCCCCGGCCCACCGTGGCCGGTCAGGTCGGGAGTATTCCGGGAGCGCCCGGCTTTCCAGGCGCCCGTCCTGGCCCCGATCTCCCCGGGCCGCCCCGTCCGGCCGTCCGGCCCGGCCGCGCGCCCAGGCTTGGCAGCGGCGCTGCGGAGCCCCTACCTGAACAGCACCCCGAGCCAGCC
>CAIQRS010000220.1 GCA_903874275.1 uncultured Anaeromyxobacter sp.
ATATTTACACGCACCCGAGGACGCGGAAAATCGTTCCGTCCTTCGGGGGATGCGATTCCGGAGGCAGCGGAGCCGGTCGGACGACCCGGCCGGAATTCACGATCCGTGAACGGCGCCGCCCCCGCTGCCCCCGCCGGAGCGGTTCGATGTATCTTGCGCGCCCCATGGCGCTCATCGATCTCGAACCGAAGTCCTCCGGCCCGCGCACTCCCGGGCGCCTCGGCGCCTTCCTGCTCTTCGTCGTCCTCGCGGTGGCCGCCGCCGGCGCCGGATACTGGTTCGGCCGGCGCGAGCCGTCCCGCTCCGCGTCCGTCGCGACGACGCCGGTCGCCGCCGCGCCCGCTTCACCTGCGGTGACTGCTCCCCCCCCGGACGGCGGAGCGCCCGTACCCGCCGGCGCGGTGCCGGCCCCGTCCGCCGCGACTCCCCAGGCCCCTCCGCCCCCTCCCGCGGCGGACGGCCCGCGCCGGATCTCCGCCGTGGTCGAGGGCCCCCTCGAGGAGTCAATCGCCTCCGCGCTCGGCCCCGGCCAGCAGTCCCTGGCCGCCGAGCTCACACAGGTGGTGAACCGGCTCCTGGTCTGGAATCTTCAAGTCTCGAAGGACGCGCGGCGCGGCGACCGGATCGAGATCCTCTTCTCCCCGGCTCCCCCGGGAGGCAGCGGCCCGACCCGCTCGCAGGAACCGGTGGTCGAGGCGCTCCGCTACGACTCGCAGAAGTTCGGACGGACCTTCTCCGCCTACCGGTGGCAGCCCCCCGGCGCGAAGTACCCCCACTACTGGCGCGCCGACGGGACCGGGGTCGAGGAGCGGCTGGTGGACGGCCCCATCCGCGACTACGAGCAGGTCACCTCGCTGGTCCGGGACGGCCGGCGTCACAAGGGGGTGGACTTCCGGACCCCGGTGGGGACGCCGGTGTACGCCCCGTTCGACGGGGTGGTGGAGCGGCGGAACTGGAAGTTCTCCGCCAACGGAAACTGCCTCGACGTGGTTGACCCGGCCACCGGCCGACGCGCCATCTTCCTCCACCTCGACGTGGTGCCAAAGTCGATGCAGAAGGGGCGCGCCGTGAAGAAGGGGGAGGAGATCGCCGCCTCGGGCAACAGCGGTCACTCCACCGCGCCCCACCTGCACTACCAGCTCGAGGACGCCTCCGGGAAGGTGCTCGACCCCTTCAAGGTGCACCGCACCACGCGTGCGTCGATCCCCGCCGCCGACCGCCCGGCCTTCGACGCGGAGCGGGCCAGGCTCGACGCGCGGCTCGCCGCCGGGAAGTGATCAGGCCCAGAGGATCCTCTCGGCCAGGGCGCGGAACCAGCGGCGCAAACCACGGAACGTGAACGACGACGGCGACCCGAAACGCATGACGGGACCCCCCGGCCCTCCCGGGATGGGACGACTCTAGTCCTCGTCCCGGCCCGGCGCTACAGGAGGGCCCGCACGAGCAGGGCCAGCCCCCCCAGCCCCACCACGATCGACCCGCCCCAGACCACGCGGCTGCGGGTGAGGGCGGCGATGGCGCCGAGCGCGATGGCCACCTGGAAGAGGGCCACCGCGCTCGCGAAGCCGTGGTGGCCGTGGAGCAGGTGGTCCGACTCCTTCACCTTGACGTCCCGCTCCTTCTCGAGCTCGACCGCCTTGTCCTTGATGACCTCCTGCTCCTTCTCGTAGCGGTCCAGCTTCTCCGCGACCGAGGCGGGCGGCTCCTTGCCGGCGGCGAGCCAGCTCGCCCGGATGGACTCCTGGACCGCGGCCTTCACGCCCTTGGCCTGGTAGTAGGCCCACTGGTTCGAGGCCTGCGACTGGAGCTGGGTGGCGTCGGTGCGCAGGAGGAGCGCGTGGTTCACCGTGGCGCCGGCCCGCAGCGCGGCGAAGGCGGCGAACACCGCGAGCAGCGCCGTGGAGAGGGCGATCCGCCGCAGGAACCCTCCGCCCTCCTTCTCCAGCTCCTCGCGGATCGACTCGTGAAGCTTCTCGGTCTCGATCTCGGGACCTTCGGGCATCGATGCCTCCCAGGCTGAAAGGAAACTCTGCGCCAGTCTAGCCGGTGGGCCCGAAAGGAAAAGCGCGGCGGTGGGGGGGCCACCGCCGCGCCTCTCGGCCTGCTGCTGCTACCTGTGGTCGGGGCAGGGCCCCAGCGCGTCGCCGTGCAGGAGGTGCTCGTCCGAGCCCTTCGGGAAGTCGACGCTGATGGTGTGTCCGCTGCCGCGCTCGTGCTTCTCGAGGTGGCAGACGAAGACCTTGGGCATCTGGACGACCCAGCCGGCGTAATACTGGAAGCCGATGCCCCAGCCGGTGAGGACGGTGCCGTCGTCCGACATCGCCATCGGGCTCCAGAGCGAGACGTACTGGTCCATGGAGGCGCCCTGGCGTTTCAGGAAGGCGTCGAGGTCGACCGTGCCCATGGCCTTCGTCCAGAGGAAGGGGCCGCGCACCATGGAGAACCAGGGGTTGCCCGCGAAGCCGGCCATGACGCTCCCGTCCCGGTTCATCGTGTAGGCGTCCACCGGGGCCGCCTCCGGGGAGTAGGACGCGTAGTACTCGATGCCGGGCCGGTCGATGCGCTTCCGCCAGCCGAGCCCCTCGTTGGGGAGGCCCCAGTAGGTCCTGCCGGAGACGATCTTGCCGTCGCCGCTCACCGCCTGGCCCTCGTCGAGCATGCTTCCGTCCGCCTGGGTGATGCGGGAAGGCTTCCCGTTCACCCAGACCGTGGCCACGCGCCCGCCGCCACCCTCCTCCTCCCAGCCGGCGAGCGTGGTGCCGTCGGCGGAGATCTGGGTGGGCCGGCCGTTCGCCGGGGAGCCGTCCGGAGCCGTGCCGGCCGAGGGAAGGATCCGCGTCCCCTGGCCGGGGCTCCAGCGGAAGCCCTTGTAGTCGGTGCAGGAGTTGAAGGTGAGGCCGTACACGGCGCCGTCGTTGGCCACGCCGAAGTTGGCCGTCGAGAAGGTGTCGCAGTTGCCCGTCGGGTCGACGAGCAGCCAGCCGTTCTTCGCGTCCCACCGCCAGGTGCCGAGATCGGTGTCGGTCGCGGCGTCGAGGACGTTCGTCGAGATGTACTTCCCGTTCCTCGAGATGCTGGTGATCTCGCCGGTGGTGTCCACGCCCAGCGAGACGATGCCGGTCTTCTCGGTCCACCGGAAGGCAGGCCCGCCCCGGCCGTAGTTCCCGACCACGGTCTTGCCGTCACCCGTCATGCTGGAGGGGCCGGCGGCGTAGTCGAGGGAGATCACCACGGGTGCGTCCTTGCGCCGCTCGAAGACGAGGTCGGCCCGCACGGGGGCGCCCGCCTTCGGGACGATCACCTGGTAGGCGCAGGGATCGAACGGCCGGTTGTCCTCGCGCTTGCGGGTCGAGCCGTCCCAGAACCGCTCGCTCCCCGGGAGGAACCACAGGGGCTGCGTGGGGAAGCCCCCGGCGACGACCGCGTCGACGTAGACCACGTAGCGGGCGCCCGGCTTGAGGCCGTTCAGGGTGTAGGAACCGTCCGGCCCGAACAGCCCCTGCGTCCACTGCCCGGAGAGTGCGGAGTTGGCGTCGGTGAACGGGTCGTCGAGGTTGCGGGCGATGACGTTCACGCCGGTGAGTTCGGTGCGCCGGTCGAGCCCGAGGACCTTTCCGGTGATGGATCCGGTGGCGGACGGCCAGCCCGGACCCGGGTAGAGATCGGAGAGGGCAGCCTGGTCGTCGGTGCCGTGGATGTGGGCCATGCCGAGCCCGACGTCGGAGCCCGGCCAGGGGTCGGCGAAGGGGTACATCGTCTCGACGTCGAGCGGGCCCACGTCGGTCCGGTACGGCAGCGACGTGCAGCTCTGCGGACCGGCCGGCTCGCCGGCGTACTGCCCGTAGAAGAAGGCGGCCCCGTTGGTCTGGGTATGGGCGAGGCCGATGCCGTGGCCGAACTCGTGGGTGGCGACGCCCTGGTAGTGGGCCGCGTCGGGATCGTCGGTGTACATCGCCTGCCCGTTGAGCAGCGTCCAGCTCTCGGTGACGAAGTTGGTGGTCTCGTCGCCGTACTCCGGGCTCGAGATCCCGAGGACGTACGGGCTCACCCCGAAGAACTCGGAGAAGATCGTCCCATCGGCGTCGAAGATGACGTGAATGCCACCCCCGTTGAACGCGCCGATGACGAGGTCGGCGTTCTGGCCGGTGATGTCGGGGAGGCCGATGCCGGCGAAATCGCCGACCACCGCGGCGCGGAACGACGAGGTGGGAACGGCCGACCAGTCGGCGAAGCCCTTCTTCACCTGGGCCACGCCTACGGCGTTCGAGAAGACGTAGGTCCCCGGGGGGTCGACCCACCAGTCGGTCTGGAGCGAGTAGTCGCCCAGGTCGGTGTAGACCGGGACGACGGCGCCCGGGGCGTATCGCCAGGGCTTGCCCGTGACGTTGTCGACGATGAGCGGCCCACCGGCGAGCGCCGGCGAGGCGACTGCCGCGAGGGTGGCGAGGAGCAGGCTCCGGCTAGCGATCCGCATGGCGCATCCTCCCGTTCTCGATCCACTTCCCATCGACGGCCTGCTTGACGAGCGAGCTGAAGACCCGCGCGTTCACGGTGCCGCGGGTCGTCGCCATCACCCGCTTCTCGGCGTCGCCGAGGAGGCCCGGGTCGACGGCGACGCGCTCGAACAGCCCGGCGTTGTCGAGTGCGTTGGTGGCGCCCGCCGCGTTGACGCGGAACTGCCCCTGGGCGAGCCCCGCGGTGGTGCGGAGCCCGGTGCGGGATGCCGGCTGGCGCAGGAAGAAGATCGACTCCTCTCCCTTGACGTAGGTGGCCCAGGCGGTCGGCGTGACCATGAGGTTGACGCGCCCGTCGGCCATCCGCTTCGGGGCGAGGAGCCCGAACTGACGGAAGGTGAACTCGGATCCGGGCTGGCCCTTGAGGGCCTCGCCGACCTCGAGCGTGACCTCGGTGTAGGGGATGCCGCGGGCGTCGATGCCGTCGGTGACCGTCTTCACGCGGCCACGGACGATGAACTCCGACTCCTGGATCAGGTCGACGACGTTGATCTGCTTCCTCACCGTGGTGGCGTGGGCGGTGGCCGGCGCGAGAAGCAGCGCGCTGGCCATCCACGCGACTGCTCTAGCGGTGCTTCGGGGGTTGGGCATCGGGGTCTCCTTGTGGGTCACGGGGAAATCGCGGCGGTGGAAGGCGTGTCGGAGGTGACGAAGCGGAACTCGGCAGAGGCGCCGAGCAGCCGGGACGCCCCGGCGAGGATGCGGAAGTGGTCGGAGTCCATGTGGGCCATCAGGGCGGCCTGGTCCCGCCACTCGCTGATGAGGACGAAGTGGTTGCCCCCATCGACGTCCCCGCAGACGACGCAGAGCCGGCACCCGGGCTCGCGCTCGATCTCGACCCGGAGGGAGCGAAGGGTCTGGAGGAACTCCTCGCGCTTCTCCGGCGCTGGCGTCAGCAGGGACGTCACGACCTTCACGGCGGCTGCCTTCGAGGGGATCATCTGGGCGGGGCTCCTTCGCGCTGCGCCCCAGATGAGCAAGGAGGACGCCAGGAGCCATCGCGGTCGCCGAGTGGAGTCAATTCATTGAATTTGCGAGACGATGATCAAGTCCTCTCCGCTCTTTGGGGGGTTCACGGGCGCCGACACAGCCCACGAAATGCCGTGGGTCGCGGGATGTCGTGGGGTCCGGGGATGCGTCAGGCGGTTCGCGCCCTACTCGGGGCGCCGGATATCGAGCTTCTGCATCCGGGACCGCAGCGTGCTGGGCTTGAGCCCCAGGACGGCCGCTGCTCCCTCGCGCCCCTCCAGCTTCCACATGGTCGCCTGGAGCACCTCGAGGATGTGCTTCCGTTCCACGTCCTCGAGCGACTGGGGCGAGGCGGCGCCGGAGCTGGCTCCCGCCGGCTCGAGCTTCACGTGCTCGCTCAGCAGGAGAAGGGTCCCGTCCGAGACCAGGACCGCCTGCTCGATCACGTTCTGCAGCTCCCGGACGTTGCCGGGCCAGTCCCTGGCCTGGAGCGCCTGGACCACCGACTGGGGCAGCTCGAGGACGGTGCGACCCAGGCGCTGGCAGGTTCGCTGCACGAAGGCCTGGGCCAGGGTGGGGATGTCGTCCTTGCGCTGCCGGAGCGGCGGCACGCTGATGGGGAACACGTTCAGCCGGTACCAGAGGTCCTCGCGGAAGCGGCCGGCGGCGACGTCCTTCGAGAGATTCCGGTTCGTCGCTGCGATGACCCGCACGTCCGACTTCAGGGTCCGCTGCCCGCCCACCCGCTGGAAGCTCCCGTCCTGGAGGACCCGGAGAAGCTTCGCCTGCAGCTCGGGCGACAGCTCGCCCACCTCGTCGAGGAAGAGGGTGGCCCCGTCGGCCAGCTCGAAGCGCCCCTTGCGCTGGGAGAGGGCGCCGGTGAAGGCCCCCTTCTCGTGGCCGAAGAGCTCGCTCTCCGCCAGGCTCGGGGGCAGCGCCGCGCAGTTCACCTTCACGAGCGCCTGGTCCTTCCGCGGCCCG
>CAIQRS010000221.1 GCA_903874275.1 uncultured Anaeromyxobacter sp.
AGCGCGCCGGTCACCACCGCCTTCACGGTGAACTCGGGGATGACCTGGTCGGCGGAGATGTAGGGCTTGAATCCGGCCGGGCCGGACGTGGTGTCGCTCATCGGCTGGGACTCCCTCCGGGAACGGCGGCAGGCCGCTCCACGGGGCGGGAAGAAAGCACGTTTCCCGGCCGGATTCCACCCGGGAGGGTCGAGTGCCCTGACCCAGGCGCACTAGGTTCCGGCGGGCCCGACCAGCGCGTCCCGGACGGCGGCCAGGTCGGCGGGAACCGGCGCCTCGAAGGCCGTCCGCGCACCGGTGGCGGGGTGGTCGATCTCGAGCCGAAGCGCGTGGAGCATCACCCGGGGTACGGGGAGATCCCCCACCATGCGGGGGCCGCCGTAGCGGGAGTCCCCGAGGAGCGGCGCCCCCAGCGCGGCGAGGTGGACGCGGATCTGGTGGGTGCGTCCGGTCTCCGGCCGGGCCTCGACGAGCGCCGCGCCTCCCGGGCCGACCGCGAGGGTGCGGTAGCGGGTCGCCGCCGCGTCGCCGTTCGGCGAGACGGCCCGCCGCCCCGGGCGCAGCGGGTCCTTCCCCAGGGGCGCGTCGATGCGCCCCTCGGCCGGCGTGGGCGCCCGTGCGCAGAGCGCCAGGTAGGTCTTCTCCGGGGTCCCGTCGCGGAAGGCGGCGGCGAGGACCCGCTCGGCGTCGGCGGTGCGGGCCAGGATGGTGACGCCGCTCGTCTCCCGGTCGAGCCGGTGGACGAGGCGGGCCGGGGAGCCCAGCAGCGCGGTGACCAGCTCGGGAAGGTGGCCGCGGTCGGAGGTGAGGGTGGGCTGGGACGGGACGCCGGCGGGCTTGTCCACCACCGCGACCCAGTCGTCCGCGAAGAGGAGGCGCGAGCGGTCGAGCGGCGGCGCCGCGTCGGCCCCGCGCCCGGCCTCCTCCAGGTTGACCGTGACCTTGTTGCCGCGGTGCAGGATGCGCCCGGAGACCTTGATGCGCTTGCCGTCGAGGAAGACCCCACCCCGCTCGAGGACCCGGCGGGCCTCGCCGCGGGAGATGCCGCCCCGGGCGGCGATGAAGCGGTCGATCCGCTCGCCGTCGTCGGCGGGGCCGGCGGCGAGGGTGAGGCGCTTCACGGGCGGACCGGGCGCACTACGCGTCTGCCGACGGGCAGCCGGCGCAGCCCGCGCCCCGGGGCGCGCTGCAGGAGGCGGGCCTGGCGGCGCCCTTCGTGGAACCCTTGAGCGAGAAGGAGCCCGCGCTCATCACCTTCTTCACCGGGGAGCCGCAGGCGTCGTGCTTGCGCAGCGGGGGCGCCGACATCCGCTGGAGGGTGTCGAAGCGCCCGCACTTCGGGCAGTCGTATTCGTAGATGGGCATGGCGCGGGGAACGTAATCGCTCCGGTGCGCCTGTCAAGCGTCCATGGGCCTGGAATCACGGGCGGATTCTCGTTGCTGGTCGCACACCCAAACGGGTACGGTCCCGGACAGTGAAACCAGGGTCCCTCCGCCAGCCCTTGCGCCTCGTACCACTCCTGATCGCGACGACCCTGGCCGCCACGGCATCCGCGGCAGACGGGCCGCCCGGCCTCGTCGCCATTCCCGGAGACGAGGGAACGTTCCAGCTGCGTGACGGTGGCGCAGTCACCGGACGGCTCCTCGCCATCGGGGAAGGTGGCGACCGGGTGGAGCTTCCGGACGGATCCCAGCGCCAGTTCCCCGCCGGCGCCGTCGTCGGCGCCGGCCAGTTCACCGCCCGTGCGGATGGGGCCACCCGGCTCCTCCTGGCCCGCCACTCCGGGGAGACCGTGAAGAGCACCTTCGTCCGGTCCGATCCCGGTGCGCTCGTCGTCCGGCTTCCCGACCGGCAGGAACTCTCCGTCCCGGTCGCCGACGTCCGCTTCGTGGAGTACGCCGGTCGCGCTCCCGTCGGCTCGATCTGGACCAGCCTGCCCGAGGGCGGTCCCGCCCGGGAGCGGACCATGTTCGCGCCCACCGCGCTGCGGCTCGAGCAGGGGGAGGTGGAGCTCTCCTTCACGGGGCTCGTGCAGCCCACCCTCTCGTTCGGGATCCTTCCGTGGTTGTCGGCGTCGGCCTGGACGGTCATCCCGTGGATGGAGGCGAGCGGGTATGGCGCCACCGGCGCCTTGCGGATCGACGCGGCCCTCGCGCCGCTTCCCTGGCTGCACCTCAAGGCGGGCCTCCAGGCCGTGGTGGAATCCGGAGGTGTCACGGGGGCCCCCGTCGTCGCCGTGACCTTCGGTGGGCCGGACGGCTACGGGAGCCTGGCGCTCGCACCGGTGCCGGTGGGTGCGGCCAAGGACGGCCAGTTCGACAAGGGCGCGCTGGCGGCGTCCGGGGGGATCGCGGTGACGAGGTGGGCCACGATCCTCGCCGAGGTCTGGCTGGGGAAGAACGTGGACGGCGGCGCCTCCTACATGATCGGCGCGGCGGCGCGGGTGCACTGGAATGTCGCCGCGGCCGAGATCGGCGGGTTCCTGCGGGGCGCCGGCGGGGGATTCGTCTTCGCGTCCCTGATCATCGACATGAACCCGTTCCGCGCTGCGGAGGGCCCATGACCTCCGTGACCCCGGGGGGCCTCCGCGCCGCCTCCGTTCCGATCCTCCTCGTCACCCTCGCGCTCACGGGCTGCCAGATCTTCGACACCCGCCCGTCCGTCACCGTCCTCCCGGCGGGAAACCTCGTGGCCAGGGACTGGATCGACCTCCGCGTCGAGGCCGGAGGTGCGCCCACCGCCCGGATCCTCATCGACGGCGCCCCCGTGGGAGACCCGGTGTCCACCGGCGCCGAGGTCCGGCTGGACATCCGGACGGTCTCCGAGGGAGTCCACGAGTTGGTGGCCCGCGTGGAGCAGTCCTCTTCGCCGCGAACCAGCGCGCCGCGGCGGCTCGAGGTGCGGCGGTTCGGGTACGGGGTGCCGGTGACCGTGACCGGGATCTCCGGGCCGTGGGAGCCCGTCGTGGTCGAGGTCCGATCGCCGGACCCTCTCGCGCGGGTGACGGCGACCGCCCGGAGCGGGGGGACCGCGCTTCCTTGCGAGGCCGCCGTGCCGTCGGCCGATCGTCGCACCTGGACGGTCGCCGTCGGGGGCGGAACGGTGAGTGAGCTCGGGTCCGTGGGCGTCGTCGCGGACGTGACGGACGACATGGGCTTCACCGGGACGGGCATGGCGGGCCTGGCGATGCCGATCCGGATCCCGGTGTCCTTCCAGCAGCCGGCGGGCGAGGTGGTCCCACCGGTCCGCATCGTCGCAACCCCCGCCGTGCGCGTACCGTCCGCGACCCTCTGGGTCTCGGGCGTGGGTCGCCCGGCCATGCCCCTGCGCGAGGTCGGGGCTTCCCCGTGGAACGTCACCCTCGCGGAGGCCGAGCTCGCCCCCGGTTCCTACTCCTTCGAGTTCCGGCGCGACGACGTGCTGCTCGACGGGCGGGCCTCGGCCACCGTGGCGGCGCCGGCCGGGCTCGGGTCCTGCTCGGTCGAGGGGGGCGGGACCGTGGTGACACCGGTACGCTGCGGCGTGGTGACCTACCGCCTCCCTCCGTACGCCGTCGCGCTCGAGGGCACAGCGTTCGGCGAGGCCCCTCCAGGAGATCTCGCCCTCGTGCAGGGCTCCACCACCTCATGGCGGATCTGCCCGACCGACCGGCGCTGGAAGCTCGGACCGGTCCCCTTCGTCGCCACGGTGGTCGCCCGCGACGCCGGAGGCGGAGTGGTGGAGCGGACGAGGTGCAACTTCACCCTGGGCTGGCGCTGGGCGGACCCCGGGGCCGACCCGGTGACGGACGGGGCGGCCGCGTTGAGGGGAACGGTGCTTGCGGTCCACGCCCCGGTTCCTGACTCGGTCCGGATCGCCGTCCTGGGACAGGCCGGCACGGCCGACGCCGGGGCGATCCACGTCGCCACCCGGGCGGCGGCGCCCGGCGTGTTCACCGTGGGTGATCAACGAAACCCCGTCCCGGCCGCCGCTGCGGCCGCTGCGCTCGGGCCTTCGAGCGCGCTCGCCTGGACGCGCGCCACCGCGCCCGCCGTCGCGGAGGGGCTCCTCCAGGACGCGCTGGGAACCGCATGGACTCCCTGGCAGCTCTCGCCCGCATCGTCGCAGGGAGGGCGCGCTCCGGCGCTCGGGTCCGATGGCCGCGGTCCGCAGGCGGTGGCCTGGGTGGAGGACCTCCTCGACGGGACGAGTGCCGTGCGGGTGCGCTGGGCCGGCGCAGGCTGGACGCTGCTCGCCCCGATCGTGCCGTCGGTCCCGGGGGGCCGGATCGAGTCCCCATCGGTGGCGCCGGCCGGGCCCGCCGGACCCGGGCCGCACGTGGCATTCCTCGAGGTCTGGCCGGACGACAGCCAGCGCGCGCGGGTGGTGGGCTGGAGCGGGAGCGCCTGGGTGGCGCTCGGCGCCGATTTCGAGTCATCCCTGTTCGGTCCCCGATCCTCCGACGCGGCGCGGGTCCACCTGGCAGCCGACGCTTCCCGCGCCTGGGTGTACCTCCAGTCGAGGAGCCGGGGGTTTCGTGGCTTCGCATGGAAGGTGGACGTCTTCGCCTCCTACTGGCAGGCCGGTCCCGGGGGTGCGCTCGAGCACCCCTCCGGCGTCCTCCGGACGGACGAGGCCGCCGTGGGGCTTCCGGTGGACGGACGCGCCCCGGTCGCCGTCACCACATTCACCCTGCTCGACGGCCAGGCCGAGGTATGGGCCTGCCCGACGCTCTGGGGATACGAATGCGCCTCGCTCGGTCCCGTACCCGGGGCACCCCACCAGGCCATCGCCCTGGACCCGGACTCCATGTCGGTCGCCTGGACGGCCAGCGACGGCACGGTCCACGTCCGGACGCTGACTCCCTGATCCCGGGAGGCCGGCCGTTGTAGTCTCCGCCCCCATGCACGCCCTCCTCCTCGCCCTGGCGCTCTCCGCCGCGTCCCCGCCCGCGCCCTCCACCCCGCGCACCTTCCGCGTCGACGCCTTCCACACCGGCAACGCCACCGAGGAGCGCTTCGCCCTCGACCGGCTGGTGCTCGAGCCGCTCCCCTTCCCGGGGAATCCCGACCGGCCGGTGGACGAGCTCAACATGGGCAAGTACCTCTTCGAGGTCCGCGACCTGGCCTCGAACCGGCTCCTCCACTCGCGCGGCTACGCCACCGTCTTCGGCGAGTGGGAGACCACCGCCGAGGCCAGGGAGGTGAACCGCACATTCCACGAGTCGTTCCGCTTCCCCGCGCCGGAGCGGCCGGTGCAGCTGGTCGTCCGCAAGCGCGACCGGCGCCAGGCCTTCAAGGAGATCTGGACGCTCACCGTGGACCCCAAGGACATGTACGTGGACACCTCGCCGCCCGCGCCGGCCGGCCCGGTGGTCGAGATCCTGCGGAGCGGCCCGCCCGAGCGGAAGCTCGATCTCCTGATCCTCGGCGACGGGTATACGGAAAGTGAATGCTCGATCTTCGAGGCCCAGGCCCGCAGGTTCACCGACGCCCTGCTCGCGGTGGAGCCCTTCCGCTCCCGGCGCGAGGATCTCAACGTCCGGGCGCTCTGTCCGCCGGCCCGGGAGAGCGGCGTCTCCCGCCCGTCCACCGGCATCCACCGGAACAGCCCGGTGGGCTCCGCCTACGACGCCTTCGGATCCGAGCGTTACGTGCTGGCCCTCGACAACCGGCGCTTCCGCGAGGTGGCCTCCCAGGCCCCCTACGACTTCGTGGCCATCCTGGCCAACGCCGAGACCTACGGCGGCGGCGGCATCCAGGGGCTCTACGCGACCGTGGCGGCGGGCAGCGTGTGGGCCCCCTACGTCTTCGTCCACGAGCTGGGGCACCACATCGCCGGGCTGGCCGACGAGTACTTCACCTCCGAGTCGGTCTACCTGCCGGGGGAGCGGATCGAGCCCTGGGAGCGCAACGTCACCATCCTGCCCGACCCCTCGCGACCGAAGTGGGTGGTGACGCCGGGTACGCCCACCCCCACGCCCTGGGACAAGGCCGACTACGAGGCGCGGGCCAAGGGCTTCCAGGAGAGGCGCAAGGCCATCCGCAAGCGCAACGGGCCGGAGTCGGAGATGGACGCACTCTTCGTCGAGCAGAAGAAGCTCGAGACCGTGAAGCTCGCCGCCGAGCCCTTCGCCGGAAAGGTCGGCGCCTTCGAGGGGGCCAACTACGAGTCCAAGGGGGCCTACCGCTCCGAGGTGGACTGCATCATGTTCTCGCGGAACGACGTGCCGTTCTGCAGCGCCTGCCGGGGCGCGCTCGACCAGGTGATCGACCAGTACGCCGGCCCCGCGCCGCGGCCGGCCCCTTCACGCTGAGGCGAACGAGCGTGGACGCCGACGGCATCGAGGAGGTCCGGGGGGAGCTCGACGCCCTCGTCCGTGGGCTCTCCGAGGAGCGCTTCCGCCACGTGGCCGGGCTCGCGCCGTCCCCCGGGCTCGCGGTGGTCTTCGACGCCCACGGCCTGGCCGCCCACCGCGACACGGTGGCCATGCTGCGCGAGGCGGGGGAGGGGGAGCTCGCCGCGCGGGTGGCCGGGCTCGCCGCCGAGCGGGCGGCCGCGGTCCCGGAGGAGGCATGGCGCGCCGCCGACGCGACCGCGACCGGCCATGGCCCCGACGGACCGGTGGGGCTCTCCGACGCCGCGCTCTCGCTCCTGCACGAGCGCGACCGGGACCGGCGCCGCGCCCTCGGGAGCGCCGTCTCCGAGGGCGCGCTCGCCTCCGCTCCGGGGCGCGAGGCCGCTGCGGAGGCCCGGGCCGCGGCCCGCTCGTCCCTCGGCCTCACCCCGGCCTGGGAGGAGGTGGTCCAGGCCGACGACCTGCTCGCCGCGTCCGAGGGGGCCTACCAGGAGGTGCTCGCCTGGTTCGCGCGGCAGGAGGGGCTCGAGCTCCCGCCGAAGGGCGGCCTCGACCGCACCGAGCTCGTCCACCTGCTCGCCTTCCGCGACCACGACGGCCTCTTCCGCCCCGGTCCGCTCTCCCAGGTGGTGCTCGACGGCTTCGACGGGCTCGGCATCGACGTCCGCCGGGTCAGGCTCGACGGGAGCGCGCGCGCGACGAAGTGGCCGGGAGCCCACGCCTTCGAGGGGCGCGTGTCGCTGCGGCGCCAGGGAGGGCTCGCCGACTGGATCGACCTCCCCGACGCCGCGGGCCGGGCGGCGGCGGCGGCGACCTCCCGTCCCTCCACCCGCGATCCGGCCCTGCCCGCCACGGTCGGCGCGCTGGGGTCCTGGCTCCTCCTCGAGCCGCGCTTCCTCGAGTCGGCCACCGGGCTCGACCGCAAGCGCTCGCGCGACGTGGTCCGCCGGCTGGCGTTGCGCCTCCTCTTCCAGCTGCGGTCCCGCGCCGCGGCGCTGCGGGTCGCCGTCGAGGTGGAACGGGGAACGGGAGGGCGGGCCTGGCACGAGGCCCACCGGGAGGCCCTCTCCCGGGCCGCGCTGGCGGGCTGGCCGGTCGGCCTGGCGCCCCGCGACGCGGACGCCGCGCCCCACCGGGCGTCGCTTGCCGGCGCCGCCTGGGCGGCGGCCATCCGGCACGACCTCCGGGAGCGGTTCGACGAGGACTACTGGCGCAATCCCCGGACGGCCGAGGCGCTGGCCGGCCGGATCGCCGCCGGCAGCCCGGGGCCGCAGGCGGAGAGGCCCCCGCTCGCTCGCGCGGCGGAGGCCCTGGTGGCCCTGCTCGGTGCCGGGGGCTGAGAGCGCCTAGCGGGTCGGGCCCTTGCGGCGGAGCGCGCGGACGATCTTCTCCTTGGTCCGGGAGGTCGCCGGCGCGGCGGCCGGAGACGCGCGGCGCGCCTGGTGGGCGCGGAGCTTGAGGTAGGTCTCGATCTCCAGGGCGCGAAGCTCGATGGCGAGCTCCTCGCTCTCGGTGCCCATCCACTCGATCTCGCTCTTGCGGGGGAGGGCTGCGCCGAGCCGCATGCGAAGCACCTTCTCCTCGACGGCGGCGAGGCGGCTGGCCCCGCGACGGCGGAGCACGGCCTGGGCGGAGGCTTCGGTGACGGTGGCCTGGGCGGTCTTCTTCCTCATGGCCCAAATCCTAGGCAGGTCCCGGGGCCTGTCCAATTTTCGGGCGCCCGGACCGTTCCCCGGGCTACTCCTCGGCGACGTCCTCGTCGGCGTCATCCGCAGGGGGGGCCTCGGCCCCCTTCTTCCTGCCCAGGCCGGCCTGCTCCAGGGCCCGGGCCACGCCGCGCGGCTTCCGCTCGTCGGGGAGCGCGTTCCGGGGTGGTTCGACCGGCCCGACCTGCCCGCCAAGAGCGGTGAAGTGGCCGTCCACCTCGACCCGGATCCGCGCCTCCGGATCCCCCTTCACGCCGAGGAGCGCGGAGATCCGGGCCTGGAGCGGCGCACCGGTCGCGGCGTCGAGGAGCAGCTCCCCGGAGGCGTCGATGGGCTCGCGCCCGTCGAGCAGCGCCAGCCGGGCCTTGGTGGCCGCGTCCGGGCCGCCCGGAGGGGGCTCGGACGACAGGCGGGAGGGTCCCGGGGCGAAACGGGCCCGGTCGAGGGAGAGGGCGAAGCGTCGCACGGGGCGCCCCAGCACGCTGGCCGTCCCGGCCGGGGAGGCGACGAGCGCCGGACCGAGCAGCCCGGCCACCTCGCCGGCGAGGAGGAAGCTCTCGTCGCGGAAGCGGCGGGCTCCGCGACCGTGGTCGGTGGGACGCTCGCGCCACCCGCCCGAGGCCGGATGGAGCGAGCTGGCGTAGCTCATTCCCCTGGCCCAGATCACCCGCTTGCCGCTCTCCGAGCCCGGGCCGCGCCCCGGATCGACGGTCCCGTCGGCGGAGAAATCGCCGGTGGCGAGCTGGCGGACGGCGTGACGCTCCGCGACCTCGACCTTCCGCTCGCCCTTCGCGGTGGACCAGGCCACGGTGCCCTCCCAGGCGAAGGAGCCGAGGCGGGCCGCCACCTCGTCGGGGCCGAGGCGCAGCGCCGCCGCCGGCCGCTCCCAGTCGAAGGGGGGCGGGGGCTTCACTTCACCTACGGTGACGGCGCCGGTCGTCCCCCCGCGGCTGCAGCCCCCGAGCGGGGCCAGGAGCGCGAGCAGCAGCGGGAGGGCCGACCCGCGCACCGGTCAGGTCCCCTCGCGGAGCAGGCGCGCCGCCGGGAGGATCCGCGCCGGCTCGGGCTGGCTGTCGTCGGCGCTGCGGGAGAGGTCGGCCATCGAGACCCGCCCGTCCGACCAGAGGATCCGGTCGCAGCGGTGGAGCAGTTCCGGCAGCCCGGCCCGCTTCGACGCCGAGATGGCCACGCCCCCGCGGGCCGCGGCGATGGCCGCCCCCTCGCCGGGCGGAAGCCGGTCCACCTTGTTGAGGACGAGCAGGCGCGGGGTCTCGGAGAGCCCCAGCCCGCCCAGGATCTTCTCGACCGCGGCCACGTGGGCGTCGAGGTCCGGGTCGGCGGCGTCGGCGACGTGGAGCAGGAGGTCGGCGTCGTCGAGCTCCTCCAGCGTGGCCCGGAAGGCGGCGATCAGGTCCTCGGGGAGGTCGCGGATGAAGCCCACCGTGTCGGTGATGATCACCTCGCGGTCGCGGGGGAAGCGCAGCCTCCGGCTGGTCGGGTCGAGGGTGGCGAAGAGAACGTCCTCGGCCAGCACCTTCGATTCGGTGAGCGCGTTCAGCAGCGTGGACTTGCCGGCGTTGGTGTAGCCGACGATCGAGATCACCGGGAGCCCCCGCTCGTTGCGCCGCTTGCGCCGGACCTGCCGGTCCACGGAGAGGGCCTCGGTGCGCCGCGTGAGCTGGGTGATGCGGTCGCGCACCCGCCGCCGGTCGATCTCCAGCTTGGTCTCCCCGGGGCCGCGCCCGCCGATGCCGCCGGCGAGACGGGAGAGCGAGTCGTCGCGCCCGACCAGGCGCGGGTAGAGGTACTGGAGCTGGGCCAGCTCGACCTGCAGCTTGCCGTCGGCCGACTGGGCCCGCTGCGCGAAGATGTCGAGGATGAGCTGGGTGCGGTCGAGGATCTTGAGGGCGGTGGCGTCGGCGATGTGGATGGCCTGCGACGGCGACAGGTCGGCGTCGAAGATGATGAGATCGGCCATGAGCTGCATGGAGCGCAGCAGGATGTCCTCGAGCTTTCCCTTGCCGATGAGGGTGCGCGGGTCGGGGTCGCGGCGCATCTGCACCGAGGCGTCGATCACCTCGACGCCGGCGGTGCGGGCCAGCTCGCGCAGCTCGAGGAGCGACGACTCGGCGTCGGCGCGGCTCTTCCCCTTGCCGCCCACGCCGACCAGGATGGCCCGCTCGCGCCCGCCGGTGCGGCGCAGCGCCGAGGCCCGGGCGAACTCCTCCTCCAGGGCCAGCGGGCCCTCCACCGCGTCGTAGTCCAGCTCGTGGACCGACGGCGCGACCTCGTCCTTCCAGAGCGCCCCCTGGGCGTTCTCGGGGAGGAGGTGGGCCAGGTGGACCTTGCCGGGCAGGCCGTCGTCCTTCACCTCGAGCGCGGTGACCGAGTCGAGCCGGAGCAGCGCCAGGTCGGTGTGGTCGTCGCGGGTGAGCGGCTCGCCGCGCAGGTGGGTGTGCACGAGCCGCAGGCCGCGCAGGCGGTGGGAGCCGGCGCGGGCGCGCCCCACGTCGGGCAGGGTGAGCTTGCCGGCGTCGCCGACCACCACCCACTGCACGTCCCCCTTCCGGTCGAGGAGGACGCCGACCTGCCGGTTCGTCTCCCGGGAGACCTCGGTGAGGTGGCGGGCCAGCTCGGGCGAGATCACCTCGCCGGCATCGACGCGGCGGCGGTAGGTGCGGCGCAGCGCGTGCAGCTGGCTCTGCTTCAGCCCGAGGGTGTTGCCGTGGACCTCTTCCATGAAGTGGACGGAGCATAGCGGCCGGGCGGCCGGGGAGCCACCCGGAGCAGTTCAGCGTCGCCGCTCCAGCCCCCAGTAGCCGCCATCGGCGTCGTAGAGGCACCGGAACGATCCGAGCGGGCGGAGCCCCGTGTTCACGAAGGGCGCCGGGGAGCCGAAGGACCCGTGAAACGGACCGAGGCGCGGGTCTCGACCGCGAGCCTTCGGAGCCCTTCAGGGCCTGGGCACGCCTCGGCGTCGTTCACCATCGCCGGGTCGCCGACCATCGAGTTCAACGTGACCCGGGCCGAGATCGACTTCAAGAGCCGGAGGTCGACGCTCGCCAGGGTGGATCTCCGTGCGGCGCTCACACGCCCGCGAGCTGCACGCCCTCGAACACCAGGGTCGGCGTTCGCAGCTTGCTGTACGGGTAGGGGTCGTTCCCCACCGCGACGAGCCGCTTCCAAACCTCGAGGAGGTTGCCGGACATGTTCATCTCGCCGACGGGCTCGGCGATCCGGCCGCCCCGGACCCGGTAGCCCTGCACGCCGAGCGAGAAGTCCCCGGTCGTCCCGTTCGAGTTGCCGCCCAGGAAGTCGGTGACGATCATCGCCTCCTTCGCGTCGGCGGCGAGCCCCTCCGGACCCTTCGTTCCGAGTGTCCAGGCCAGGTTCGAGGCGCTCCGCGTGGTGGGCTCCAGCCTCATCTTCCGTCCGTAGTAGGTGTCGATGTAGTAGCTGCGCAGCACGCCCTTCTCGAAGACCGGGAAGCGGCGCGCGGCCAGCCCCTCCCCGTCGAAGAGGCGCGATTCGAGCCCACGCGGGACGAGCGGGTCGTCGGCGACGTCGAGGAGCGCGCTCCCCACCTGCTGGCCCAGCTTCCCCTCCAGGCACGATTGCTTCTGCTGCAGCGACATCCCGGAGAGGGGACCGACGAGCGTGGCCACCAGCCGGTTGGCCGCCCGGGCGTCGACGATTACGGTCATCGCCGCCGACTCGCCCTTGCGTGACCCGATGCGTGCCACGGCCCGCTCCGCGGCCTTCCGGCCCACCGCCTCCGGCGCCGGGATGGCCCCGACGTGGCGGGCGAAGCCGAGGTCCCAGTCCTCGGGTCGCCGGCCGTCCGGGTCCTTCACCGACACCTCCGCCGACACGGTGAAGGAGGTGCCCCGGCGCGTGCCCTCGAACCCGTCGGTGTGGACGCGGAAGATCTCGCCGAGGTCGTCGGAGAAGCCCGTGGTCACCGAGAGGATGCCCGCCGCCCCCTTCACGCCCCGTGCGCCGGCCTCCGCCGCCTGGGCCCGCTCGCGCCGCCCGACGGCGGTGAGCGCGCCCTGGGAGGGGTCCACCATGTCGAGGTCGATCCTGGCCTGCCCCTGGTACAGCTTCGGGTCGGGGAGCGCGCGGAACGGGTCGGGCTGGAGCTTGCGGGCCACGGCCACGGCCTCCTCCACGAACGACTTCACCGCGCCGGGGCGCAGGTCGGAGGTCCCCACCTGCGAGTAGCGCCCGTCGACGAAGATCTCCACGGTGAGCCCCCGCGTGGTGGCCTCCTTCATCCGCTCGAGCCGCCCGTCGCGCCACTCCACCTCGACGGTGCGGACCCGGGCCGCCTGCACGGCGGCCTGCTGCGCCCCCGCCTGCTGCGCCACCTCGGCGGCGGAGCGGGCGGTGTCCTGCATCTGCTTGCTGGGATCGATGGTCGCCATGGCTACGCCTTCCCCTGGCCGCCGACGGTGATGGAGGCGACGCGCACGGTGGGGATGCCCTGCGACACCGGGACCCCCTGGCCGTCCTTGCCGCAGGTCCACCCGCCCTCGTCGATCACCAGGTCGTCGGCGACCATGTCGATCTTCTCGAGGACCTTGGGGCCGTTGCCGATGACGTTCACGTCCTTCACCGGGCGGGTGAGCTTCCCGTCCTCGATGAGGTAGCCGTTCTTCACGTAGAAGGTGAAGTCGCCGGCGCCGATGTTCACCTGGCCGTTCGTGAAGTTGGAGCAGAAGATCCCCTTCTTCACCGAGGCCACGATCTCCTCCTTCGCGTGCGGGCCGGGGAGCATGTAGGTGGCGCGCATGCGGGGGATGGGGGCGAACTGGTAGCTCTCTCGCCGCCCGTTCCCGGTGGGCTTCACGCCGTAGTGGCGGGCCGAGACCGAGTCGTGCAGGTAGGTGGAGAGGATCCCGTTCTCGACCAGGTGGGTGACGCCGGCCGGGTTGCCCTCGTCGTCCACGTTGATGGCGCCCCGCGCGTTCGCGAGCGTCGCGTCGTCGACGATGTTCACGAACGGGTGGGCGACCGGCTTGCCGATCTTGTCCGAGAAGATGGAGACGTTCTTCCGGTTGAAGTCGGCCTCCATGCCGTGGCCGATGGCCTCGTGCAGGAGGATCCCCGAGGAGCCGGCGGCGAGCACGACCGGCATCTCGCCGGCCGGGGCGGGCACGGCCTCGAAGAGGATGGTGGTCCGACCCACGGCCTCGCGCACCAGGCGGGCCAGCCGGTCCGCGTCGTAGTACTCGAGCCCCGCGCGAGCGGCGACGTTGTAGTAGCCCGTCTCGCGCCGGCCGTCCTGCTCCGCCGTGCACTGGACGATGAGCCGGGTCATGGGCTGGAGGTCCTCGACGATCCGGCCGGTCGAGTCGGCGACGAGGACGGCCCCGTACTCGTCCCCGAAGTTGATGTTCACCTTCCGCACCCGGGAGTCGCTGGCCAGCACCCGGGCCTCCAGCCCGGAGAGCATGGGCATGGTCTGCTCGGCGCGGACGTCCTCCCAGCGCACCTGGACCGGGTAGCGGTCCGGGAGGGTGCCGGCGACGTGGAAGCGCTGCGGACCGGGGCGCGCCGGGCCGTCGGCGATCGCGGCGGCGGTGCGGGCGCACTCCAGGATGGCGGGCAGCGAGAGGTCCTCGGTGAACCCGTAGCCCTGCTGGTCCCCCTTCACCGCCCGCACGCCCACCCCCAGGGCGACCTGGGCGGAGGAGCGGTTCACCGCGCCGTCCTGGAGGCCCAGGCCGGCAGAGACCCGGTGCTGGAAGAAGACGTCGGCCGAGTCGGCGCCGCGCGACATGGCCGCGGACAGGACCTCGGCGAGCAGCGCCTCGGTGACGCCGAAGCGGTCGAAGTAGCGGATGCCGCTCGTCGCCCCCTCGGGCTTCGGCTTCGCGGTGGCGCAGCCGACCAGGTCGACGGCCCCGGCGGCGACGAGCCCGGCCCCGGAGAGCTTCATGAACCTGCGGCGCCCCATTCCTCGCTTTTCCATCGTCTCTCCTCGAGCCAGGACCCTGGTCCGGGCGCCCGACCGGCGCCTCGCGGGGCACATTTTTCCCGATCCCCGTACGAACTTCCAGCCGGTCGGGTGGATTCCCGACGTGGTTCAACCGGTTGAACCACTTCCTCGGGTGCTAAGATGCACCCGTGCCCCGCCGAGCCCTGGGAAAGACCCGCCGCCTCGTCGTCAAGGTCGGTACCGGCACCCTGACCGACGCGGCCGGCCGGTTCGACCGCAAGAACTGCGAGCGTCTCGCCTCCGAGCTCGCCGAGCTGGCCCGCACCCGGAGCGTGGTCCTGGTCTCGTCCGGGGCCATCGCGCTCGGGGCCGACCGGCTCGGCCTGGTGCGCTCGCCGCGCAAGTCCTGGGACATCGCCACCAAGCAGGCGGCCGCCGCCGTCGGGCAGCCCGACCTCATGGCCGAGTGGGGGCGCGCGCTAGGCGCCCACGGGCGCATCGTCGCCCAGGTGCTCCTCACCGCCGACGACCTGGCCAGCCGCAAGCGCTTCCTGAACGCCCGCCACACCTTCGAGGCCCTCATCGCCCGTGGCGTCGTCCCGGTGGTGAACGAGAACGACACGGTGGCGGTGGAGGAGATCAAGGTGGGCGACAACGACAGCCTGGCGGCGCTGGTCGCCACCTGCGTGGGAGCGGACCTGGTCGCCCTGCTCACCGACGTCGAGGGGCTCTACGACCGGGACCCGCGCCACCCCGCGGCGAAGCTCGTCCCCGACGTGGTCCGCGTCACCCCCGAGGTGGAGCGGATGGCGGGCGGGGCCGGCAGCGAGAGCAGCGTCGGAGGCATGGTCACCAAGGTCGCCGCGGCGAAGCGGCTCGCGGCCCAGGGGGTGGGCACGGCGCTCCTCTCCGGTCGGCGTCCGGGGGCCATCGCCTCCCTCCTGGCTGGGCACCCGGGAGGAACCTACTTCCGGCCCGGGTCGGAGCACCGGGCCGGCCGGCGGGAGTGGCTCACCCTGGCGGCCCGCGGCAAGGGCACCATCCTGGTGGACGCAGGGGCCCGGAAGGCCCTCTCCGAGCAGGGCAAGAGCCTGCTCCCCTCCGGGATCCGGGGGGTGGAGGGCAGCTTCGGGATCGGCGACCCGGTGGACATCGGGGTGGCCGGCGAGCCACCCTTCGCACGCGGGCTGGCGGGGTACGGCGCCGACGAGATCCGCCGGATCGCGGGCTTGAAGTCGAGCGAGATCGAGCGGACGCTGGGCTATAAGTACCTGGACGAGGTGGTTCA
>CAIQRS010000222.1 GCA_903874275.1 uncultured Anaeromyxobacter sp.
GGGGGTGGTGGTTCGGGAGGCGGTTCCGTCGGTGGTTCTTGCGGCGCCTGGTCAGGCGCCGCTGCTGGAGGCGCCGCCGTTGAAAACACGTCCAGGTTCTGCAGGAGCTCGAGCCGCTCGAGGAGTTCCAGGTTCTCGATGAGCTCGGCGTCCGGATCGCGGGCCGGTGCGGGCGGTTCGGCGGCCAGGAGCGCCGCGGCGGCGATGGCGGCGAGCGCGATCACGGGGTGGAGACGTTGATCCCCAGGATGAACTTGCGGGCCAGCCCCTGGCCGGGGAAGAAATCGCCCATGGCGAGCAGGTCCGCCTCGGCCAGCACCGAGAGCCAGCGCCACGGCGACCAGGAGAGGTTCAGGTCCACCTCCGGACCGTACGACGACCCGCCGAACCCGCTCGGCTGGTCGGCCCAGAGCCAGGCCGCCTTGAGGGTGGCGTCGAACCCGTGCCCCGGCGTCCAGCCCACCTGCACCCCGGGGGCGACCACGCCGCGCGCGTTCACGCCCGAGCCGCTGGCGCGCCGGTCGGCGTAGGACTCGGCGATGCCGCCCTGGAAGAAGAGGTTGGTGGCGGTGACGTAGGGCGAGATGGCGAGGAAGCCCCCCCAGCTCCCCGACCCGGAGGCGATCTGCTGGCTGGAGGGAGGGGAGTCCCCGGTCAGCCAGATGAAGAACGGACTCAGGGTGAACCCGGATCCCGGCTGGACGGTGAGGCGCGCCGAGAGGAGCCACCCCAGGGCCGGGACCTCCACGGCCGCGGCCATTCCTCCGCTCGCCGAGGTGGCGCCCACCGTGCCGAAGGCAGCACCAGCCGTGAAGCGCAGCTCGATCCGGGAGGAGAGCTCGAGCCGCCCGGAGACGCCGGCCCAGCCCAGGCTGGTGCTGCCGCTCGGGGCGGTGTTGAGCAGCACCGCGAGCCGGCGCGAGGCGGCCCGGAAGGCGACCGATCCGGGGGTGGTTCCCTCGAGCTCCACCACCTGCCCCTCCACCAGCCCCTGCTGGAGGACCGACGCCGCGTCGCCGCTCCGGTCGCTGGACCAGGCGCCCCAGACCCCGATCCACTCCCCGAGCGACGGGGTCCACTCCGCCGTCATCGCCACCGCCGGGTACTTCCACTCCGTGCCGCCGGGCCAGGAGCGGGACGGGTAGAAGACCGAGGCCGAGAAGGCGAGCGGCGGCCCGAAGGCCCCCACGTCCAGGTCGAGGTCGAGCCCCAGCCCCCAGTCGTCGTAGACGAAGCCGTCGCCGATGCGCAGCCGTTGCCGCCCCAGCCGGGCGTGGAAGGCCCCGGCCCGCCCGGCCGACACCTCGGCGTAGAGCTGGCGGATGAAGGCGGTCTGGCTGGCCTCCTCCTGGAAGGTGAGGCCGTTCGAGGTGATCTCGCCCGGCCCGGTCGTGGTGGTGGCGAGCGAGAACCGGCCGGGACCGCTGCAGGCGCCGCCGCTCACCGGCGCGAGCCCGGAGGGGGAGGTGGGCGAGGCGCAGGTCTCGACCGTGGTCGGGAAGCTCTGAGACCGCACCAGCCCCGAGTCCAGGTCGAGCCGGAAGCCGAGCCAGGATGCCGCATCCCAGCCCGCCGAGACGAAGACCAGCCCCGAGGCGTATCCCTGCGACGCCCCGGGGGTGAGGTAGAGCCCCGACGCGAAGACCTGGCCTGCCTGGTCGTAGAGGAGCTGGGTGGAGGGGAGGGCGGCCTGGCCGGTGTAGCGCGCGGCCAGCCCGGCCCGCGCCCAGAGCGGCGCGTCGTCCGCCAAAAGCTCGAGCGCGAGGACGTCAGCCGAGGTGGGGACGTCCCCGGCCGACGCGAGGAGGACGGCCAGGATGGACGCGAGGGGCGACACCGGCGGATGCTACGGCTTCTTCCCCTTCTGCCGCCACACGTCCCGCGCCTGGTCCCGCTGGGCCGGCGTCATCTGGCGCCAGCGCTGCAGATTGTCGAGGTAGCGCTGCCGGACCTCCGGAGGCGCGTCCACCATCTTGCGGAAGAGCTGGCGGACCTGCCCCTGCCGCTCCGGGGTCATCTCGCGGTACCGGCCGAGGAGTTGCAGCATCTCGCGCCGCTCGTCGGGCGCGAGCTGGCGGAAGCGGTTCCAGGTCTGGGCGATCTCGGCCCGCTGGTCGGGAGGGAGCGAGCGCCAGCGGTCGAGGCGGGACTTCAGCTCGGCCTGCCGCTCGGGCGTCATCTCCTGGAAGGTCTGCCAGCGCTTGCGGAGCGCGTCCTTCTCGGATGGGGAGAGCTTCTCCCAGCGCTCTCGGGCCGCCGGGGAGGGCGCACCGGAGGCGGCCGGAGCGGCGCCCGGGGCGGCGCGAGGCGCCTCCTGCGCGGGCGCTGCGCCGGCGGCGCAGAGGAGGAGGGCGGCGAGGATGGCGCGGGCGATCACGGGTGCCCCTCCCGGATCTCGTCGAGGTGGACGACGACGTCGAGGTCCTCGGGCGTCTCGACGAGGTCGAGGCTCGCCACCTCCACGTAGTTCTCCAGCAGGTCGAGGTGGCGGGCCATCTCGAGGTCGGCGCGCTGCCGGTCCTGCCGCACCCAGATCCCCACCGCCAGGGCGGCGGCCAGGCCCGTGGCCGGGACGAGCCAGCGCAGGGGGCGGGCGCCGAGCCGCTCCAGGAGGGAGCGGCGGCGGGGCGCCTCGCGGGCCAGCCGGGCGTAGAAGCGCTGCTCGAACCCGGGGAGCGGCGGGGCCGGCGGCGGAAGCGTGCCGATGGTCGCGAGCGCGGCGGCGAGGGAATCCCGGCCGGCGCGGCACCCCGCGCATCCCGCCAGGTGGGCCTCCACCTCGGCGCGGCGGGCCGGTTCGAGGGCGCCGTCGAGGAGCGCGGTCAACTCTTCCTCGACGTGGATCTCGCGGCGGGTCACGCCTCGGCTCCTTCCCCGGACCAGGACTCGAGCGCACGGGCCGCCGAGACGGTGGCCCGGTGCACGAGCGACTTCACCGATGGTACCGTGGTTCCCAGCACCAGCGCGATCTCCTCGTAGGGGAGCCCCTCGAACCGGGCCAGCACGAAGGCGGCCCGCTGGCTCTCCGGCAGCCGGGAGAGCATGGCCTCCACGTCGCGGGAGAGGGCGTTTCCGCGGGCCTCCTCCTCGGGCGTGGCCGCCGGTCCGGCCAGCGCGTCGGGGTCGAGCGGGGAGCCGTCCTCGCTGTCAGGGTCGATCTCCGGGCGGGCCCGGTACTCGCCGCGGCGCACCTCGTTCAGGCAGTGGTTCGTGGCGATCCGGTAGAGGAAGGTGGTGAAGCGCGCGCTCGGCTGGTAGCGGTCGGCGCCGGTGTGGAGCTTCAGGAACACGTCCTGGGTGAGCTCCTCGGCCCGGGCGGCGTCCTTCACGAATCTCTGGCAGAAGGCCATGGTCGCTCGTCCGTGCTTCTCGAAGAGGGCCCGGAACGCCGCCTCGTCCCCACCCTGGAACGCGACCATCAACGCCGCGTCGGGATCCGGAGCCATCCCTACCCTCCAACACGGGAAGAAGCGTTCGGTTGCGGTCGAGCCAGGAAGACTAGTGGAGGGCGGCGTGGACGAGCAGGTAGATGACGGCCGCGACCAGCGCCGAGGCCGGAATCGTGAAGATCCACGCCCAGATGATGCGGCCGGCCAGTCCCCAGCGCACCGCCCGGTAGCCCTTCGTGGCCCCCACCCCGACGATGGCGCCGGTGATGGTGTGGGTGGTCGAGACCGGGATGCCGACGTGGGACAGGAAGAGGATGGTGACCCCGCCGCCCGTCTCGGCCGCGAACCCCCCGATGGGCTGCAGCTTGGTCAGCCCGTAGCCCATGGTCTTCACGATCCGCCACCCTCCGAAGAAGGTCCCGAGCGCGATGGCCGAGTGGGTGAGCAGCACGATCCACCAGGTGACGTGGAAGGGTCGGTCGGTCCAGATGGTCCCGTAGAGGATCACGCCGATGATGCCCATCACCTTCTGCGCGTCGTTCGAGCCGTGGCTGTAGCTGAAGATGGCCGAGGACACGAGCTGCAGCTTCCGGAACCAGCCGTCGACGCGCCCGGGGCGGAATCGCCGCACCATCCAGGCGGTCACGATCATGAGGCTCGACCCGAGCACCATGCCGATGAGCGGTGAGAGGACGATGAAGGCGGCGATCTTCAGGATCCCCGAGACCACCAGCCCCTTCACCCCGAGCGCGGGCAGGGTGGCGCCCACCATCCCGCCGGCCAGCGCGTGGGACGAGGACGAGGGGAGTCCCCACCACCAGGTGAGCAGGTTCCAGACGATGGCCCCGACGAGCGCGGCGAAGATCACCGCCAGGACGATCTCGACGCCCTGCGCCTTCAGGAGATCGAACTGGATGATGCCCTTGCCCACCGTCTGGGCCACGCGCAGCTCTCCGCCGAAGAAGACCGGGGCTGCGGCGACGAAGTTGAAGAAGGCCGCCCATGCCACCGCCGTGACCGGCGAGAGCACGCGGGTCGAGACGATGGTGGCGATGGAGTTGGCCGCGTCGTGGAAGCCGTTGATGAAATCGAAGGCCAGGGCGACGACGATGAGGCCGATGACGACGGCGAGGAGCATGGGCGGATCGCGGGACGGGCCGCGTCAGGTGTTCTCGAGGACGACGTTCTCGATCACGTTGGCGACGTCCTCGGCCCGGTCGGTGGCGGTCTCGATCAGGTCGAGGATCTCCTTCCACTTGATGATGGTGAGCGGGTCGGCCCCGCTGCGGAAGAGATCGGCGAGGGCGCGGCGGAGGAGCGAGTCGGCCTGGTTCTCGAGCGAGTTGATCTCCAGGCAGGCGTCGAGGATCCGCTGCGAATCCTTGATGTTGCGGAGTCCGTGCACCGCCTCCTGCATCTTCCGGGTCTGGGCGAGGAGCACGGTCGCGAGCTCGCGGGCCTCGGGGAGGAGGGTCCGGATGTCGTAGAGCCCCACCCGCTCGGAGGCCGCGTCGGTGAGGTCGAGGACGTCGTCGATGGCGGAGAGGAGCCGGTGGATCACCGCCCGGTCGAAGGGGGTGATGAATTGCGTGTAGAGGAGCGCGAAGGCGGCGTGGGTCACGTCGTCGGCCTTGTGCTCGACGTCCTTGATCTCCTTCACCTTGCGCGGGACGTCCGTGAAGTCCTCGAACAGCTCCTTCAGGAGGCGCGCTCCCTCGACGGTGAGCGCGGCCTGCTTCTCGAAGGCGTCGAAGAAGGCGTCGGTCTTCGGCATCAGCTTCGTGAGAATCGACACTTGCGTCTCCCGGTGCGGTGAAGGCGCGCGGACAATACCCTCGAACCTGGGAGGTTCCAACGACTCCAGTGGGCGGGAGAAAAAGGCGAGACATGACGAGGGGTTCCGGCTAATGGTGCTTCGTGACCCAGAAACTCCACCTTTCCGACCCCTATATGACGCAATTCGAGGCGACAATCACCGCCACGCGTCTACGCGAAGGCCGGGCCGCCCTGGTGCTCGACCGGACGGCCTTCTACCCGGAGGGCGGGGGGCAGCCGGCCGATCACGGCACCGTCGGTGGCGCCCCCGTCGTGGACGTGGTCGAGGTCGACGGGGAGATCCTCCACGTCCTCGGTACCGGCGACGGGCCGGCGGCAGGCTCCCGGGTGGCCTGCGCGGTGGACTGGGCGCGACGCTTCGACCACATGCAGCAGCACCACGGGCAGCACCTGCTCTCGGCGGCGTTCCAGCGCCTGCGCGGGGCGGCCACGACCTCCTTCCACCTCGGGATGGAGACCTGCACCATCGACCTCGACCAGCCGCCGGCGCGGCTCCCCCGGGAGGCGCTCTCCGCCGCGGAGGCCGAGGCCAACCGGCTCGTCTGGGCCGACCTCCCGGTCGAGGCGCGGGAGCACACGCCGGAGGAGCTCGCCGCGCTGCCGCTCCGGAAGGACGCGACCAAGGGGGCGCGCATCGTGCTGGTGGGCGGTGCCGGCGACGTGGTGGACGCATCGCCCTGCGGCGGAACCCACCCGCGAAGGACCGGAGAGGTGGGAGCCATCGCCGTGCTGCGGGCCCAGAAGTGGGGCGCGGGCACGCGGGTCGAGTTCGCCTGCGGCGGGAGGGTGCTCGCGCTCCTCCACCAGGCCGAGGAGCGGCTCTCACGGGCCAGCGCGGTGCTGCGCTGCGCTCCGCCGGAACTGGCCGTCGCGGTCGGGAAGCTCTCCGAGGAGGGGCAGGCGCGGCGCAAGGAGCTGGAGCGGTTGCTCGTGGCGCTGGCCGCGGTGGAGGCGGACCGGCTGGTGGGATGCCGGCCGGCCGGCGCGCCGGTGGCGGTCCGGCTCGAAGGGTCGCTCGGGTCGCCGGCGGGGCTCAAGGCGGTCGCCCAGGCCCTCGCCGCGCGCGGGCGCATCGCGCTCGTCGGAGGCGTCGAGGAGGACCGGGCCCACCTGTGCTTCGCCCGGGCGCGCGGTCCGGGCGTCCACCTGGGGGAGCTGCTCCGGGAGTCGGCGGAGACTCTCGGCGGCAAGGGGGGCGGCGCGCCCGAGCTGGCCCAGGGCAGCGGGCCGGACGCGGTCCGGCTGGACGAGGCGCTCGCCGCGGCCGCGTCGCGCGCCGGGGTAGAGTAGCGGCGATGGCCATCGACCTCGGCGATCCCCTCCGCTGGCGCGAATCGCTCCCGGCCCGCCAGCCGGTCTCGAGCGAGGTCGCGGCCGGAGCCGTGGCCGGCATCGTGGGCGGACTGGTGGCCTGGGGGGTCGCCATGATGCTCCTGCCGGAGGGCGAGGGTGGGCTCCTCCCGCTCCGGCTCGTCGCCGCGACCCTCTTCGGCCCCTTCGCGGTCGCGCCGGAGAACGTCGGGCTGCCGGCCTTCGTGGGCGCGCTCCTGGTCGGGTTCGCCGCCATCGCCTACGGGCTGATCTTCGTCTCCATCCTGCGGCCGGCCGCCACGCTGCGCCGTTCCATCGGCGTCGGCGCGGTCTACGGATTCGTCCTCTACTTCCCGGCCTGGCTGGGGATCGTGCACGTCTTCGACCCGCTCCTCTACCAGGCGGGGCAGGGGCGCGGAGTGGCGATCCTGGGCCTCCACGGCCTCTACGGCGCGACCATGGGATTCCTCGTCCCCTTCCTCCGCAAGGTCCTGCCCTAGGAGGCCGGGGAGCCCGATTCACGCAAGGTGACGAGCGTGGCGCCCCAGCCGCCGCCGTCCTCCCCGGCCGTGCGGAAGGAAACCACCAGGGGATGGCGCTCGAGCGTCGCCTGGACGGTGCGGCGGAGCGCGCCGATCCCCTTGCCGTGGACCACGCGGACCTCGCGCAGGCCCGCCTCGGCGCAGGCCTCGAGCCAGTCGGAGACCACGTCGGCCGCGTCCGCGGGGCGGAAGGCGTGCAGGTCGAGGGTCCCGTCGATGGGAAGGCGGTGCTCCACGCGGGACTCAGAAGGCGAAGGTCATGGCGAAGGCGGGGGCGCGCAGCGCCGGGCCGGTCGAGGGGGCCGGGCTGGGGGAGTGGAAGATGCGCGGGACCGCCCATCCCACCAGGCCTCCGATGACCGCTCCGACGACGACGTCGGTCAGGTAGTGCTGGTCGGCGGCGATCCGCAGGTAGCCGATGCCCGCTCCCAGGGTGAACCCCACGCCGGCCAGGATGCCCGCGCCGGCGTATCCGCGCATCGATGCCACCGTGACGGTCGCCGCCACCACCGAGAACGCGAGAGAGGTGTGGCCCGAGTAGAAGGACAGGTTGTCCTCGCCCTTCGCGTATCCGAGGTCGTTCCCGAAACGAGCGTAGGGGCGCTGCCGGCCCACGAGGAGCTTCACGACCTGGTTCACGAGCAGGGCGGCGGCGGCGGCCTCGGTCACCAGCAGCGAGTCGACGAGCCCCGCGTTGAAGTCACCGGCACCGCTGGCGGAGAGCAGGAGGTAGGTCAGGGCGGAGACCGGGACGGCCACGTCCAGGACCGTCGAGAGCGTGTCGGCCGTCCGTGCCCCCTCCTTCCAGACCAGGGCGTTGCGGACCGCGGAGTCGAAGGCCGGCGGCTCGCACCAGCGGCAGGCCGCCGGAAGGAGCTCGGGCTGGTAGATGGCCAGGATCCCCACCGAGAGAAGCATCGCTCCCGTGACCGTGGCGCTGACTGCGAGATTGTACTGGAGCGGGACCGGCGGCTCGGTCCCGCGGGCCGGCGAGGCGATCACGATCATGAGCGCCAGGGCGAGCGAGCGCATGACGGGCATCCGCGCACCATAGCACCGGGTGCGTGGTAGTTTCCCCCGGATGCGCCTCGCTCCCGTCGCCGCCTTCCTCGTCCTCTCCCTGACGACTGGCGCCCGCGCCGCCGACGAAGCCCCCCCGGCCCCGGCGGGCGCCCCTTCTCCGAGGCTGACCCAGCTCTCCTACGACTGGACCGTCGACGGGATCGTCACCGGTGGCCTCGCGGTGAGCACGCTGACCCTCATGCTCCTCGACAAGAACCTGGCGCCGCTCGATTGCAAGTGGTGCGATCCCGGGACCATCGACGGCAACCTCTCCCGCTCCGTCATGTGGTCGAACCCCACGACGGCGAACGCGATCTCCAACGTCATGCAGTACCTGGTGCCGGCGGGAGTCATGGGATTCGGCCTGATCCAGGGGTATCGGTTCGACGATCCGGCGGCCGGGTGGTCGGCCGTGCTCCTCATCACCCAGGCCACCAGCCTCGCCATGCTCACGAACGTGATCGTGAAGTACACGACGGGCCGGGCACGTCCCTACGTCTGGCAGGGGACCCCGGATCTCTACTCGGCGACCGTGTCCGACGCGAACGTCTCGTTCTTCGGCGGGCACACCACCTTCGTCTTCGCCGTCGTGGTGTCCGGCAGCACCCTCTTCTTCATGCAGGACATGCCGGGAGCGCCCTGGGTCCTCGGGGTCGGGCTCGCCGCGGCGAGCTTCACCGCCTACCTGCGAATGGCCGCTGGCAAGCACTACCTGTCCGACACGCTGGTCGGCGCCGGCGTGGGGAGTCTCATCGGCTGGGCGGTCCCGTACCTCTTCCACAGGCCTGGCCGGAAGGGCCCTCCGCAGGCCGGCGACCTGATGCCCGCACCGGGCGGGATCGCCGTCGCCTGGTAGCGCTCGACGAGCACCTGGCGCGGCTCGCCACCCTCCTCGCCGCCGAGCGGGACGAGGAGAAGGCGCGGCTCGCCGACGCGGCGGCGCGGCTCTCGCTCTCCGAGCGCGAGGCCCGGGGCCTGGCCCTCGCCGACGTGGAGGCGCTCGACGAGGCGGTCCTGGCCGGGCGGGCGCTCGTCACCTACGGACGGCCCGGGCGACCGCTCGGGGCGTCGCGCATCGGGGTGGGGGCGCTGGTGCGGGTGGAGTTGCGCCGGGAGAAGCGGGACGATGCACCCGCGGGGGTGGTGGCACGCCGCAGCCGCGACCGGGTCGCCGTCGCCTTCGACGAGCCGCCGCCGGACTGGGCCACTTCCGGGCGGGTTTCCCTCGAGCTCGTGCCATCGCCGGTCACCTGGGAGCGGCTCTCCGCCGGGCTCCGGCGGGTGGCCTCGCCGGATGGCAAGCGCTGGCACCCGGTCCTTCGCGGGGAGGCGCCGCGCTTCCTGCCCAGGCCACGCGGGCCGGCGCTGCCCACCAGCCTGGCCCCGGAGCAGGAGGCGGCGCTCGACCTGGCCGACCGGGCAGTCGACGTGGCGCTCGTCCACGGGCCGCCCGGAACCGGCAAGACCACCGTGCTCGTCGAGGTGATCCGGCGCGCCGTGGCGCGCGGGGAGAAGGTGCTCGCGGCGGCGCCCTCCAACCTGGCCGCCGACAACCTGCTCGAGCGGCTGGTCGCCGCCGGGGTGGACGGCGTACGCGTCGGTCATCCGGCGCGGGTGGTGCCGGCCCTGCTCGACCGGACGCTCGAGGCCCGGGTTGAAGGGCACGAGGCTGTGCTCATCGCCGCCGGGCTCGTCGAGGAGGCCCTCTCGCTCCGGCGCGAGGCGCGCAAGCGGCGCGAGAAGCGCGGTCCGGGACGCTTCAGCCAGGCGCGCGACGCCGAGCGGAGGGCCCGGGAGCTCCTCGCCGAGGCCCGCAGGCTCGAGGACCGGGCCGAGCGGGACGTGCTCGACCGGGCGCCGGTGGTGGTGGCGACCCTCACCGGCGTGGACGCTCCGGTCCTCTCGGGGCGCCGCTTCGTGCTCGCCGCCGTGGACGAGGCCACCCAGGCGGTGGAGCCGGCCGCCATCCTGGCGCTGCTCCGCGCCGATCGTGCCGTCCTGGCCGGCGACCACCTGCAACTCCCGCCCACGGTCATCTCGGCGGCGGCCACCGCGGGCGGGTTCGGGGTCTCCCTCTTCGAGAGGCTGGCCGGGGCCCACGGGGAGGCGGCCATGGTCACCCTCTTCGAGCAGCGACGGATGAACGAGGCCATCATGCGCTTCCCGTCGCAAGCCATGTACGGAGGGCGCCTGAGGGCCCACCCGTCGGTGGCCGGGTGGAAGCTCGACGACGAGCCGCTGCTCTTCGTGGACACCGCCGGAACGGGATACGAGGAGGGGACGCCGGAGGGCTCCGACTCGCGCCACAACGAGGGGGAGGCGGCGCTGGTCGCGCGCGAGGTGGAGCGGGTCCTCGCACTCGGCGTCGCCCCCGGCGACGTGGCGGTGATCTCCCCGTACGACGCGCAGGTGCAGCGGCTCCGCCAGCTTCTCGCGACGCGCGTGGAGGAGGGGCTGGAGGTGGACTCGGTGGACGGGTTCCAGGGGCGCGAGAAGGATGCGGTGGTGGTGTCGCTGGTCCGCTCCAACGACCTCGGCGAAGTGGGGTTCCTCTCCGACGTGCGACGCATGAACGTGGCCATCACCAGGGCGCGCAAGAAGCTGGTGGTGGTGGGCGACTCCGCCACCGTGGCCCGCCATCCTTTCTACGAGGCATTCGTGCGGCACGCGCAGGACGTCGGCGCGTGGGTCTCCGCGTGGGGGCGCGAGTAGCGTCCGCGGGCGCCTTCGTTCCGGGATGCCGGATGCCGCCGGCGCCTGGACGTCCCTTTCCGGTCGGCCGGCGTCCAGGATCGCCTTCGTTCCGGCAAGCCGGCTGCCGCCGGGCGCTGGGACGTCGCTCTCCGCAGCGCTGGTCCTCCCGGCGGTGGTGTACTTTGGGTGAATGGCGCCGGGTCACACCGCGCCAGAGCGTCGCCCGTTCCCGGCGCCCGGTGCGGAGGCGCTGCTCGGAGCGACGCCCTCGCCGGCTGGGGAAGCCCGGGCCGAAGGCGACGCGAACACCACGCCTCGTGGGGAACTGCGGGCGGCCAAACGTCGAGCGGCATGCATCGCCGCCGGCACGCGGTGGGCGGGGCCGCGCCGACCTGCCCGCGCACGCTGCGTGAAAGCCGCGGCCCACCCGCCTCGCCGCGGGCGACGCGGAAGTGCTCGCCTCGTGGGGAGACCCGGGCGCGGCGCTCTCGCGTGCCTTGTGCTGAAAAGGCGGGGCACGAGACGAGCGTCCATGGGGAGCCTCGCCCGCCGCGATGACGCCCCTCCGGCAGGCGCCCGGGGCGCCTCGTCGGGCGCCGCCTCCGCAGCGCCACAATCGAAGACCCCGAGCCGGAGCGGCTTCGAGGCGTATGCGTCGCTCTGTCGCCGCGACCACGCGTCCCCCGGGGCGCGAGGACAAGCGGCGCGGAGACGAGGCCGCCCCCGGGCGCCGGCTCACGCTGGGGCGTCACCCGCTGCGCCGGCCTCTGCCCTGGATTACGCTCGTCTGGTGCTCCGCCGCACCTTTCAGCTGACGAGTGGCATCGGCCCCTGGCGCGAGCGCCAGCTCTGGTCGCAGGGCGTCGCCACCTGGGACGACCTGGAGGCGCGCCGGGGCGCGGCGAGCTCGCGGCTCGACGGGCGGCTCCTCGAGGCGGTGGCGCGTGCACGGGAAGCGCTGGCCCGGGGCGACGCCGGGGCGCTCGCGGCCATGATGCCGTCGCGCGAGCGGTGGAGGCTCTTCCCCACGTTCGCGGAGGACGCGGCGTTCCTCGACATCGAGACCGACGGCGGCGAGACCGTCACCGCGGTGGCCGTGCTCGATCGTTCCGGCCCGCGGGTCTTCCTGCGCGGTCGCGACCTCGACGACTTCCCCGACGCGAGCCGGGGCTGGAAGCTCCTCGTCACCTTCAACGGCCTCTCCTTCGACGTGCCGGTGCTCCGGCGCGCCTTCCCGGGCTGGCGCCCGCCGCCGGCCCACGTCGACTTGCGCCACCTGTGGGCGCGGCTCGGCCACCGCGGGGGCTTGAAGCTCCTCGAGGAGGCGCAGGGCATCGGCCGTCCGCAGCACCTGGCCGGCCTGGGGGGATGGGACGCGGTGCTCCTCTGGCGCCGGCACGAGCAGGGCGACCGCGCCGCCCTCCGGCTCCTCGTCGAGTACAACCTCCACGACGCCGTGAACCTCCAGGCGCTCGCCGCGCTCGGCTACAACCGGATCGTCGAGCGGCTGGGGCTCCCGGCCGATCCGGTTCCCGTCGCGCGCCGCGGCGACTGGCTCCTCGACATGTCCCGCCAGCTCATCGCCCTCGGATGAACTCCGCCGCCCCGCTCCTGCTCGCCGCACTGGCGTGGGCCGCGGAGCCCCCCGCGCCTCCCCAGCCGCGCGACGAGGAGGGGCGCTTCCTCAACCTGGACCCGCGGGAGTCACACGGGTTCGGCGACCTCCTCCGCTGGCAGATCCTCGAGCGGATCGACGGGACCAAGCGTTCCAGCCCCGACCGCGCCCCCGTTCCCACCGTCCCGCCCGACCGGGAGCGCCTCCGCCAGCCGCCGGCGCGCGGCGAGGGGGCGCGCATCACCTGGCTCGGACACGCCAGCTTCCTCGTCCAGCTGGACGGCGTTTCACTTCTCGTGGACCCGGTGCTCGGCGACCGGATGGGGCCGGGGGGCGTGGTGGGGCGCAACGTGGCGCCGGCGCTGCGATCCGAGGAACTGCCCCGCATCGACCTCTGCCTGGTCTCCCACGACCACTGGGACCACATGGACGTCCCCACCCTCCGGGCGGTCGGCGCGCCGGTGCTGGCCGGCCTCGAGACCGACGGCCCGCTGGCGCGGGAGAAGGTGATCCACAGGGGCCTGCGCTGGTGGCAGTCGGTGAAGTTCCGCGGAGTCACCGTCACCTTCGTCCCGGCGCAGCACTTCTCGGGGCGCGGCCTGGGCAACCGCGACCGCACGCTCTGGGGCGGATGGGTGATCCAGGGATCCTCCGCGACGCTCTACCACTCCGGCGACACCGCCTCCTTCTCCGGCTTCAAGGAGATCGCGCGCCGCTTCCCGGGAATCGACGTGGCCATGCTTCCCATCGGTGCCTACGACCCGCGCTGGTTCATGGAATCGGTCCACATGGACCCCGAGCAGGCGGTGCAGGCCTTCGAGGACCTGGGCGCGCGCACCTTCGTGGCCATGCACTGGGGCACCTTCAAGCAGGCCGACGAACCGCTCGACGAGCCCCCCGTCCGGCTCGAGGCCGAGCGGGTCCGCAGGGCCATCCCCCCGGAACGGGTCCGGGTGCTGGCGATCGGCGAAACCCTCGAGGTCCGCCGCTGAGGTTGTGGGCTCGCGAGCCGCGCCCCAAATGGGCCGACGCAGGCCCACATTCACCTCCAGCAACGATCCGACCCGGGTGGTGTGTCGCCCCGGATCCGCCCGGGGGGCTACAATCGGCGGACGACCGTCGGCCTTCTCCGGCCGCGGCCGGAGAGGACCAACCGTGCCCGACGCCCCGCAGCAACTCCTGGCCGCATCCTTCGAACGCACCGTGGGCGATCGGTTGCTGGCCGCCGAGCGGCTCACCGCCTGGCTGCCCGAGATCCTGGGCGGCGCCCTGGAGAACGTGGACCTGGGCTACAGCCCGGCCACGCGCTCCTTCCTGGTGGTGGCGCGGACCCGGGGGCTGTCCACCGAGGCCGAGGCCAGGTTTCACTACTGGTGCGCACGGGCCGGAGGGATGCCCTGGAACCTGACCACCGGCAGGGCGGAGGACCGCCGGATGCTCGAGGAGCGGGCCGCCCGCTGCGAGGTCCGCTCGGTGGAGGTGCCGGCCCGCAACGTCCCCGACGCCGCCGCCCGGATCGCCAACGTGGCCGGGGCGCCCCCCGATCGCCGGGCCGCCTCCGATGCCCGCCCCACCCTCTCCATGGACGCCGGGAGCGCCGCGTTCGCCGCGGTCACCTGGGATCCGGCCGGCCGCCGTCTCTTCATCCCCGGGGTGAGCGCGCCGCCGCTCGGCGACGTGGTGAACGTCCTCCTGCGCGTTCCCCGCATGGACCGTCCCCTGGAGGCCCGTGCGCGCGTCGTCGAGGTCCGCGACGAGAAGGACGCGGTGCCCGGCAAGGCGGCCGGGTTCGGCCTCTCCTTCGACGAGCTCCCACCCATCCTGGCGGCGGCGCTGGCCACCCACGCCACCAGCATCCACGACCCGGGCGTGAACTCGCGCATCGCCCCCCGCTACACCGTGAACGCGCCGGTCAAGGTCAAGCCCGACGAGGGGCTCACCGCGCGCCTCGAGTACGCCAACCCGGAGGAGTTCGCCGACGACTACGTGGAGAACCTGTCGCAGGGCGGCGCCTTCGTCCGGACCAGCTCGGCCCTGCCCGAGGGGACGAAGCTCACCCTCGACATGCGGCTGCCCGGCGGCACCCAGCTCCGCGCCCCGGCCACGGTGATGTTCCGCAACCCCCGCGGCATGGGGGTGAAGATCGAGCTCGACGAGGACGGCCGGCAGAAGCTCGCGGCGGTCCTGGCCCGCATCTCGGCCCGGCCGCGCCGGGCGCTCGTGGTGGACGACGACGCGCTCATCCTGCGCGCGCTCACCGATTCCCTGCAGGCCCGCGGGTTCGAGGTGCTCACCGCCAGGGACGGGCAGGAGGGGTTGCAGGTCGTCGCCGACGAGCTGCTCACGCTCGACCTGCTCGTCACCGACGTCCGCATGCCGGCCATGGACGGCGAGACCTTCGTGCGCACCATCCGCGGCGCGGGCGGCGAGTCGGAGCTCGCCATCGTGGTCATCGCCGGGACGCTCGACGAGGCCCTGGAGAAGCGCATGGAGACGGCCGGCGCGGACGCCGTGCTCGACAAGGCCCTCGGCCCGGAGGACCTCGCCGCCGCCGCCGACGCCGCGCTCGAGCGCAAGCGGCTCGTCGTGGCCCCCCCGTAGCGCCGCCCGGCCGACAGGGACCGCGCCCGCCGATCAGGGAGGGCAGGTTCCCGCGACGTCGATCATCCCGGCGACGCTGACGAGCCCGTCGCCGGCCGACACGGAGAGCATGCCGACGGGCAGGTTCGCGCCACAGGACCACTGGATTCCGCACATGGTGAGGACCGGGTCGCAGGTCGCGCCCGCGCAGGGCCGGGGCACCGCCGGCGCCGAGAGGCACCCTCCCGTCGCCGCCGTGGAGAGGTCGAGCGGATCGCCGTCGTCGTCCACCACGACGGGGGTCGTCACGGCGGTCTCGACGAAGATCGAGTCGAACTCGGAGCAGATCCCCTTCGGCGGCTCCGTGAAGCAGCAGACGTTCTTGTCGGTGACGCAGGGCATCACCATCGTGACGCTCTGGACCGCGATGCGAGGGGGGCGGTTGCGGATCTCGAGGAGGGTCTCCTGGGAGGGACCGGTGGCGAACGGGTCGGCCATGGAGGTCGTGAAGGCGTGGGCCCCGACGAGCCGGCCCGGGTCCGGACGCCCGGTGAACGGGGTGCTGCAGGTGACCCACGCCGTGCCCCGCCGTTCCACCACCTCGGTGCAGGCCGGGTCGCCACCGACCGAGGGGAGCAGCGGGTCGCCATCGTCGTCCACCCAGGTGGAGAGCGCCGCCTGGGCCGCGTAACGCTGGAAGGCGGCCTCGTACCCGTGGTCCACCGTCGCGGTCGCCACGGAGGCGGCGAGGCGCGGGGGGCGGTTCGTCACCTCCAGGTCCCAGCCGGCCGAGGCGCGGGCGCCGTTCGCGTCGGCCACGATGAGTTCTACCCTCCGTGAAACACCAGGACCGATGAGGAGCGCGGCGTCCGACGGCTTCGCGAAGGGCACGACCACGGTGACGCGCGCGTGGTCGCCGAGCCCCTGCACGTCGAGGACGCTCCCGCCGTCGCCGGAGCGGCTGGATGTGAATCCCAGCGGGGTCACCGGGTCGCCGTCCGGGTCGCTCCAGGTGGCGACGGGGGTGTCGCCGGTGGCCACGAACCGGGCCGAGGCCGGGTCGTAGCCGTGTGGCAGGAGGACCCGGCCGCCCCCCGAGACGACCGGCGGGCGGTTCCCCACGTCCAGCCGCTGCCGCCCGACCGCCACCATGCCTCGGGAGTCGGTCGCCGCGACCACGAAGGTGTACCGGCCGGAGATGGCCGTTCCCGAGGTCTCGATCCGGACGGCCGGCTCGGCCGAGGTGTCGCCGGGGGAAAAGGTGATCCGCGGAGCCGGCTGCTGCGCCAGCTCCGGGGGGAGCTCCACCGTCCAGCGGTAGGTGAAGGTGACGCCGGACGGACCGGAGCCCGCCGCCGTCAGCCCCACCTCCGCCGAGACCCCGTCCCAGGGTGTGCAGGAGATCGGCGTGCCGCCGCAGCGGTGCCCGGTCGAGCAGTCGAGCCCCGCGGTGAGGAGCGGAGGGTCGAGGGTGGGCTCGACGCGCAGCCGGAGCGTCCGCACCGCGCTCGCGAGCCCCATCGAGTCCACGACGGTGAGGGAGACCTCGTGATCGCCGGCGCAGGGGAAGACCACCGAGAAGTCGGCGCCTGCGCCCGTGCCCGGGAGCGGTTCGCAGCCGCTGGAGCCCGCCGGCGGCGTGGCCTTCCAGGACCAGGCGGCGATCGAGTCACCCGGGTCGTCGTCCTGGCTGCCCGCGCCGCGGAAGAGGAGCGGGCGGTTCGAGCCCGCGGAGGAGGGGGGATCGATCACGGCGACGGGGGGCGCGTTGGCGACGCAGTTCCCCGATCGGCACCAGGAGCCGGCAGGGCAGGGGGCGGAGGCCGAGCAGGCCGCCGGGGAGGGCAGATCACCGCACCCCGCCAGGGCGAGCGCGAACGTCACGTACGCGAGAGGGGCGCGGAGACGCGCCAGGCAGGTGTCCACTGGGTACCCCTTTAGAGGTGTAGGATGATGTGTCTAGTATGGAGCCGACGCCACGTCACGGCCGACAGATGCGAAAGCCATTCCGAGCATTTTCCCCACCGCGGACAGGGGACGACCCGGCCGCCCCCGTTCGAGGCGCGGACCTCGGGTCCGCGGCGCGGACGGTCGAGGCGTCGGACCGACCCGGAACCGGGGCCAGTCCCGATCGCACGCCGATTGCATCCGGTATCGGCAGGAAACGCCCTCAATGCTCGCGACCGCCCTCGCCCTGATCCTCGCCGCCTCCCCGGCAGCCGCCGCGCCGCCACCCGTCCCCTCGCCGTTCCCCGACCTCGAGGCCGCCCACGTGGCCGCCGAGGCGGCGGTCCGCTCCGGGGACTACCGCTCCGCCGCGGCCCGCTACCGCGACGTCCTGGCCGAACTCGAATCGCGCCGGGCGGTGGACGCGCCCGAGGCGGAGTGGACGCGCACGCTCCTCCAGCTCGCCGTGGTCGAGTCCACGCTGGGCCACGGGGAAGCCTCCCGCGCCGCCATGGAGCGGGTCCTCGCGCTCGACCCCGCCGCCCGGCTCGACCCCGAGATCTTCTCGCCGGCCTTCCGGCGCGAGTTCGAGGCGGCCCGCGGCCGGGTGGCGCTGCGGCCGCGCTTCCGCCTCCTGGTGACGACGCGCCACGGCTCGGGGCAGGGGTACGTGCAGGGGAGGGCGCTCGGCCCGGTGCCGGTGGAGGCGCGGCTCCCCGCCGGAAGCTACCGGGTGGGCGTCCAGGCCGGGGACGAGGCGCGAACCGTCACCGTGGACCTCGCGCGCGACGAGACCGTGATGGTGGACGCCGCCGTTCCACCGCCCTCCGCGGCAGCCACACTTTCGGTGAAGGATCCTCCCACGCCGCGCGCCGTGGAGCCCGCCCGGGCCGACGGATGGATGCGTCCGACTGCCTGGGCCACCACCGGGCTCGCGGTGGCGGCGGCGGGAATCGCCACCTGGCAGGGGATCGCGGCGGCCGGCTCCTACGCGGATGCGACCGGGATGCTCCGGCCCGACGGGTCGCTCAAGCCAGGAGTCGATCCGGCTGCCTACGCGGCCGCGGCCTCCGACTACCAGTCGGAACGACGCAACGCCTGGATCGCCGGAGGCAGCGCGCTCGTCCTCGGAGTCGGGGCCACGGTGCTCTGGCTGCTCGTCCCGTCGTCAGCGGTGGAACCCGCTCCGGGGGGGCTGGCCGTCCGCTTCTAGCCGGGGCATCGCCGACGCCGGGGGAAGGGCCCCCTTCGAGGCAGCGAGCCCCTCCTGGAGCACCCGCGAGAGCTCCGGCCCGAGGTAGGTCCTCTTCGCCTCGCCGGTGCGGGCCCGGACTCCCTCCGCGGTCTCCACGTACCCGACGTAGTCGCCGACGAGCGACACCACCTCGACGCCCGGGCCGAGCGCACCGCGCCAGGCGCTCCCCACCGCCTCGCCCGGCTCGGCGGGAACGGCGAGGAGCGTGGCCGGTCCGATCCGCAGCGCGACGACGGCGGTCCGCTCGGGCAGCCAGTTCCAGAGCAGGTTCGAGAGGAGCCGGTCGAGGAAGGGGGGGACGGCTCCGAACGACGGCGCCGGCAGGGAGACCTCCGCCGCCGCCGCCGCAAGTTCCGGCATTCCGTCACCCGGAGGGAAGGGGAGCCCCCGGACCTCGTCGGCGACGAGCCGTCCGTAGGCCAGCTGGGGTGGACCGGCCTGCGGAGCCGGGAGCACCCAGGTCTGGTCCCCCTCCGCGCCCTGCATGAAGACCGTCACGCCGGAGAGCTCCCGGGCGAGCACGCCCGGCCAGTCGCCGGAGAGGAGCCGGTTCCGGCTCGAGCGCGTGGTGGCGTGGGCGGGGAAGACGACCACCTGCCCGACCACCTCGCCCCCGGGGCGCTCGACACGGATGGCGAGGAGGCGCCCACCGGCCGCTCCCCCGCCCCGGTTGCGGACGAGATCCTCCCGCCGGGAGCCGGCCACCGAGACCTTCGCCGGGGCCCGCGCCGCCGCGGCCGCGCGGATCGCGCCGGCGATGCTCCCTGCCAGCGCGTCCTCGGTCGCCGGGTCGTACGGGCCCGTGCCGAAGCGGGAGCCGAGCACGTCGTCCCAGAAGCCGCCCGGGCCGGAGTGGGTGTGGGTCGCGGCAAGGAGGATCGCGTCGAGCCGGAGGTCGCCGACCCGGGCCTCGACCTTTCGGCGCAGCGCCGCCGGGACGAGCAGGACGTCCACCGACGCGATCGCGACCGAGAGTCCGGGCTCGCCGAGGACGATGGCCCGGGCCATGGGCTCGTCCTCCACCCCCTCGCTCGCGTAACGGAAGCGCGGATAGCCGCCGATCGGGGTTCCCGGGGGGGTGGGGAGGGGGACGGCGGCGGCCCCAGCCGAGAGCGGTCCCACCCCGTGGGCAGCCCATGCCACCCGCGGCGCACCCGGGTCCCGGGACCCGTGAACCGGAAAAATCGCGAGAATCAGCAGGGTTGCGCAGATGGCGGCTGCGGTCCACGCGGTGAGCCTTTTCAGCACCCAACCGTTATACTGCGGCGCCTCATGGGATACGACGCAGCGTTCGACAAGCTCAAGGACGAGTGCGGGGTCTTCGGGATCTGGGCGCTCGGGGGCGACCTCGACGCCGCCAATTTCACCTACCTCGGGCTCCACGCGCTCCAGCACCGGGGCCAGGAGTCGGCCGGCATCGTGGCCACCGACGGCAAGACCCTCCACGTGCACCGGGGCATGGGGCTCGTCGCCGACATCTTCACCGCTCCGGTCCTCGAGACGCTGAAGGGCGGGGCGGCCATCGGCCACGTCCGCTACTCGACCGCCGGCGCGAGCCACCTGAAGAACGCCCAGCCCATCGCCATCCAGTACTCCGGTGGGGCGCTCGCCCTGGCCCACAACGGCAACCTGGTCAACGCCGAGCAGCTGCGCAACGACCTCGAGGCGGCCGGCTCCATCTTCCAGACCACGAGCGACACCGAGGTGCTGGTCCACCTCATGGCCCGGGCCCGCACCGAATACCGCCCGGGGACGCGGGAGCACCTGCTGGCCGCGCTGCGCCAGGCCCTCGGGAAGGTGCAGGGGGCCTACAGCCTGGTGCTCCTCACCGAGAAGGCGCTCGTCGGGGTCCGCGACCCCATGGGCTTCCGGCCGCTCGTCATCGGGAGGCTGAAGGGCAGCTACGTGCTGGCCAGCGAGACCACCGCGCTCGACCTCATCGAGGCCGAGTACATCCGCGAGGTCGAGCCGGGCGAGCTGGTGGTCATCGACGAGACCGGCTTCCACACGGAGCGGCTCTTCACGACCCCCTCCCCGGAGCGGAGCGGCCGCTGCGTCTTCGAGCACATCTACTTCGCACGCCCCGACTCGGTGCTCTTCGGGAAGTCGGTCTACGCCACCCGCGCCGCCTTCGGGGCCCGGCTCGCCGCCGAGCAGCCCGCCGAGGCCGACATGGTCATCCCGGTGCCCGACTCCGGCGTGCCGGCCGCCATCGGCTACTCCAAGGCGAGCGGCATCCCCTTCGCCATGGGGCTCGTCCGCTCCCACTACGTGGGGCGCACCTTCATCGAGCCGGCCCAGTCCATCCGCCACTTCGGCGTGAAGCTGAAGCTGAACGCGGTGAAGGACATGCTGAAGGGCAAGCGGCTCGTCGTGGTGGACGACTCGGTGGTGCGCGGCACCACCTCCCGCAAGATCGTGAAGATGCTGCGCAACGCCGGGGCCACCGAGGTGCACATGCGCATCTCGTCGCCGCCCACCGCCTGGCCCTGCTACTACGGCATCGACACGCCCAACCGGCAGGAGCTCATCGCCAGCTCGCACAGCGTGGAGGAGATCGCCCGCTACATCACCGCCGACACCCTAGGCTACCTGTCGCCCGACGGGCTCTACGCGGCGCTCGGGGAGGACCGGTCGCGCTACTGCGACGCCTGCTTCTCCGGCGACTACCTGATCGAGTTCCCCAAGTCGAAGTCGCAGGCGCCGCTCCGGCTCGTGGGGGCGTGAGGCTGGGCCGCACGCGCGGGCGGGTCAGGCGAGTCGAAGCGGGACGTGCCGCGCCATGCGCGCGAAGACGCCGTCCTCGGTGAGCAGGGCCCCGCCCAGGTCGAGCGTGCACTGCGCCACGTGGGCATCGGGCGTGGAGACCGACAGTCCCTTCGCCGCGAGTGATCCCCGCAGCCGACCGACGCGGAACCAGTGGTCCCGGTCGGCCGCGCAGAGAGGAAGATCGGAGAGGAGATCCTCCAGCGCGCGCCGCTGGGCCGGGCCCAGCCGGCCGGAGAGCAATTCCGCGGCGACGACCGGCGGGAGGTGCACGCGCCCCTCCCCGAGCGCCTCCTCCAGGAGGTCCCCCTCGCCGCGCCCGAGGTAGGTGACCCAGCTCGAGGTGTCAACGACGAGCGCGCTCACGCGAGACCTCCAGGTCGAGGTCGAGCCGGAGCTTGCCGCGGAGCGCCCGCGCCCGGGACGCGGCGGCCGAGCGGCGGACCATCTCCAGCCCGATCGAGAGGGTCTCGGTGATCCCCTCGCCGGTGACCGAGCAGGCCTTGCGGAGGAGGTTGGAATCGAGGTTCGCGGTGACGCGGCGCGTGCCGGGAGGGGAGGAGACGGCCATATGTACGTTCATACCTGGATATGAACGCAGGCGCCATGCCCGGCGGCCTGGAAAATCGAGGCCGGCGGCCCGGGATTCAGGGGTCCCGGACGGCCGGCCTCTTTCGCCCCGTCGCCGGGGCCACTGCCTCCCCGGGGTCTACCCGTGGTTGACGGCCGCCGAAGCCGCCGACGCCACCGGCCGGTCCAGGGAGGCGGTTCGGTGAGACGTCGAGATCTGGACGACGAACGCGCCGAGGACGAGTGCCAGGAAGCTGACCACGAAGAGGTCCTTCCAGCCGCGCCCCTTGCCGAGCTTGCCGAAGTGGATCGTGTTCGGGGTCTGGTTCTGGGTCTGGGTCGTCATGGCGCTCTCCGTTCCGCGTCTGGGTCCTGCACTCCGTACGCAGTCCTTGAGGCGCGATTTCGGAAGATGTGACGGCGGAAGGGTGGAATCTGGCGTGATCCGGAAAAAGACGAGGGACTGCGGCATGATGGCCGGGTGAATCCCCTGGGTCGGCGTTCCAGTTCCAGACCGGTGCCGAGCCGAATCGCATCGACGTGCTCACGGCCATCGACGGCGTGTCCTTCCCGGAGGCCTGGCCGGCCCAAGGACCTCGTCGATGCGGACCTCCTGGAGCGGGATGGGTCCCGGTAAGACCCGCGTTCACCTGCCGGCCGAAGCCCCGCCCAGCCGGGCTTGCAGCTCCTTCGCCTCCACCAGCAGCGGGATGTCCGGGTCGGCCCGCTCCCACCGCTTCAGCAGTTCGTCGTTGCGCTCGCGGGCCTTCGCGAGATCGCCCATCTTCTCGTAGCAACTGGCGAGGCGGTGGAGGATGAGGGGAAGATTGTAGGATCGGTACCAGGGTTGGGCCGGCCACGGTACCGCGCGCGCCTCCTCCAGGTACTTTGCGGCTCCCGGGCAGTCACCTGACGCGAAGTGGAGCGAGCCGGCCAGCAGGTACCCGTACCATCGGTCCACGAGCGCAGAGTCCCGGAAAATCTCGCCAACGAATCTGTCCGCCTCGTCCATCCTGCCCTCGCTCCAGGCCAGGATGGCGTCACCTTCGCGTCGAGTGAACTCGTCCGCGGAAATGGTCCAATCCGAGGTCGACCTGGCCCTGAGGATCCGCTCGCGCGCCCTGGCCCGGTCACCCAGGATCGCCAGGTCACGCGCCGCCCGGGAATCAAAGATCCACGCGTCCCCGTTGCGGTCTTCAGCGCGTCGATTCCAGGCGGCCTCCACCTCCTCCACCGAGCCCCTGATCGCGGCGATGTCGGTGCCCGCGAACTCCGGCCGCCGAGCCTTCTCGAACCGCTCGAGGGGTTGCCGGATCTGGCCGCTCGCAAGGCGCACGTGGTAGCGCTCGAAGCCTGGGGGCCTCTTCCCCTTCAGCTCTGGACTCGCGTCGATGGACTCGAAACGGGCGAATGCGGAATCCACCTCGGCCTCGGCAATCCGGCCCTGGTAGCAGAGGTAGGTGATCCAAAGGTTTCCCCTCCAACCGGGAGTGCCCCGGATCCGGGCGGCCCGATCGAGGAGGTAGCCCCCTGCCCGCTCCTTGCCGGCTGCTTCAGCACGTCGACCATCCGGCCTCTCGTGAGGACCCGAAGCTGGGTGCCCTGCTCGAGCGAGGTGATGAGGAGTCCGGAGATGGAGTCGAGCTCCTTCTCCCCGGTCTCGTTCACGAAGTCTGCGACGGCGACGGTGGGACGGCCTCCGGGGATCTGCCTCTCCCAGACCCGCCAGGTTGCCAAGCCAGCGACGGCCAGGCCGACCAGCACGAACCCCGTAGCGAATATCGCGATGCGGCGGATGCGCTTGGGTCGCTCCACCCTGAGGCGAGCGGAGCGAAGCTCCGAGAGCCACGCCTTCCCGTCCCTCGGGCGCGCCGCCGGATCCTCAGCCAGTGCCGCCCCCACCACCTTCGCCACCGGGCGCGGCACACCACCGAGAGCCGACGGCGTCCCCGGGCTGGCCGCCGCCTTCGGCGCCTCCCACATCAATTCGGTCGTCGGCTCCGCGGGCGCGGCCTCTCCGGGCGCTTGCGACGGCGTCCTCTCCACCGGCCTCTTCCCGGTGAGCATCTCCCCCAGCACCATCCCCGCTGCCCACACGTCCGCCCGCTCGTCGACGACAGCCCCAGCCGCCTGCTCCGGCGCCATGTAGGCCGGGGTTCCGGCCCCGCTCGACCCCTCGGTCCCCAGCAGGTGGGCCAGGCCGAAGTCGAGCAGCTTCACCCGCCCGTCCTCGCAGACGAAGACGTTGGCCGGCTTGAGATCCCGGTGCAGCACGCCCCGTGAATGGGCGTGCGCAAGCCCCTCCGCCATCTGCTCGGCGATGCGCAGCGCCTCGTCGACGGGGAGGGGCCCCTTCTCGATCCGCCGCGCCAGCGTCTCCCCGCGGAGCAGTTCCATGACCAGGTACGCGCCGGCCGGGCAGGTCCCCACGTCGAAGATGGTCACGATGGCCGGGTGGTCGAGCTTGGCGACCGCCTCGGCCTCCTTCTTGATCCACTCCTCGGAGAAGGTCTTGCGGGTCCGTCCCGGCTTCAGGGCCTTGAGCGCGACGGTGCGTCCCAGTTCCGGGTCGAAGGCCTCGTACACCGCGCCGAAGCCGCCCCGGCCGATCTCGTCGCGGATCTGGTACCGCCCCACGACGTCGCCCGGCTCGAGCGGCTCGCGCCAGGATTCGGCGAGGTCCACTTCCGGCGCCTGGAAGATCTCCACCAGGAGACGGGAGAGCGTCCCCTGTGCTCCATCGCGTGTGGGGCCCTGACCTTCAGCCACGGCGCTCCCCCCGGCTGGCCGATGCTATGCGAGTGCGGTCTCACTTCTCAACCCAGCACGAAAACGGCCACCCCGGCGGGTGCCGAGGTGGCCTCATCGCCCCCCGTGGGGCTGCCCTCCGGAGAACGCTAGCCGTTCGTGGAGACGGTCGCGGAAACCGCCGCCATCGGCAGCGAGCCGGAGGAGTGCTTCGGAGTGGAGGAGATCTGGGCGACGAAGGCGCCGAGCACGATGGCCAGGGAGGCGACCACGAAGAGGTCCTTCCAGCCGTGGGACTTCGAGACGTTGAAGTGGATCGAGTTCCGGGTCTGGGTCGTCATGGCGTTCTCCGTTCCGCGTCGGGGGTTCGAAAGCCTCTCGTCTGAATGGAGGCACCCGCCCGGAAAGTGTGACGTCGAACGAGAAAACGTAGGAATCACGGGTGGTTGGCGATCCTCCGGCACCCCACTCCGCCACCGGTTCCGAGATGGTTGGCACTCCCCGGGTGAAGAGGTCCATGTGGGCGTCACCGTAGACATGGCGAGCGGCTTCCCGGTTGTGGACGTCGCATTATTCCGCGTGGCGTTTTATGCCGCGTCGCGATCCGGAAGCGCTGCGGCACTGGCAATCGCGCATCGAGGACGCGGCATAATCCGGAGGCCTGCGGTAGGGCATCCTTGCCTCTTCACGGCATAGCGCCGTCGA
>CAIQRS010000223.1 GCA_903874275.1 uncultured Anaeromyxobacter sp.
GCTTCGGCGTGAAGGACAAGCTCCGCGAGCTTCGCGACCTTCGCCGCCAGATCCGCGGAAGGAACCCGGTCGAGGAGCTCCTGCGGGAGAAGTGTGACGAGTTCTCGCTCGTCGCCGAGATGCTCGACGCCCGCGCCACCCGCCGGTTCTTCGAGCTCTCCCGCCAGGTCTTCGGCGACCCGCGCGACCGCTTCCCCGACGTGCGCGCCGACAACCTGGCCATCGCGCGGCTCTGGGCCTCTCGACCCCGGGCCCGCGACGAGGAGCAGTCGCTCTCGGCCCTGAAGGCGGCGCGGCTGGTCCACGCGATCTGCGACCCGCTGCTGGGCGGCCAGGTGAAGGTGGCGGTCCACTCCCGCCTCACCGCCAACGCCGCGGCCGGCGCGACCCGCATCACCCTCAAGAAGGGGGCCCGCTTCTCGCCGCGGCAGGTTCGCGCGCTGGCCCACCACGAGGGGCTCTGGCACGTGCTCACCTCGCTGAACGGCTTCCGGCAGCCGGTGCTGACCGTCCTCGGCGTCGGGCTGGCCCGCCACACCGAGTCGCAGGAGGGGGGCGGCATCGTCGCCGAGTACCTCACCGGCAACATCACCGACGAGCGCTACATCGAGCTGGGCGAGCGCACCATCGCCATCGACATGGCCGCACGCGGCGCCGATTTCCTGGAGGTCTACCGCTACCTGCTGGCCCGCTTCACCCCGCCTCGCGCGGCCCAGATGGCCGAGCGGGTCTTCCGGGGCGGCGTGGTGGAGGGCGGGGCCCCCTTCACCAAGGACGCCGCCTACCAGCGCGGCTACTGCCGGACCTTCAACTTCCTTCGGGCGGCGCTCGAGCAGCGCGACCTCGACCTGGTGCGGGCCTTCCTCTCCGGCAAGATGAGCGTGGACCACGCCGCGGTGGTGCGCGGGCTCACCGAGGAGGGGCTCGTGACCGGGCCGGTCTACCTGCCCGAGTGGTTCATCGACGTGGACCGGTTGAACGCCATCGCCACCCACTCGGTGACCATGAACCGCTTCAGCCTCCCCAAGGTGAGCCGCTACTACGAGAGGCGGCGCGCCGGCGCGGCGGCGCGGAACGCCCGGACGGCCCGCGGCGCCCGGCGGTCGAGCGTGGACTCCCCGGTGGACGACGAGTTCCCGGTCCGCGACCCCACCGGCAGCGACGAGGGGGACGGCAACGAGTAGGGGCGGGGCGCGATCAGGAGATCGCCGCGCCGAAGAGCCGCCCGACCGCCCAGGTGGCCCCGCCCGCCAGGGCGGCCAGCCCGACCATCCGCGCCCCCGACTTCCAGGCCGGCGTGCCCGCCAGGAACCCGACCAGCCCTCCCACCCCGGCCAGAACGACGCCGGCGGCGGCCGACGCCACCACCATCGCCAGGGTTCCGTGGAGGAAGAAGAACGGGACGACCGGGATGAAGGCGCCTACCGCGAAGGTGGCGAAGCTCGATCCGGCCGCGCTCCAGGGCGACCCCAGGTCCTCCGGGTCGAGCCCCAGCTCCTCGCGCACCAGCGTGTCGAGGGCGTGCTCGGGGTTCTTGAGCAGCTCGGCGGCGGTCCGGGCGGCGTGGTCGGGCGACAGCCCCTTCTGCTGGAAGATGAGCGCCAGCTCCGCCGCCTCCTCCTGCGGCGCCTCGGCCAGTTCGCGCCGCTCCAGATCCACCTGGCGGGCCAGGATGTCGCGCTGCGAGGCCACCGAGGTGAACTCCCCCACGGCCATGGAGAAGGCCCCGGCCAGCAGCCCGGCGAAGCCGGTGACCATGAGGCCGTGGGAGTCGGCCCCCGCGCCGGCCACGCCGAGCACGAGCGAGAGGTTGGAGAGGAGCCCGTCGTTCACGCCGAAGATGGCGGCGCGCAGCGACCCGCCCCGTCCCCCGCGGTGCCACCGCTCGCGCGTGGCGATGGCCGCGCGGGCCTCCATGGGGCGGGCGCCGCCGAGGCCGGTCAGGACTTGCTGGTGGGCCCGCTCCTCCTCGGCCATGGGCGTGGCGTCGGCGCCCCCCTGCTTCGCGTACTTGTCGGCGTCTCCGGCCTCGTTGGCGACGATGTAGGGGATGACCGCGTCGCTCCCCAGCCGCCTGGCGAGCCAGAGGAGGGTGCGGACCCGGGACGACGGGCGGTCGGGCGGGACGGGGACGCCGGCCTTCTCGAGCTTGTGGCGCCAGACCTCGGCGTGGCGCCGCTCCCCGTGCCCCAGCTCGGCGAAGCTGGCCGCCCGGTCGGCGTTCCTCTCCACGGCGGCGAGCCCCTCGTAGAGGGCCGCGCCGTCTCGCTCGTCCTTCAGATTCTGCAGCCAGACGTCGGTTCGGGGTGTCATCGCGGGGGAATCTAGCGCGGCCGGGCGGGTATAATGTAGAAACATAGGTCTTTCGAGCCTTTCCGTGCAGATCCTCCGCTCCGACGCCCCCGATTTCGAAGCCCGCTGGAAGCGGCTCTGTTCCCGTGGCTCCGACGAGGACGAGTCCGGCGTCCGGGATTCCGCCGCGGCCATCGTCGCCGACGTGCGCGCCCGGGGCGACGAGGCGCTCCTCGAGTACACCCGCCGCTTCGACGGCTGGAGGCCGGAGACGGCGGCGGACCTGGTGGCCGGTCCCCGCGACCTCGCGGCGGCCTGGCGTGCCCTCCCGGTGGCCGGGCGCGCCGCCCTGAAGACCGCCGCGTCCCGCATCGAGTCATTCCACCGGCGGGAGACCGACGCGGTGGTCCCCATCTACCGCGACCGGCTCGGTGCGCGGCTCGGCCAGGTATCGCGTCCGCTTGCCCGGGTCGGGCTCTACGTGCCCGGCGGCACGGCCCGCTACCCGTCCAGCGTCCTCATGACCGCCATCCCGGCCCGGGTGGCCGGCGTCGCCGAGGTGGTGGCCGTCTCCCCCGCCGACCGGAAGACCGGCGACGTGGACGCCTGGACGCTGGCCGCCTGCCACGTCTCCGGGGTGTCGTGCCTCTTCCGGGTGGGCGGCGCCCAGGCGGTGGCGGCGCTGGCCCACGGGACCGCCACCGTCCCCGCGGTGGACAAGATCTGCGGCCCCGGCAACGCCTACGTGGCCGCCGCCAAGCGGCTGGTCTTCGGCACGGTGGACATCGACATGATCGCCGGGCCGTCCGAGGTGCTGGTGCTGGTCGACGCCGGCGCGCGTCCGGCCGAGGCCGCCGCCGACCTGCTCGCCCAGGCCGAGCACGACGCGCGTGCCGTGGTGGTGCTGGTCTCGACCAGCGAGCGGGTGGCACGGGAGACACAGGTCGAGGTGATGCGGCAGCTGGCCGGGCTCCCCCGCGAGGAGATCGCCCGCCGTTCCATCGTCGAGCGGGGCGCCATCGTCCTCTGCCGGGGGATTTCACAAGCAGTGAAGCTTGCCGACCAGTTCGCCCCCGAGCACCTGGTGCTGCTGGTGAAGGACGCGGCCCGCCTGGTGCCCCGCCTCTCCCGGGCCGGGGCGGTCTTCGTGGGCAGCCGCACCCCCGAGGCCATCGGCGACTACGTGGCCGGTCCCAGCCACGTGCTGCCCACCGCCGGGACGGCCCGCTTCGCCTCGCCGCTCTCGGTGGCCACCTTCCGCCGCCGCATGAGCGTGGTGGAGATGAGCGAGCGGTCGCTGGCGGCGCTGGCGCCGGTGGTCGAGGCGCTCGCCGCCGCCGAGGGGCTCGAGGCCCACGCCCGGGCGGTGCGGGTCCGCCTTCCCGAACCGAAGGCGCGCCGCAGGGCGCGGAGAGGATGAACATGGCGGCTCGCAAGGCCCGCGGCGCGAAGGCTCCCTCCCGGCGGGGCGCGGTGGCCCGCAAGACCCGCGAGACCGACGTGGACGTGTCGCTCTCCCTCGAGGGCGGGACCGTGCGCGCCGAGACCGGCATCCCCTTCTTCGACCACATGCTCGACCAGCTCGGGCGCCACGGCGGGATTTCGCTCTCCGTGAAGGCGGCCGGCGACCTGCACGTGGACGCGCACCACACCGTGGAGGACGTGGGCATCGCCATCGGCGAGGCGCTCCGCCAGGCCACCGCCGACAAGGCCGGGCTGGCCCGCTACGGCCACGCCGTGGTCCCGCTCGACGAGGCGCTGGTCGAGACCGTGGTGGACCTCTCCGGCCGCCCGCACCTGACCTGGAACGCCCGGCTGCCCTCGGGCAAGCGCTTCATCGGCGCCTACGACGTGGACCTCACCCAGGACTTCTTCCAGGCGCTGGTGAACCACGCCCGCATCACGCTCCACGTGAACGTCCGGCAGGGGCGAAACCTGCACCACGTGGTGGAGGCCATCTTCAAGTCGGCCGCCCGCGCGCTGCGGGCCGCGCTGCGCCGGGAGGGGGACGGGGTCCCCTCCACGAAGGGCGTGCTGTGAGCCGAGACGTCATCGCGCTCGTCGACTACGGCGCGGGCAACCTCCGGTCGGTGGAGAACGCGCTCCGGGAGGTGGGGGCGGACGTCCTCGTCACCCGCGATCCGGACGAGGTGCGCCGGGCCGGGAGCATCGTGGTGCCCGGGCAGGGGTCGATGCCGGCCTGCGCCGAGGCCATGCGGGTCTCGGGAGTGGCCGACGCGCTCGTGGAAGCGCTCTCGCGGGGCGCGCGCATGCTGGGCATCTGCGTGGGGCTCCAGGTCCTCTTCGAGAAGGGGGAGGAGGCCGGCGGCGCACGCGGCCTGGGCATCCTGCCCGGGACGGTGGCCCGCCTTCCACCCGGAGTGAAGCTTCCGAACATCGGCTGGTCGCCGGTCCGGGCCGTGGGCTCGCGCCACCCGCTCTTCGCCCCTCTCGACGGCCAGTACGTCTACTTCGCCCACTCCTTCGCCGCGCCGGCCGACGCGGAGGGGGTGGAGCTCCTGGCCGAGCACGGCCGCCCCTACTGCGCCGGGCTGGCCCGCGGCGAGCTCTTCGCCGTGCAGTTCCACCCGGAGAAGAGCCAGAAGGTCGGGCTGGCGTTCCTCGACCGGTTCGTGAGCCACTGACCCATGCTCGTCATCCCCGCCATCGACCTCATGGACGGCAAGGTGGTCCGCCTCTCCCGCGGCGACTTCGCCACCCGCACCGTCTACTCCGACCGGCCCGCCGAGTTCGCCGAGGCCTTCCTCCGGGCCGGGGCCCGCCGGGTCCACGTGGTGGACCTCGACGGCGCCCGGGCCGGCCGCCCGGTCAACACCGAGGTGGTGAGGGCCATCGTGGCCACCGGCGTCGAGGTGGAGCTGGGCGGAGGCTTGCGCTCCGTCGAGGCGGTCGAGCAGGCCATCGCCATGGGCGTGAAGTACGTGGTGCTGGGCACCGCCGCGGTGGAGCGGATCGACCTGGTCGCCGAGGCCTGCCGCCGCTTCCCCGGGCGTGTGGTGGCCGGCATCGACGCCCGCGACGGCGAGGTGAAGGTGGCCGGCTGGGAGCAGGGGACCGGGTTGCCCGCCGTGGACGTGGCCCGGCGCGTGGCCGGGGCCGGCGTGACCCTGGTGGAGTTCACCGACGTGGCCCGCGACGGCATGTTCACCGGCGTGGACGCGGCCGGCGCGGCGCGGCTCCAGGCCGAGGCCGGCGTGCCGGTGGTGGCGAGCGGCGGCGTGGCCTCCGTCGCCGACGTGGCGGCCTGCAAGGCGGCCGGGCTCTTCGGGGTCATCGTGGGCAAGGCGCTCTACGAGAAGCGCATGGACCTGGCGGCGGCGCTGGCCGTGGCGGAAGGGTAGGGGCGGCCCGTGCCGGCCAAGCGCATCATCCCCTGCCTGGACGTGAAGGGCGGACGCGTGGTGAAGGGGGTCAACTTCCTGAACCTGCGCGACGCCGGCGATCCCGTCGAGGCCGCATCCCGTTACGACGCCCAGGGCGCCGACGAGGTCACCTACCTCGACATCGCGGCCACGCTGGAGAACCGGGGCACGCTCCTCGATCTCGTCACCCGCACCGCGGCCCGCGTCTTCGCCCCGCTCACCGTGGGCGGCGGCGTGCGCAGCGAGGAGGACTTCGTGGCCCTGCTCCGCGCCGGGGCCGACAAGGTGAGCGTCAACTCCTCGGCGGTGGCCGACCCGGAGCTGGTGGACCGGCTCTCCGCCATCGCCGGGGCGCAGGCGCTCGTCGTGGCGGTGGACGTGAAGCGCCGTGCCGGCAAGCGCCCCACCGAATGGGAGGTGCACGTCGCCGGCGGCTCCAGGCCCACCGGGCGGGAGGGCATCGCCTGGGTGCGCGAGGTGGCGCGGCGCGGAGCCGGCGAGATCCTGCTCACCAGCATGGACCGCGACGGGACCCGGGCCGGCTACGACCTGGAGCTGCTCGAGCGGGTCTGCTCCGCCGTGGAGGTGCCGGTCATCGCCTCCGGGGGGGTGGGGAGCCTCGAGCACCTGGCCGAGGGGCTGCGCTTCGCCGACGCGGCGCTGGCCGCCTCCATCTTCCACGACGGCCAGCACACGGTGGGGGAGGCCAAGGCCTTCCTGGCCGCGCGCGGCATCGAGGTGCGCCCTTGTCCGTGAACGTGCCCATCGACGACATCCGCCTCGACGAGCGGGGGCTCGTGCCGGTCATCGCGCAGGAGATCGACGGCACGGTGCTCATGCTGGCCTGGGCGAACCGCGAGGCCCTCCTGGCCACCGCCCGCACCGGCCGCGCCCACTACTGGTCGCGCAGCCGCAAGGAACTGTGGCGCAAGGGCGACACCAGCGGGCACGTGCAGGAGGTGGTCGAGGTGCGGACCGACTGCGACGGCGACGCCGTGCTCTACCGGGTCCGGCAGACCGGGCCGGCCTGTCACGAGGGAAAGCGCAGCTGCTTCGACGACCCCGCGCCCTGAGGGCGCCCGGAGGAACCATGGCGAACGAGCAATTCCTGGCCCAGCTCTGGGCCACCATCGTGTCCCGCAAGGCCGAGGCCGGCCCCGAGAAGAGCTACACCCGCGAGCTTCTCGCCAATCCCTCCAAGGCGCGCAAGAAGGTGGCCGAGGAGGCCCACGAGGTGAACGAGGCCCACCAGGCGCTGATGGCCGGCCAGGACTCGAAGGACCACCTGGCCCACGAGGCGGCCGACCTCATCTACCACCTGTTCGTGGTGCTGGCCTCCGCCGACGTGACGCCGGCCGAGGTCTACGCGGTGCTGGAGAAGCGGCACGGGCAGAAGCATCGGGGTTCTCCCTAGAGGATCGACCGCCGGCTCGCGATCGCCTCGCGCAGCGCCGGGCGGCGCGTCGCATGACCCCGGGGGGGTAACCGATGAGGAGTTTCCCCGACCCGGGTCACGCCTGGGGGGAGCGGAGGAAGAAGAAAGCACGGTGATCTCGACGACATGCAGCCTTGGCGCCCGGCATGGATCTCGCTTGATCCCGGGTGCCCAGGGGGCTGCTCATGACCATGCCCAGCGTGAAGCCGTTCTTCGCCGTCGTCCCGGTCCTGCTCACGTTCCTGGCCGGGTGCGGAAGCTCCCAATCGACGACCACCGAGCCCCTCGGAAAGACCGCCAGCGAGCGGTCGGTGCGCACCTACTCCGGCGCCAACGCCTGCACGAGCGGCACCGACGTGACGCTCGCGCCGCAGCAGGGCTCGCCGGTCGGTCAGTCGGTGTGCGGCTACACCACGAGCGATCCGAGCAACCAGACCCTCCACGTCTACCTGGGAATCCCCTACGCCGATCCCCCCACCGGCGACCACCGCTGGGCGCCGCCCCGCGCGCCCACCTGGCCAGAGATTCCCGCCACCGAGTTCGGGCCCAAGTGCCCCCAGGGGAAGGCGGGGGACCTCGAGATCCTGGGGCCCGACGAGAAGGAGGACTGTCTCTACCTGAACGTCTGGACGCCGAAGGTCACGCCGACCGGCGGGGGCGACCTGCCCGTGATGGTCTTCATCCACGGGGGCGCATTCATCTCCGGCTCCGGCGGGGCCGCCGCGGGAACGCAGCCGGGCCACCTCAACACCTACGACGGCTCCCAGTTCGTGGCGACCTCCCGCAACCCTGGGCCGCCGGTGGTCTTCGTGACCCTCAACTACCGGCTGGGTGTGCTCGGCTTCCTGGCCAGCGACACCATGGGTCTCGACGGCAACTACGGGCTCCTCGACCAGACCGCGGCCCTGCAATGGGTGAAGCGGAACATCTCCCGCTTCGGCGGCGACCCGTCGAAGGTCATGATCTTCGGCGAGAGCGCCGGCGCCCAGTCGGTGGCCCTCCACCTCACCATCCAGGCCGACGGCCACCAGGACCTCTTCGCCCGCGCCGCCATGGAGAGCAACTACGCCATCAGCTACCAGACCGTGCAGGCGGCCACCGGGAAGGCGGTCACCTTCGCGGAGCGCACCGCCTGCAACGGGGCCGGGGCCCCCTCGGCGGTGCTCGCCTGCCTGCGCGCGCTCCCCCTCGCCGTCATCCTCACCTCGCAGTCGTTCGCCTACGGGGGAAAGGACACGTTCTGCAACGGCCTCCAGACCGTCATCCCATGGCAGCCCGTCATCGACGGGACCTTCGTCCAGACCGAACCCGTCGAGGGGCCCATCACCAAGCCCATCCTCCTCGGGTCGAACCTGACCGAGAGCATTCCCTTCGTCCTGCCCTGGTTCCCGGCCGACCCCGTCAGCGGGGCCATCGTGTACTCGGCGACGCTCGACCTCCTCTTCGGCCCGGTGAACACGCTCGCCATCCACATCGCCTACGACGTGGCCTACCCGAGGCTGGATCCCCTTGCGAAGATGGAGAAGTTGGTCACCGACTACCTCTGGACCTGCTTCAACCGGAAGCTGGCGCGGGTCGCTGCAGCGTCGAACCAGCCGGCCTGGCGGTACCACGACGTCCACCACGGCTCCTTCTCGGTCTGGACCAATCCCCTGAAGGAGACCCAGAGCAAGACCGCCACCGCCTGCGCCGCCTCGCCGAACGTCTGTCATGCCGACGAGTTGCCCTTCGTCTTCGGCAATCCGACCGACATGGCCACGGTCCGGCAGGCCTTCTCGGCCGACGAACAGAGCTTCACCACCGCCCTCCAGTCGTACTGGATCCAGTTCGCCCGGACCGGGAACCCGAATGCCACCGGACTGCCCGAGTGGCACCGGCACGACGACATCCCCGGGAGGTACCAGCAGTTGCAGGCGCCCGCCTCGGCCATCTCGCCGGCCCTCGACCTCGACCAGGACGTCGCGGCCTTCTGCACCGCGATCTGGGACGGGATCGGATACACGGTGAAGAGCGCCGCCGCCGGTACGCCGTCCTGCCCGGTGACCGCGCCCTGACCGCGGCGAAAGTCCCTTGACACTCAGGGGTTTTCCCCCTAAACGAGCGCATTCAGCCATCGTCCGAGCCGGGTGGGTCGCCGCCCGGCTCCACGTCTTTCAAGAGACCCCATTCGGTCGTATCGCGCGAGGAATGCATGACGGGAGTACGAGTCAAGGAGGGTGAGTCCTTCGAGAACGCCATGAAGCGTTTCAAGAAGGCTTGCGAGAAGGCCGGGATCCTCTCCGAGGTGCGCAAGCGCGAGCACTACGAGAAGCCCAGCGTGAAGCGGAAGAAGAAGGCTCTCGCCGCCAAGAAGCGCGCGATGAAGAAGAGCCGCAAGTCCTACTAGTTCCCGCGCCCGGAACGGTGATCATGGCGCTCCGCGAGAAGCTCGACGAGGACCTGAAGTCCGCCATGCGGGCCAAGGACTCCCTGCGCATGAACACCGTGCGCGCGCTCAAGAGCGCCGTGAAGTACCGCGAGATCGAGCTCATGAAGCCGCTCGACGAGGCCGGGATCCTCGCGGTCATGGCCACCGAGATCAAGCGGCGCCGCGACTCCGTGGAGCAGTACCGGGCCGGCAACCGCCCGGACCTGGCCGAGAAGGAAGAGGCCGAGATCAAGATCTTCATGGAGTTCCTGCCCCAGCAGCTCACCCAGGAGGAGGTCGAGGCCAAGGTGGCCGAGGTCATCGCCCGGGTCGGCGCGAAGGGGCCGAAGGACATGGGGACGGTCATGAAGGCGCTCCTGCCAGACGTGCAGGGGCGCGCCGACGGCAAGGTGGTGAGCGAGCTCGTCAAGCGACGCCTGGCGGGGCCGTAGGCCCCCCGGCGGAGCGCGACCTGCGCGGATGATCCCGGATTCCATCATCGAGGAGATCCGGAACCGGACGGACGTGGTGGCGGTGATCGGTCGCCACGTCGAGCTCCAGAGGTCGGGACGGACGTGGAAGGGCTGCTGCCCGTTCCACGGGGAGAGGACGCCGAGCTTCCACGTCTACCCGGAGGACAAGCACTTCAAGTGCTACGGCTGCGGCGAGTACGGCGACGTCTTCAAGTTCCTGCAGAAGCTCGAGGGGAAGGAGTTCCCGGAGGTGGTGAGGTCCTTGGCTGCCGAGGCCGGCATCGAGATCCCCGAGGAGACCGTCGAGGACACCGTCGAGGCTCGCCGCAAGCGCAAGGAGCGCGCGGAGGCCCTGGCGGCGTGCGACGCGGCCGCCCGCTACTGGCAGGCCCGCCTGTGGAGCCCCCACGGCGAGGCCGGCCGCGCCTATCTCGCCTCGCGCGGCATCTCCGAGGAGGAGTCGCGCCGCTTCCGGCTGGGCATCTCGGCCGACGGGTGGAACGACCTTCCGCCGCGGCTCGAGCAGAAGGAGATCTCGCTGGGCTCCATCGACAACGCCGGGCTCCGCGTCCAGAGCGACCGCGGCGGCTACGACCGCTTCCGCGGGCGGCTCATGTTCCCCATCGCCGCCATCGACGGGGTGACCATCGGCTTCGGCGCCCGCGCCATGGGCGAGGAGAAGGGGGCCAAGTACATCAACACCCCGGAGACCGTCCTCTACAAGAAGAGTCGCGTGCTCTACGGCCTCGACCTGGCCCGCGAGTCGATCCGCAAGACCCGCTCGGCGGTGCTCGTCGAGGGGTACTTCGACGTCATCGGGCTGCACCAGGCCGGCGTGAAGAACGCCGTCGCCGTCTGCGGCACCGCGCTCACGCCCGAGCACCTCGAACTCCTCGAGCGCTGCGACTGCCGCGAGGTGGTGATCCTCTTCGACGGCGACCAGGCCGGCCTGGCCGCGCCCGCCAAGGCGGCGCAGGTGCTGCTGCCGTCGGCCGTCTCCGGGAAGGTGGCCGTGCTCCCCTCCGGGGCCGGCAAGGTGGACCCCGACGACTTCGCCCGGGCCCACGGAAAGGAGGGGGTGGACGCCCTCCTCGCCGCGGCCATCCCGCTCACCGACTTCCTCATCGTCCGGGCCGTGGAGCGCCACTGCCCGGGCGGCGCGCCCGATGCCCCGGTGGAGGCCAAGCTGGCCGCGGTCCGCGAGCTGGCGCCGCTCGTCCGGCTCGCGCCCGAGGGGCTCGCCCGCACCACCTTCGAGGAGCGCATCGCCCGCCGGATCGAGCTCGACCTGCAGGCCCTCCGCGAGGAGATCCAGGGCCGTCCCCGCGCCCAGCCCCCCGGCGCCCCGCCGCGCCCGCGCCCCGCCGCGCCCGGTCCACGCGCCAGCGTGCTCCTGCCCGGGCCGGCCGTGGACGCGCTGGGCATCCTGGCCGGCCACCCCGGGCTCGGGCCCGTCGCCGCCGAGGAGGACCTGGCCCGCCTCTTCCCGGAGGGGCCGCTCGCCGAGCTGGTGCGCGCCCTCTGCCGCGACCCCATTCCCCTCGACGAGCTGCTCGTCCGGCTCGGGCCGGCGGCCGACGCCCGCGCCGTGGAGCGCGTCCGGGCGCTGGCTGGCCCCGCCACGCCCCGCGCCGACCTGGCCGAGCGGGAACTCCGCCGCGCCGTGGTCGAGGCCAAGCTGGAGGCCGTCCGGCGGGAGCAATCTCGCCTCCTGGCCGAGGTGGCCAGGGGGGGGTCCCCTCCCGCCGAGGACCTGACCCGCGACCAACTCGTCCTGCAGCGCCGCCGCCAGGACCTCGAGAAGCGGCGCGAGGAGCTGCGCCGGCCATGAGAAGAAACTGCGAGATGGGCGCGCCCCACCGCGTTAGAGATCCCCACGCCCGACCGGGAACCCACCGGAGGAGCCCCCCCAGATGACGAAGAAGCCGATCGCGAAGAAGCAGGCCCGGAAGGAAGCCAGTCCGAAGGCCCGGGCCGTGAAGCCCGAGAAGAAGGCGCCCGCCCCGAAGAAGGCGGCGCCACCGGCGAAGGCCAAGGCCCCGGCGAAGCCGTCCGGGAAGGTCGCGGTCAAGTCGCCCCCCCCGAAGGCCCCTCCGGCGAAGGGCGCCGGCAAGGCCCCGGCTCCGGTTCCCGCTCCCGTGAAGGGTGCGGCGCTGATCAAGGGCAAGCCCGGCAAGAAGGGCTCGGGGCGCAAGCTCTCCCGCGAGGAGAGGGCCGCTCGGCTGCGCGGCATGACCGACGAGGAGCGGGAGGCGCTCGGCGAGGAGGAGGAAGCCGAGGGCGCCGAGGGCGAGGAGGAGGCCGAGACCGCCGAGGCCGACGACGACGACGACGCCGCGGACGACCTCGACGTCACCGAGCGGACCGAGGTGAAGGCGCTCATGGAGCGCGGCCGGGAGAAGGGCTTCCTCACCTACGAGGAGGTGAACGACGCGCTCCCCTCCGACATCGTCTCCTCCGACCAGATCGACGACGTCATGTCGATGTTCGGCGAGCACGACATCGAGGTGGTGGACGACGCCAAGAAGATGAAGCTCCCCGACAAGCCGCCCGAGCCGGAGGCCAAGGCGGCCGCCGAGGAGGAGGAGAAGGAGGAGGAGGACGCCGGCTACGGCAAGTCCAACGACCCGGTGCGGATGTACCTCCGCAAGATGGGGTCGGTCTCGCTCCTCACCCGCGAGGGAGAGGTCGAGATCGCCAAGCGCATCGAGGAGGGGGAGAAGTCGGTCCTCACCTCCGTGCTGGCCTCGCAGCTCGCCATCCGGGAGATCCAGGAACTGGGCGAGCGGCTCAAGAAGGGCAAGATCCGGGTCCGCGAGATCATCAAGGACGCCGGCGAGGAGCCCGCCCCCGTCGAGGGGGCAGAGGTCGAGGTGGAGGAGGAGGCCGAGGCCGAGGTCGAGGAGACCGAGGAGGCCGTCGTCGAGGGCGTCGAGGGCGAGCCGGCCGTGCCGGCGCTCCCCAAGGAGGAGGAGAAGAAGGTCGAGCAGGTCCTCAAGCACATCGAGCGCATCGCCAAGCTCGAGCGGGACGTGGCGCGCAACAAGGAAGCCCTCGAGAAGAAGCTCTCCGACGCCAAGCGGCGCGAGGTTCGCGAGGAGATCAAGGCCCTCGAGGGGCAGATGGTCGAGAGCCTCGAGGACATCGGGCTCAACAAGAAGACCATCGACCGGATCGTCCAGCGCCTGAAGGGGCTCATCAAGCGGGTCGAGGAGTCGGAGCGCGAGTTCTTCGACATGGAGCGGCACCACCGGATGCCGCTGCGCGACATCAAGCGGCTCATCTCCGAGGCCCGCGCCGACGACGCGGCCCGCCGCAAGGCGGCCCGCAAGCTGGGGCTCACCCCCGAGGGGATCGAGGAGCTCGACCGGGTCATCCGGGCGGCGCGCCGCAAGATCCAGCGGGTCGAGGAGGAGGCCATGCTCCCGGTGGACGACCTGCGCCGCACCTACCGGGCGCTGGCCGAGGGGGAGCACGCCGCCGAGCGGGCCAAGACCGAGCTGGTCGAGGCCAACCTGCGGCTGGTCGTGTCCATCGCCAAGAAGTACACCAACCGTGGACTGCAGTTCCTCGACCTGATCCAGGAGGGGAACATCGGCCTCATGAAGGCCGTGGACAAGTTCGAGTACAAGCGCGGCTACAAGTTCTCGACCTACGCCACCTGGTGGATCCGGCAGGCCATCACCCGCGCCATCGCCGACCAGGCCCGCACCATCCGCATCCCGGTGCACATGATCGAGACCATCAACAAGCTCATCCGGACCTCGCGCTACCTGGTCCAGGAGCTGGGGCGCGAGCCCACCCCGGAGGAGATCGCCGAGAAGATGGAGCTGCCGCTCGACAAGGTCCGCAAGGTCCTCAAGATCGCCAAGGAGCCCATCTCGCTGGAGACCCCCATCGGCGAGGAGGAGGACAGCCACCTCGGCGACTTCATCGAGGACAAGGCCATCGTCTCCCCGTCCGACGCGGTCATCAACATGAACCTGGCCGAGCAGACGCGGAAGGTGCTGGCCACGCTGACGCCGCGCGAGGAGAAGGTCCTGCGCATGCGCTTCGGCATCGGCGAGAAGTCCGACCACACCCTCGAGGAGGTGGGGCAGGACTTCGAGGTGACCCGCGAGCGCATCCGGCAGATCGAGGCCAAGGCGCTGCGCAAGCTGCGCCACCCGAGCCGCTCGAAGCGTCTCAAGAGCTTCGTGGAGAACTAGGTGAACGCCCCCGCGACCGCGGCCGTGCTAAGGAAGGGCCTGGCGGTCCGGGGGCCCATAGCTCAATGGCAGAGCGTCCGGCTCATAACCGGTTCGATCCAGGTTCGAGTCCTGGTGGGCCCAACCGCCCGAGGAGACGTCCTTGTCGCTGCGTGAGAAGCTGAAGGCGCTCGAAGAGCTGCAGCTGGTCGACATCGCCATGACCGAGGTCCGGGCCGAGGCCGAGGCGGTGCCCCGGCGCCGGGCCGAGATCGACGCCGGCGTGGCCGTGGCCCGCAAGGCCTGGCAGGCCGAGCAGGACCGCCTGGCCAGCATCGAGCGGGAGAAGCGCAGCCAGGAGCAGACCATCGCCGCCGAGCGCGACAAGGTGAAGAAGTGGGAGGGGCGCCTGGCCGAGATCCGCACCCCCCGCGAGTACGCCGCCCTCTCCCGCGAGATCGACATCGCCCGGAAGACCAACGAGTCGGTGGGGGAGCAGACCAAGGTCCTCACCGCCCAGGCCGAGGAGCTGGCCCTCTCCATCGAGGCGCTCCAGGAGAAGCTCGACGAGAAGGAGTCGGGAGCCCAGGAGGAGCTGGAGGGGCTCCTGAAGCGCGAGGCCGAGTTCGTGGAGCGCACCGCCTCGCTCGACGCCCGGCGGGCCGAGCTGGCCACCCGGGTCGAGCCGGCGTTGCTGCAGCGCTACGAGAACATCCGCAAGCGCCGCGGCGGCATCGCCGTCACCCAGGTGACCGGGGGGACCTGCCGCGGCTGCAACCGGCAGATCCCGCCGCAGATGGCCATCGTCCTGGTCCGGGCCAACACCATCGAGAACTGCCCGAACTGCAACCGCATCATCTACGTCCCGGAGGCGGTGAGTCCGGCATCGCCGCCGGCCGCCTGAGCCGCGCCGTGGCGAAGACCGTCCTGGCGGAACTGCTCCGCTTCATCGCCGCCAACGAGGACCTGCCTCGCTCCCTGGCCCGCTACAAGGGCCACGACCGCGACGTCCTCGGCAAGCTCATCAACGCCGCCGCCGACCGGATCGAGCAGGCCGAGGAGGCCGCCGCGGGCGCCACCGCCGCGGCGGTGAAGGGGGGCTTGAAGGTCCGCAAGGTGACCGAGGTGGAGCGGGCCGCGCGGGAGTCGGCCGAGGAGCTCGACGCGGCCATGAACGAGTCCAAGGTGGTGCGCGACCGCAAGAAGAAGGAGCGGGCCGTGGCCGTCGCCGCCGAGCGCGAGGCCGAGCGGGTCGTCGAGGCCCGTCCGGTGCGCACCCGCCTGTTCACCGATGGTGCGGCACGGGGCAACCCCGGCCCTGCCGGCGCGGGCGCGGTGATCATCAGCCCGGAGGGGCACGTGGTCGCCAAGCTGGGCAAGTACCTGGGCGAGACCACCAACAACGTGGCCGAGTACACCGGCCTCATCCTGGGGCTGAAGCGGGCCAAGGCCATGGGGCTTCGCGAGCTCGACGTGCTGGCCGACAGCGAGCTCATGGTGAGGCAGCTGAACGGCGAGTACCAGGTGAAGGCCGACCACCTCCGGCCGCTGCACGACGAGGCCGCCGCGCTCATCAAGGGGTTCGAGCAGATCGAGATCCGCCACATCCCGCGCGAGGAGAACACCGCCGCGGACGAGATGTCGAACCGGGCCATCGACCTGAGGTTGTAAGGCAGCGGGAAGGTCCGCAAAGCGGACGTTCCCGCAAGAGCGGGCCAGCGAATCCGCGCCAGTCGCACGGCTCGTCTTGTGCATCCATTGTGGTTCCGCTATGGAACCACACATGCCCACCCTGACCCTCAAGGACCTCCCCGCCGACCTGCACCGGAAGCTCAAGGCGCGCGCCGAGCAGAACGGTCGCAGCCTGAACCGGGAGGTCATCGAGTGCCTGGAGCGGTCGTTCGAGGTCGAGCGCATCGACGTCGAGGCGCTCATCGAGAAGGCGCGCCGGGTTCGCGCGAGCATCGCAGCCGCGACCGACGCCCGGATCACCAAGCGGGAGATCGACCGCCTGAAGCGCCAGGGGAGACCGTGATCGTCATCGACACCAACGTGCTCGCGTACCTGCTCCTGCCCGGCGAGCAGGGGGCCGTCGCCGAGCAGGTCCTGGCGCGCGACCCAAGGTGGGCGGCGCCTCTCCTCCTCCGGTCCGAGTTGCGAAACGTTCTCGCCGGCTGGGTTCGGCGGAGGGCACTCACGCTGGACAGGGCCGTGTCCACGGCCACCGACGCCGAGGAGTACGTGCGGGGGCGCGAGTACTCGGTCCCCTCCCGCGACGTGCTCGAGCTCGCGGAGCGCTCCGGATGCACCTCCTACGACTGCGAGTTCGTGGCGCTGGCGAAGCAACTCGGCACCCGTCTGGTGACCGGCGACCGGCAGGTCCTCACCGCCTTCCCCGAGACCGCGGTCTCGCCCGAGGCCTTCGTGGCGCACTGACCGGCGCGGCCGTTTGCCGCCCCCCGCCCTGCGTGTTAAGTCCCCCCTGCCGGAGCCGTCCGGACGAACGCGTCGGAACTCGTGTCCGCCGAGGAAAGTCCGGGCACCACAGGGCAGGGTGCCGGTCAACGACCGGCCGGGGTGACCCGCGGGAAAGTGCCACAGAGAACAGACCGCCGAACGGCGCCGCGAGGCGTGCGTGGCAAGGGTGAAACGGTGCGGTAAGAGCGCACCGCGTCCTGGGTAACCAGGGCGGCAAGGCAAACCCCACCCGGTGCAAGAGCAAATAGGGAGGCGTCCTCGTCGCAAGACGGGGTGTCGGGCTGCTCGCCCCAGCCTCCGGGTACGGCTCGCTAGAGGCGCGCGGCAACGCGCGTCCGAGAGGAATGTTCGTCACCGCCGGTTTTCCGGCGGGACAGGACCCGGCTTACAGGGCGGCTCCGGCATTTGTATAGTAAAATCAAGATGTTGCGCGTCGCACTTTTCGCTTCTGACTAAACTTCTGACGTATCTCGGTGACCGTGGCCCCTTCCGGGCTGAGGTCGACGGGCAGCGCACCGCGCGCCTTCTCACCGAAAAGGTCAGGCCGAAGATGGGCGTAAACCTCGGTTTGTACGATGGAATAGTGCCCTAGGATCTTCGACAGGATCTCGATGGTGTTGCCCTGGAGCACCCAGTGGCTCGCGAAGGTGTGCCGGGTGCACCAGTACCAGACCTTCTCCGGCTTCTCGCCCTTGGCGGGAGGGCTACCGAAGCCAGGCCGGGCCAGGCCGGTCTTCTCGAGGGCGAACCGGAGGTAGTCACACCGCGTCCGGTCGTCGACCTTCTGGCCGTCGATGCGCAGCGGGGGCACCACCAGGTCCGCGGGCTGGCCGCCGGTCTTGACCTTCCACGCCTTCATCACGGGGAAGAGCGTGTCGAGGATGGGAACCACCCTCGGCTTTCCGTCCTTCACGCGCTTCTTCTTGGCCTGCTCCCGAACGTGGAGGGTCTTCCCCGCGAGGTCCACCGACCGCCACCGCAGCCCGAATGCCTCACCGGGGCGCAAGCCGCCAAACGCTCCCAGGGCAAACCCGACTGCCAGTCCCTCCGACTGATCCCGGATCGCGAGGTAGACCCTTCGTACGTCATCCAACTTCTCGAGGAACGGTACGTCCTCAGGGTCGTGGTCCGACTTCATGAGGCGCCGGGTCGACTTCGGTAGACCCCGGCACGGATTCCGAGTGGCGAGCCTGGCCTCGACGAGTTCCTCGTAGAGGCCAGAGAGGATCGACACCATGGTACGGACCGTTCCCGGCGAACAGCCAGCATTGAGTCGGTCGTGAATGAAGCGGCGCATCTCCGCGGCATCGACATCGTCCGGGCGGAGGTGACCAAGGCCGGGGGCGATGTGCCTGTTCCAGCGATACGCGTCCTCCTCGCCGGCCTCATGGGTCGTCTTGCGCCGCTCCAGGAACGCCTTTCCGTGGTCGGACAGGGTCAGCTTCCCGGCAACGAGCGCGACAGGCGAAGAGCCCTTCGCCAGGTACGTGGCGCGGGCGATGGTCCCGTGCCGCTCGGCTTCCTCACGAGTCTTGAATCCGCCGGCGTACCCCCGCCTGGTCTTCCCCTCCTGCCACCGGACGGCCCACCGGTTGCCTTCCTGGTACACGGTCCCTGTCCCGCGCGGACGTCGCTTGGTCATGTTCGACCCGTCTACCTTTCCTGGATGAGCGACGCGACGAGCACACGGCGCGCGCGACCCACGGGGATCGACTGCAATTCGCCCGAGCGGAGCATGCGCTGGATGGTACGCGACGACAC
>CAIQRS010000224.1 GCA_903874275.1 uncultured Anaeromyxobacter sp.
CGCCGTCATTTCCGCGCGCGAGCAGGCGGCCAGCGACGAGGCCGCGTGGCTCCGGCGGTCGTGGCAGCTGGTGTAGTTGGAGTCCGCGGCCCGGCGGATGTCCAGGAGCTGGGGCCAACCGGCCGTCAGCTCCTGCAGCTCCGCCAGACGCGTGCGGGCTGCGGTGGCGGGGGCGTCGACCGCCCCCGCCGCGGGAGGGCCGCCGGCGGCCGGGGCGAGGTGGACCAGGCCTCCCTCGGGCGCCGGCGGCGCCTCGTTTCATAGCGCGAAGTTGACCGGCCGGAACTCCGCGCCGGACGGCAAGGGCAGGTTGAGCTTAGTAATCAATTTCACCCATTCGTCCTTGGCGCGGCGGGTCAAAGCGTCGCCGGTCCAATGGTCGGGGTTCCGCTGCCCGCTGGAGAGAAAGCCCAGGCAAGAGCCGTAGCGCGATATGTAGCGAAAAGGGCAGTCCCAGGTAGCGTGCGGGCCCGGCTTGTAGTTGGGGCCGTGCTTGGCGCCGCAGCCACACGGGGGAGTCCGGCACTCCCCGGCGGGCACCACGTTGTAATTGGTGCCGGTGACGTACACGTGCATGGGCTGGGCGAGGAAGCCATGCAAGCCGGCGGGAGCGCCGGGCTCCGGCTTGACCGCGGCCTTGGCCGAGGCCGCGGCAGGCGGAGAGACCACGGCGGGCGGCGCGGCCGCCGCGGCCGAGCCCGGCGAGCCGGAGATGGGTCCGGCGTAGCCACACCAGGGGCCACCCGCGACAGCCGGCAAGACGGGGGGTCCAGGAGTAGGCGGGGAAAATCCGGCGCCCGTGGGAGGGTAGTAAGCCGCCGGGTACGCAGAGTACATCGGGTAGCCGGGCCAGCCGCCGGGCCCGGGGCTCGTCAGCTGATATGCCGCCGGCGCGGCCGAAGCAGGTAGATGGAACGCCCCTTGCGCGGCCGAAGGCGGCGAGCCCGCGCCGGGGCCGTCAGCGAACGTGACGGCCAGCTTGCGGCGGGCGGCGGGAGAAGGGGCGGCGGGCAGCATGCCGAATCCGCCTCCGCCGCTCATGCCACCGCCGGCACCCGCACCGCCGGTGAAGCCCCCCGCCGGACCGCAGTCGTCGGTGCCGTGTTCCGCGTCGAGCAGAAAGGTGACCACGGGCCGGAGGAGACGCACGTAGCGCACGCCGGCATAATGGGCCTGATCATCATAGGCCTTGCGCCCGCAGCGGTCGGCGAGGCTGCGATTGAAGGCGTCGAAGTATACGCGAATCTCGGCCAGCTGGCGCGCCACGTTGGCCAAGATCTCCTCGCGGACGCGGCCAGGGGACAGGATGGCCGCGAAGCGGTCGTAGCGCCGCGCGAGGAGGTTGAATACCCGTGTGAAGAGAGCAGAGCTCGCGGGGGCGCCAATTTGATGGTTGCGCTCGAACGCCGTAGTTAAGGCCACCCACGACTCGTTCAGCTCCTTGAGGGCGTACTCGTACTCGGCCTTTCCGCGCGTCCCGCCGAAGAGGCGAGCATCCTCGCCCGCCCAGTCGGAGAGGCTCTCGCCCGCGCACACCATGACCAGGTGCTGGGCCTCGAGGTGTACCGCGTCATCGCGGTCGTAGGTGAAGCTGAGGCGATGCGGGCAGGCCACCTGGACCGGGTTTTCCCTCCGCTGGTCACGACCGCGCTCCGGCTTTTGCAGCTTGATCATCTTGTCGTACGCCTGGCGCTCTTTGCTCGACCACAGCTTCGCCAGGACCGCTTGGCTGCGGTAAGCGGCGGGCAACCCGTTCTCGATGACGTTCAGGGGGAGCCAGGAGCGCTTGCAGCGCGCCGCGACGAGGGCGTTGAACTCAGCGCCGGAGCCGAGCTCCTTCGGCATGCGAGCGAGCGCGGCGGAGGGATCCACGTCCACCAAGATAGTTTCCGGGGCGCTTGCCGCCGAGGAATCCGAGTCGCTGTCCCCGTCCGAGGAGGAGGAGGAGGAAGACTTGGTAGCCTTGGCCTTCTTCTTCTTGCTGGGCTTGGCCTTGCACTTCTTGGCCACCGGGGGGGGCAGAGGAGCAGGACCCGCCCCGGGGACCCGGATCTGGCCATCCGCGCCGTCGATAGGGGCCTTGCGCTTCTCGGGAGTAGCGCCCGGCAGGATGTTGGCGAGGACGCGGCGCACCACCATGGTGAGCCAGGGCTCGGTCATGGACAGCTCGTCGTAGTTGAGGCGCAGAGCCGTGGCAAGAAGGCGATGCTGCGCCGCGGAGGCGGACGACCAGACGACGTGAAGGTCGTCCCGATGAGCGTGCACCCACATTAGGCCAGCGAGAAGGTTAAGGCGCTCCGGCGCGAACGTCTTGCCCTTCTTGAAAGTGGCACCGTAAGAGTTGAGGAGATCAACGACTCCCTTATCGGTGTCTGGAAGAGGTTGCTCCGAATCCGCCCGCAGCAACGAGCTGAACGATGTTTCGGGAGGAATGGCCATTCCTTGAATTTTTGGAGAGCAGAAAATTTGATATCGAAAACGAGAGGTCCACTGAAATACGAGCCAGCGAAGGGGGGTTGGCCTCTAGATTCTTAGCGGCAACCAGCCACAAGTGGCAGTCGCCGGCCTTGCAGAGTTCTGAAATAAAGGAGCTAGAAGCAGCAACGCAGCAAGGTGACGGCCAGCATAGCACTGCTAAAAGCTCGGGTTTACACCTAGTGCAGGGTTGTAGGGATC
>CAIQRS010000225.1 GCA_903874275.1 uncultured Anaeromyxobacter sp.
CCCACCGCTCCATCGCCACCTCCGCCGCGAGCAAAGTCCCGCGCAGAGGCAAAAAGATCATGCCAGGATGGGCCCTGTCGATCCTTGTCTGGTAAACGATGGGATTCATGGAACTTCTCAACCGATCGGTGCTCTAGGCGGGTCACTGCCCCGGCGTGTGCCGGAGGATGAACTTCGTCTCCTCGATCGCCCCCTCGGCACCCTGCAGGATCCACTTCTTCTCCGCGAGGACGGCCCCGCCGGACCAGGTCCAGTCCTTCGCGACGAGGGCATCGCCCTGCAACTCGCCCTGGTGGAGGACGGCGACGACCGCGTACCACATGGCCGTGAAGTCGTAGTGGAAGATCTGGGGCGCGCGTGGGGGGTCGGGGCAGGTCGCGGTCCATGACTCGAAGTCGGGGAGCGGGTTCCATCTGAGCTCGACGTCGTGGAAGAGCCGGTAGCCGTCCGCGTCCTTTTCCGTCCCCGGGATGAGCTGCATGCCCGGCACCTCCAGGACATTGCCCTTCGCGACGACCTCCACCGTGCAACCCAGGAGGTAGCCGAAGTTGGACGTGAACGAGTAGTTCGCGGAGCCACGGGGTCCCGGCATCGGGATCGGGGAATCCAGCCGGATGGGCACGCTTGCGACCACCGTCATGCCGTAGGCGATGGGCGAGACCGCCGAGGCCAGGCTCGTCACGTCCAGCGTGAACGAGAAACACTGGTACATCTTCGTGATGCCGTAGCCGTCGCTCGTCTGTCCCAGGAGCTGGACCTGCCTCTCGATCCCGAGCACGGTGGGGATCATCGACTCCATCCGGTGCTGCTCGCACTTTGCGTAGGCCTCGTCGATGCAGAAGTGCTCCCCCTTCACCAGGGCGGCGGCGACGTCGGGAGACTCCATTTCCGGGGTACCGGGTCCGGGCGTGATCCCGAGTGAGGCGAGCATCCGGGTGAGCTGGCGCACGGCCGCCACCATGGCCTTGCCACTCGCGCAGTCGTGAACGGCAGCGATGCTCGGCCTCGCCACGTCCTTTTCGAACGCCTTCACGATGTCCTGAAGCATCTTGGCCTGGGCGTCGAGGTTCACCGCTCCGCTCGCGAGATCTTCCTGGGCGGCTGCCTGGAACTGCTCGAGGCGCGCCTCGCTCCCGGCCGGCAGGCTCTGCAGGGAAGTGGCCCGTTCCGCCGCGCTCCCGTCGGCGATGCCGCCCCCGCTGAAGTGGAGGATCTGCATCCGGTAAGCGCCCCCGGAGGCCTGCGCCGGGGAGAGGTGGAAGTCCGTCCCGTTCCCGGAATAGCCGAACGGGCTCGCCCGGCCCGTCGCGATCGCCGCCGCCGGGGTGATGACGAGCTCTGCCGGCTTCTGGAAGTGAAGGCCCGAGGGGGCGAGGTCGACCCCGGCGACGAGCCCGCCCGAGAAGGGCATGCCCGCGAGCGCCTGGATCGGCGTCATGGTGACGTCGGTGTCGACGAGCAGGGCGTCCGGGGGAATGGTCAGCGTGGCCGTCCCGCCACCGGGCGTGGTCACGGCCACGACGCCACCCGATGTGGGAACGTGGACGGTGCTCGCCCCCGTGGTGGCGAGCGTCGGAGCCACCGTCAGCGGGTTGCCCGCGACGGTGAAGTCGAAGGTTCGCGTGGGGGTGCTCCCCGGACCGGTGGGCCCCGTGCTGCCCGTGCTGCCAACCCCGCCGCTGCCGCTACCGCATGCGGAGAGCAGCGCAAGCGCGATCACCACGGCGAGAAGCTCCCACCTGAATCCGTGAAATTTCCGTCCTTCGAGGGTCGTCGCGTCGATCGTCATACTTGCTTCCATTCAGCGACGGGGGTCGACACGGGGCGACGGATGGTCATGGCGGGTTCCTCCGATGGGTGTGCTTTCAAACCCAGGGACAAGCTGCCGGTGCCGATCTGACCGGGCGGCGGCCGGAATGCACCGAAGACCTTCCCCGGAGTTTGACCAGGCCGTCGATCGCCAGGCACACGTTTCCCGTGTCGCGGCTGGTGTTTAGGTGCACTTGGGCCTGAAGTGGTCGTGTTACTAGGAAAACCTAATGGGCGTCAGGTCGGGGGGACGGGCTCGATGGCGTGGAAGCGCTGCGGCAACGGCACACCGATTTGCTGGAGCAGGGCGGCGGCCTCCTCGCGCACCTCGGTGGTCTGCAGGACGCGGGCGCCAGCACGGTCGTACTCGACCTGTAGCTCGCCACAACTCCGTCCGCCTGGAACCATTGACGGTTTCTCCCGGGGCCTGGACTCTCCGGCTCGATGCTCCGCCTCCTCTTAGCCCTCCTGCCGACGCTCTTCTCGGCCATGCGTTCTCGACGCCATCTGGTGATCGAGAACTTAGCGGCGACGACGGGATGCAGTCGGGGATGTAGGCCAGGACGGCCGCTTGCCGTTCGTTCGGGGGATTGGGAGCCGTCGCTTTCACCGCCCCGCCTACGACGTCGACCGATGAAGCTGAGCCAGTTCCCTCTCCTTGCCATCAACGCGGAAACTGACAATCCGGTCCTCGGAGATCACGAGAGCGTGGGGTGTGTTCGTCCCGTAGTCCGGCGTCATTCCCACGTCGATGTCAAAGATGCGCCCACCGTAGTTCATGATCTTGCCGGGATGGGGCGTGTGTCCGGTGACGATGTAGTCCACATTGGCTGCATCGCAGATCGACTCAATTGCTTCTGGGGTCGCATCTTCGAGCCGTCGGAAGGAACGACACCAGAAGAAGCTGGCGCTACCCTTCAACCATGCGTGACCGTACTTCTTCGCGGTGCCGCCGAGCGCAGCCGATCCAGCAGCGAGTCGCTGCAACAAGTCCTTCTTGTAGCGAGATAGGACTCCGGGCGCGAGAAGCTCCATGGAAAAGTCGCCATGAGTGAAAAGGAACTTCCGGTTACCGATCTGCGCCTCGTACCAAGGGAGAAGCGACCTCATCCAGGACCCGATGTCGCCGCTGCCGCCCATTCGCTCGACGTAGGCAGCCAGCGCCGCACTCCTCTTGGACCCTCCAAACTCCCTCACGAATGCGCCACCGCCGTTGTAACCGTGAACCGTTGATGCCTCGTACTCGCGAAGACCGCCGACCGAGTCATCCGAGTCCGAGACCAACTCCCGGGCTTTGTCGAGACATTCGAGGGCGAGGAGTTCGTGGTTTCCGAACAACGTGATGACACGTCCGGGGCTTGCTCTTGCTAGTTCACTCAGTCTCGAGATGATCTTGAGCGCTTGATTGCCGCGGTCGATGTAGTCGCCCGTGAAGACCAAGGTGACGCCAGGAGCTAGAGCGTCGGCATCACTCCCATCGAAGATCCCATGGTGCTTCTGGAGCGCATCGAGGAGAGCCACCAGAGCCGGATAGTGGCCGTGGAGATCCCCGATGGCGATCAAGAGCGGGCTGCCGTCATGTGCAGATTCCGACCGTCGCCGCCGGGCGGGCTTGAAGACCGGCGGCCGTAGGGTCTTCTCCTGCGCTTTCATCCAGGTCCAAGCGTCTTCGCGGTACCACGCCAGGGCATTCATTGACGGGTCGAGGTCGGTCTTCAGGAGCGTGGGCTGTACTAGTAGCTGGATCGCTAGGCGGCCGAAGCACTTCTTGATCCGCTCATTTCCCAGAAGTGTGTGGGTTCGCCAGGCCAGTCTAAGAAGCTCATTCCAGGGCCATAGTTCGTTGTCGTCATGATCATCTGGCTCACCGTTGACGAGCATTACGAACGCCCCAGCGATGTCTGAGCTAAGTCCGTCTCCCTCAGGGGCGAAGTAGTCCTTCTGGGTCTGGAATGGCTGTTGGAAGAATTCGTCTGGGGCGTTGGAGACCATCCCAGCGACAAGCATCATCACTCGCCGTTCGCGCCTGTGCCTGTACGACCTTTGCACGGATGGAGCCTCGAACTCCTCCGGATACATGCACCCGAAGAAGGCAGAGGTAGGCTCGATGGTCACCTTGATCGGCCTGCTGCCGAGAGCAATCACGGACACCACGGCATGCGCCGCCTCGTGGCGTGCTACCCGGTAGATCTTTTGCTCGAGTGAACTCTCGTCGAAGGGAGGACGGTCGTATAGGGAGAGTTGCTTCGACGCCTGCGAGTCCGGCTTCCGAAGTGCCCTTCTGTACGCCTCGAGCAAATCCTTCGACAGGTTCAACTGTGGCATGTCGCCTGGCTCCGTTCCCGCTGTCGCCGCCCAACTGGCAACCTGGTCACCACGTCATCATGCCTTGCACCGGAAACCTGGCGTCTAACCTATCCGGGGCTCAGACACGGAAAGGGGCGGGACAGGGCTAAGGCCCGGCTCCTTCCGATCTCCAGCATTAGCCTCCAGATCATCCCGGCTGCCGCTGGATAACGCTCCTGGTACAGGACCACACCACACCGTCGTCATCTCTAGAAACCGCTCCTCGGCTCGTCCTGGATCTTCACCAAGAAGAGCCGGAGACCAGTCGGCCGAAGCTGGCGCTGGTGGCGTAGATGCAGTTGGGGATGTCGGCCAGGGTGGCCGCTTCCCCTTTACCCCTTGGTGGCGAGGTTGAAGCGGTCGGAACCCTCCCGGGGAGGCCCGGTATGGCTTCCCGTTCCCCCGATCAGGTAGCCTCGATCCGCCTGACGGGGGGTGCACGTGGCCGAAGGCGCCGGGGATGGCAGCGGAGGAGCGACGGGCTTGAAGCCCGGCGCGCTGACCGCGCTCCTCCAGGAGGTCGCGGCCAGTCCCGAGCAGCGCGAGGCCGAACCGGAATCACTCCCGCCCGGGACGGTCATTGGGCGGTTCGAGATCATTCGCGAACTGGGGCGAGGCGGCTTCGGTGTCGTCTACGAGGCCAAGGACCGGGACCTCGGCCGGCAGGTGGCGGTGAAGGTCGTCCGGCCGGGACGCATCGTCGAGGAGGAAGGAAAGGTCACCCGCGAGGCCGAGGCAATCTCGCGGCTCCTGCATCCCAACCTCATCACGCTCTTTGACGTCGGGACAAGCGACGCAGGGCCATATCTCGTCTTCGAGCTGCTCCGCGGGAAGACGCTCGATCTCCGGATCGAGGAAGGGCCGCTTCCAGTCCAGGAGGCGGTGCACATCGCGACCGAGGTGACTCGAGGCCTCGCCCACGCGCACGCCGAGGGAGTGATCCACCGGGATCTCAAGCCCGCCAACGTGTTCGTCACGAACAAGGGGCAGGTGAAGATCCTCGACTTCGGGATGGCGCACGCCTTCGGGCGCAGGCGTCTCTCCGGCGGGACGCCCGCCTACATGGCGCCGGAGCAGTGGGAGGACGAGCCCGAGGACGAGCGGACCGACGTCTTCGCGCTCGGCGTGATGCTCTACCGGATGCTCACCGGGGAGTACCCGTTCCCGGAAGGGAGGGGGAGGTGGTCGGCGGAAGCGGCGACGGTCCCGAAGCTGGACGTGCCCGGGGCGCCGGAGCTCCCGGGACTGGTCGGGAAGATGCTGGATCGGGCGACCAAGGCGCGGCCTCGCGATGGCGCCGCTGTGCTGGCCGCGCTCCAGCCCATCGAGGACGCGCTCCGGGCGAAGCCGGCCGATGGCGCGCCTCCTGTTCACGCGAAGCGGCGGAAGGCGACGTTCGGCGATCTCCTCGCGGAGCTGAGGCGGCGACACGTCTTCCGGGTGATGATTGGCTACGGCGTCTTCGCCTTCGCCGTGCTCCAGGTCACCGAGCCGATCATGCACGGCGCGGACCTCCCGAACTGGGTCCTCAAGGCCGTCCTCGTCGCCCTGGTCGTGGGCTTCCCGGTCGCGGTGATCCTTGCCTGGGTCTACGACCTGACCGCGCAGGGCGTGAGGCGGACGCCGTCCACTACGGACCCCGGTGCTCCCCGCTTCGGCAGGTCCCGGTTCCTGCTGCCGCTCGCAGTCGCCGCCGTGGTCCTCGCCATCGCCACGGTCGGAGCGGGCGGCTGGTACGCCTGGAAGGGAGCGAGTGGCGGAAGGCAGCCCGGGGCATCGGTTCCTGTCGCCGGCCCGGACGGCCGCATCATGGTGGCCGTCGCCGATTTCGTGAACGACACGAAGGACCCGGACCTCGACGGGCTTTCCAGCCAGCTCATCACCTCGCTGGAGCAGTCCCAGAAGCTCCGGGTGCTGACCCGCTCCCGCATGGTGGACGTCCTCCGGCAACTCGGAAAGGCGACCGTCCCGGTCGTGGACGAGGTGATGGGAAGGGAGATGGCGCGCGCCGCCGGGGTCCAGGCGCTGGTGGTCGCAAGCATCCGCCGCTTCGACCAGCTCTACGCCATCGACCTGAAGGTTCTCGACCCCGGCACGAGCGAGTACTTCTTCACGCTGAAGGAGGAGCGGGAGGGGAAGGCGGCGATCCCGGGGATGCTCGATCGGCTCTCCGAGAGGACGCGAGAGAAGCTTCGAGAGACGCCTGCCCAGGTGAGCGCCTCGAGGGTCAGCGTCGCCGAAGCGACCACGCGCAGCTACGAGGCCTGGCAGCTCTACTTCGAGGGGACGAAGCTGGAGGACGCGCTCAAGTACGAGGGCGCCCTCGCCCTGTACCGCAAGGCCGTCGAGGCTGACCCGCACTTCGCCATCGCCTGGTACCGGATCGCCTACCTGGGTGCGTTCGCCTGGTGGTTCCCGCTTGAAGAGCGGGTGGCGGCGATGGACGCAGCCATCCGGGAGATCGACCGCGTCCCGGCGAAGGAGCGGATGCTCTTCCGGGCCTGGAAGGCCCACATGGAGAAGCGCTCGGAGGAGGCCCACGCCCTCTACTCCCAGGCGGCCGAGGCCTACCCCGAGGACAAGGACGTCCTCTATCTGGCCGGTGGCCTCTACTTCCTCGAGCGACGGTATGCGGAGGCGCTGGCGTGGTTCGAGAAGGCGCTGGCGCTCGACCCCGCATGGCCCGAGGCCCTGGGAGACTTCGTCGCCACGCTCTCCGCCCTCGGGCGCGGCGAGGAAGCCGTGACCGTTGCCCGGGGCTGGGTGGAGAAGGCCCCTGGCACGCCGTCCCGGGTCGCGCTCGCCGATGCGCTCGGCAGCGTGGGTCGTCGCGAGGAGGCGGTGGAAGTGGCCCGCAGGATCGCCGCAGAGGACCCGGGGATGAACTGGTTCCTCGCAGCCAAGATGATCTGGGCCGATCACTTCGAGGAGGCGACCAATCTGCTTCGCCCACTCGCCAGGGTAGGGAACCCCTACCGGGCCAACAATGCCGGGGCCCTCCTTCTTTCGCTCACCTACCAGGGCCGCATCCGTGAGGCACTCAAGGTGGTCGAGGATCACGAAGGGCATCCAGGGACTGCTTCGTGGTTCGGACTGGGCATGGGATGGAACGTCCTCGCTGCCGGGCGGAACTACCCGGCCGCGCTGCGGAAGGCCCTCGCGCTGGACGAGGCGGACATCCGCCGCGGACAACCGGGAAGCCAGTTCACCAACTGGTATCTCAAAGTCGGGCAGGACGGCGAAGCCGCCAAGGCTGCCGAGCGCATCACCAATCCAAAGGGGCAAAGGTTGTACGAAGCGCTCCTGGCGTGGCGGCGCAAGGACTTCAAGACCGCGCTCGAGGGACTGCGGACTCTCGACCAGGTCCCGACCACGAACCCGTGGGTCGTCTGGTGGCACGCGTACGTCGCGCGCGACGCCGGGGAGGACGCCGAGGCCGTCGCCGCGACCGACCGATTCGAGGTCGTGAGGGGGGGCAATCCCGCTACCGGAGGAGAGATGGCCGAGCTCCTCTATCGCAAGGCCCAGTCCCAGGAGCGGCTCGGCGATACCGCCGGCGCGCGGGCCACCATCGAGCGCCTTCTCCGCTGGTGGAAGCGGGCCGACCCCGACCTTCCGCTCCTCGCCGAGGCGAAGGGCCTCTGCCGGAACCTCGGGTGCACGGCGCCGAAGTGACTCGAAGCGAGGAGCACTGCCCAAACACTGCCCAACGGGTGACCGGAGCGGCTCTCCCGGCAGTGTCAGCAGCGGTCACATCCCGTCGCCAGGTACCTGGAATGACTGCTCCTGACCACGAGGAGCGGTCAGCCGCATTCACTCTCGGGCGACCCCGGCTTGCGCTTCAGGACATCCCCCCAAGAATCTTGATGCCCGGGGGCGGGGGGGGTCGATCTGAAGAGGCCGGGGGGTGTTCCCCGGCTCGGTCTCGGAGGCGGGAGTTCGGGAACCAGTTCCCTATCTCGCCGGAGATCCCTGTACCGGGGGACCGATTGGCCGATCAATAGTCTCGACGTTGAGAAAGTTGCTGGCCCAGGTCTTGGATGCGGTCTCGGCAGGTGGCGACCCGCATCGGGGATGCCCTCCAGACAATCCTGGCTGCCCCTGAATCGCGCGCTTGGTGCAGGACCACCCAGACCCACCCCCCTTGCTGGCGAATCGCTCCTGAGGCCGCTCCAGGATCCCCAGAACCAAATCTGACGGGTGGGGGGTGGTGCCGGGGATCGGATTCAAGAGGCCGGCGGGGGTGGCGGACCTGGAGATGATCTTCCCCACCGGCGTGGCCCTCCCCTTCCTGGCACCGGTGACACCGGTGACGAGGGCGGAATGGGAACCTGGGGAGGGAAAAGAAGATCTGCCGAGGCGGTCTGACTCATCGCGCACGAGAGCGACATGCCCTTCTCAGTGATGGTCTACGGCAAGGAGCCCAGCAGGTAGGAGCGGGTGGGATCTTTCCCAGGACCCCAAAGATTCTCAACAACCACTGTGGGGGTGGGGCCTAGGTCGATCAGATCGCTCCAAGCCCTAAGCGCTGGCGACGCGAATGGTCAGCCGACGATTCGGATCGGAACGGGGTGCCCAAGCAAACCCGAGGTTCCAGCAACCTGGACCTTGCGCTCCCGGACGGCGGTCAAGCAGGCCATCTCGGACTGAAGGCGGCGCTCAAGATCCCGCCGGTAACGAACCAGGAGCGTCGCCTGCTTCCCTTCGGGGAGTGGAACGGTCGCTGCCAGGGCCTTCGTCGCCTTCTCGGCAGCCTCCTTGGCAGGGCCTACCTGCGCAGCAACTGCCGCGGCGCATTCCTCCGCACGGGCCACCACCTCACGATACGCATCGCTTTCGATCTCATCGACGGAGCGAATCCCGACTCTGCTCATTGCCCTGGCAAGGGCCTCGGACCCCAGAACACAGCCAGGCTTCTCTGCCTCGACAGCCCGGACCATCTCGACGACGGTCATGACGGCGTCTCTTAGCGGCTCGAGGTTGTACTCACCCTCCAGGTTTGGATGGGCCACGACCTCAGCCATCACCTTCGTTGCCTGAGCAACGCGAGCGACCATTTGTGAGAAGTGATGTTCGGGAAGGTCTTCTGCCTGCGCCAGGGCCTCGGCCCGCGTTCGGTTCATCTCGATCGCATCGAGGCGCTGCATTCGCCAGCGGATGTCGGCTACTGCCATCACGAGTTCCAGCTCGGCCTCATCGGAGGGGAGCAGCGATTCGACCCAGATCCGCGTGTGCTCCACGTATTGCGCCGGGTCTTCATGTGGCAGGACCACCCGCTCGGAACGAAGACCATGGACCACGCCATTGGTCGAAACCCTCGCCTTGCCGGATGGCGTAGTGGGCCCAATGGAGATGGCTCCATTGCGTCGAGATGCCTCCTGCTGGTCCGGAGTCCGCTTCATGTTTCTCTTGCGCTCAGGTGGCTATCCGTTCCGCCCTGGTTCTTGGGGGAAGCGCCCGTCGAGAGCCACGAAGTAGGCGACGATGCCTTCCCCGGCCCTGGCGTGCCGGTCAGCTGCCTTCTGCTCCTCGAGTCGTTCCGGCGAAAGCGGCTTGGGCGGGGAAGGGACGAATGGACGGCCAGTCAGCAACTCGATGTTTCGCCACATCGTCTCGGGCGTGAAGATTCCCTCTGGCGTGAAGGCGGACCTCCTATCGCCGGTTGAGTCGCTCATCGTTGGCTCCCTTGTGGTTGAGACTGGTCTCCATTCGGCCAGCAGTTCGTGCCTGTGGGAAGGAGAACCATTCGTTCTCCAACATGGTGTTGCGGCCGGTCGAAGACGCTTTGGGGACGGTGGTCCCGCCTGGCCCACCAGCTCGCCCTCGAGGAGGGTTTGGGCATCCGGGGCCGTGGGGGAGCCTTCCTCGGCGATATCCGGACACCTGCTATCGTTGGCAGATGAAGCCGCTCTCCCCGTTCCCCCCACCAGAACGCTACAGGAGTCGGATCGTCCGCATGCGGGCCGTCGTGACGGGGCCAAATGGCTTTCTGGCTTCCGACACAATCGATACCGAGTTCGTCGTCATAGATCGCGCTGCCCCCTACGTTGTACTGGGTGTACCGCCCGCCGCCGAAGGGGTGTGGGACGGCCTTGAGCCCGACTACCTTGGGCAGGACCCCGACGGTTGGTACTGGTTTGCCCCGGGGATGGGCGGTATCCGCAAGCGACTCGCGGACATTGGAGTGACGAAGGAGGAGTGGGAAGCACTCCCCCGCCGTGACCGTGGGAAGGTCCTGAAAGGCGCCCTCACGATCGGGTACGCGGAGGGCGCACTTCGCGACATCGTGAAGCGACGCAACCCTTCTGTCGTAGCCAAGGCAGAGAAGTATCTTGGCCTGATGGTGGCCCACACCGTGGACGCTCGTAAGGCTCCGCGTGGGCTTTCCACTGAACGTCGCCGCCCAAAGGCATTCCGCCTCGCCAAGCGCCTCCTACCTATTCTCGCCGTCGAACTCGATCGAGTTCGACAGGAGGGCCTTGCACTCCGTCGGTCACCATTTGAGAGCGAGACCTGGGCCCGATCCAAGGCTGACGAGATCAATCAGCGGACAGTGGCGCTTGGACTGGGAGAACCGTGCTCCGCAAGAGACATTGCAGAGCTAAAGGCAGGAGTGCCGAACGTGATGGCCAAGACGATTGCCAGCAGAGCTACCGGAGTGGGTGCCGATTCACTCCGCTACAGCCAGGCAAGAACTCGCGCCAAGGGCGCGCCCAGGGTGAAGCGATAGCGTAGGCGCATTCTCCGAACTCAGCCCATATCGGGCAGCACCCGGCATAACTAGGCTCCGAGAAACAACGACCCCGCGCCATTGGAGTGGCCGGGGCCTCGGAGACCGGTCTTGCCGAACCAGCCTCACGACGATCATACCCTCGACCGTTTGGGCGCAGCAACCCTGCTCCCTCATCACCGGGAGCATTTGGCCCGGAGCGGCCTGAGCGACGCCACCATCGAGGCCGCGAACCTCTTCTCAGTCACGGACAGCGGCCAGGCCCGGGAGTTGCTCAACTGGCGGAACGGTGGGGACGGCCCGCCGGTCCCAGCGATTGCGTTCCCGTACTGGGTTCCGGAAGGATACGCGCGGCTTCGGCCGGACCAGCCTCGGACAGACAAGGACGGCAGGCCGACGAAGTACGAGGCCCCCTTGGGGCAACCGCCTCGGCTTTACGTTCCCTGGGACTGCTTCCCCGATCAAGGCGGCCGCGAGACCGAACTCCTCCTAACTGAGGGCGAAAAGAAGGCTCTGGCCGGATGCCAGGCCGGGATTCCGACGGTGGCGGGAGGCGGGATCTTCGGCTTTCACGACGCGACCGCAAGGCAAGCCGCGAAGGCTCGGGGCGAGGACATCTGGCCGCCGTTGCCGGAGTTGGTTCAAATCGTGAGTTCTCGCGACCCAACCATCGCCTTCGACTCGGACATAGACGAAAACTCAGAAGTCATGCGTGCGGCCACGGTTCTTGCGCGCATGCTCCATGGTGTTGCAAGGTCCTCCCGGATCACTTTCCTCCCGTCCCCGGGGGGAAAGAAGGTCGGCCTGGATGATCTCTTCGTCGCTTGCCACGGGAACCCAGCGCGCTTCCGGGAAGAACTCTTCGCCGCCCGGAGGCCGGCGGAGCCACACGACCTTCTCGAGTGGACCGCAGGCAAGTTGTCCACCTGGAGCGCATCCCAACGGGCCCTGGAGCTCCGGCGGGCCATGGCGTTTTGCCTGCACCTGCTACCCCGGGAGCAATTCGCAGCTTGGAGAGCGCGTGCGTCGGAGCGATTGGGCGTCGGTAAGAACGCCCTGAAGGAGGTCGAGCGTTCGATCCGGGCGCAGATGGCCCAGCACCCGCAGCAAGATCCCTCGTGGCTGACCGCTCCCGGCTACACCGTCTCGGCCCAAGGGGAAAGCACGGGTGTCTGGTGGAAAGGATCGCAAGGAGAGAACGCGACCCTGGTCGCCGTTGCGCCCATCAACGTCTACGAGGTCGGCACGGATGAAGACGGGGTGCAGCACGTTGGAGTGAAGTGGCGTTACGGCCAGGACACACAGTCCGTCCTGGTCCCTCGCCTACACATCGCGGGCCCGGACCTACTACAACTCGCTGCTCGCGGCGCACCCGTAACCCTTGCCAACCGCGGCCGCCTCCAGGATTTCCTCGCCCGTCAGGAACAGGTGAACCTCGACAGGATTCCGCGCATCCGCGTGTTCAACAGGTTCGGGTGGTCAAAGGACCTTCACCACTTCGCGTTGGGGCGGTTTGTCGTTGGCGAGGGAGGCGGGCGAGCAATAGCCGAAGCCGACGAGCAGTTCCTCGACGCCCTGCGCCCGAGTGGTGACATCGCCATCTACAAACATATTTGCCGCGAAGTCATTGCTGCGTCGCACGCGGCCGAGGCAGGGTGGGCCGTTGGCTACGCCCCTCCGCTTCTTCGATTACTGGGGCACCGGAGCTTTCTATTGTCGTTCTGGGGCCCGTCCCACGGAGGCAAGTCGGCCGACCAGGCACTCGCCGTGTCAACGTTTGGGCGGCCGGAGGGGCTGAAGCTCACCGGCGACGCTACGCCCACTGCGGTCGAGGCAAACTTGAGTCGTTGCAACGACATTACCTCCTGGGTCGACGACACGCAGCAGACGCGGAGCCGCGCGTTGCTCGACGGGCTCGCATACCAGGTGGGCGGGGGCACGGGCCGAGCTCGAGGAACCGTTACGGGGGGGCTTTGCCGCATCGCGAACTGGACGTCCATCGGCTTTGTCAGCGGCGAGCACCCCCTGCTCAAGATAAACGCGGCAGCGGGCGCCAGGAATCGCACACTGGAACTGCAAGTCGTGCCTATGACAAGAGCCCTGGCGGCCGACGTTCACGTGACGCTCCGTCAACACCACGGGCTGACCGGACCTGCCTTCGTCGAGGAACTGCTCCATCGGTTTATCATCCCAGGCAAGCTCGACGAGCTCGACGACCTTTACCGCTCGTTCGTCACCCAGCTCTCTCCGGAGCCGGGTGATCAGCCGGGCCTCTATGTCGCGCTCATAGCGCTTGCGGACTTTCTCGCCCGGATATGGGTCCTCGGCGATGAGGAACACTCTGCGCGAACTGCCGCTGTTTCGATGGGGCGTGCGCTCATCGGGATGTCCCGTTCCCAGCGAGACACGGCTGTCGATTCGGTGGATGCCGGGTACGAAGCGATCGTTGCTTGGGTCGTCGAGAACGACGCACTCTTCCATCCCGAACCGGATGTCACAGCCGAACGGCCACTTCGCGGCCCTCTAAAGCGCCTGGGCCTCTACATCGACGCCTCCGATGCGGATGGGCGGCGGGTCGTCGCGATCTTGGGCGAACCCCTTCGCGAGGCCATGGAGAAGGCCGGGTTCAACTTCCAGGAACTTCTCCACGGCCTCCTCGAGCGCGGGCTGCTCGTCCCGGGCGAAGAGAGTGGGCCGAAGGGACCTCGCCTCGGCAGGAAGACGATGATCGGTCGGGACCGGGCGCGCGCCTACTGGGTCGTCCTGCCCGAGGATGGACCTGATGGTGATGTCCCAGGGGGCCGCCCGTTCCGGCGCGGGAATATGGGACACGGAAATGGCCCGCAAGATCCACATCTTGGCGTGATTTGTCCCACCGTCCCGGACGTCCCGCCGGTAGAGACTTCCATGGAGGTGCAGTTCAACTCTGAAGAAGAGACGCCCACCAGAGTGTTCACGATCGGAACCACCGGGACAGTGGGACTTTTAACTCTATATCCAGAAGAAATAGAAGAAAGAATAGGTGCTTACGTGGGCCCGCCCCCTGTCCCACCAGGTGTCCCACTTGCTGTCCCGGTGGGACACCAACCTGACGACTATGGCCGGGGATACGAGCTGGTCACGACCCCAGAGGCCGCGGAGCAGGCTTGCGCCAGGCGCGCCACCGACACCACCCTCTACGTGGGCATCTGTACATTTCCAGTAGCCGCCCCCTCCGGTGCCCCCGTCCTCTCTCACGTGGGGTCCGGGTGTTCACAACGCCGGGTTCGGAAGCCGAAGAAAGATGACTCGCGGGTATCTCCCCACAACCCTGGCCTGACCACCATCCGCCTCGTCATGGTGCTCGGCTCGGACGGTATCGTCAGGGCTTTCGACGTCCTCGCCCTCCAGGGCGTCCCGGACGCCCTGCGACGCCTGCTGACCAATGACCAGGTCATCTGGGTTGGCTTCGAGATGCTGGCCATCGCCCGGGCCCTGAGAAGGCACCACGGACTCGAGGTCCAGGACCCGGTCGACCTCCGGTTCGGAGCTGTTCTGGCCGACGGATCTGCCAAGCTCAAGGACCCCACGGCGTACACGCTCTCGACCGAAGTGGCTCGCCACCTTGGACAAGTCCTTCCATCGGAACCGCCGGCATCGACCTGGGGTGAGCCCGTCCTGCCCCACGCGCAGTTGGTCGCCGCCGCTCGATCCGTTGCTGTCCTGCCGGCTTTGCGCCAGCGCGTTGCCGCGGAGGTCGAGCGAGCTGGGGTGGGGGTCACCTGGTGGCTCGAGAATCAGGCCATCCCGGCCACGGTGTCGATGGAGGCGGTCGGCTTCCGTGTGGACCGGGAGAAGCTCGAGCGCCTCGAGGCTGATGCCCGTGCCGAAATGAACGCCTCGCAGGAGCGCGCCCTGGATGCGCTTGGCGACCCGACGCTCAAGTTGACCAACGACGCCGAAGTGAAGCAGCGGGTCGAGAGGGTCTACGGGATCACGCTTGCAGATGCCAAGTTCGTGACTCTGGAGGCAGCGGCTCCGCAGGCCCAGGCGCTTTACGACGTCGTGAAGTTCAAGCGCGCCAAGTATCGGATGGATTGGGCGAGAATCATCATCGACGCCATCCAGCCCGACGGCAGGGTTCACCCTACGTTCGATTTGCTGGGCACGGTCGCTGGTCGATTAAACTGCGACAAACCGCCGATGCTGAATCTCCCCAAGGGAGACGAGTTTCGAGCTTGCTTCATCACCGATCCCGGAGAGGTTCTCGGGGTCGCTGACTACTCGATGGCGCAGGTCCGGATCGTCGCCGATCACACGCAGGACCCGGAGATGCTGCGGTGTCTACGAGCCGTCCCCGAGATCTGCCTTCACAAGCGAACCAGCGCAGCCATGCTAGGCAAGCCAATTGAACAGGTAACTCCGGGTGAACGGCAACTGGGAAAGCCGGTGGTCTTCGGTGTCACGTATGGGCAACAACCCAGGGGCCTCATGAAGAGCGCACTCGACTTCAGAGTGACCTTTACGCTTGAGGAGGCAACGGCATTCAGGAACACCTTCCTGGAGACCTACAGCGGTATCCAGGCGTGGCACGAGCACCTGGCACGCCTGACCGTCCATACGAGGGAAGTCCGGAGCGTGAGCGGCCGGCTTCGAGCTCTGAAAGACCATGAAGCTCGGGTGAGCGTGTTTGCGGCGTCGTTCGCTCAAGGGAGCGAGGCCGACATCTTGAAGCTCGCCCTGCCGTCACTGCACCGCAAGCTGAAGCCACTCGGAGGAAGCATCCGCACCGTTTTTCATGACGCAGTTGTCGTTGGGGGGACGAGCGAGAACGCTGAAGCGATCAAGGCCGTTCTGGTCGAGTGCATGCAGGAGGCCATGTCGTTCTTCGTGAAGTCGGTGCCCGCGAAGGTCGATGCGTACATCTCCAACTCCTGGGCGAAGCCATGACCGGCGTGAAGCAAGCGGCGCCGGCCCAGGCGCGGGGCGACTCACCGTGAGCGAATACATGGGACTCGCCACGATTCTCGAGGGCACCATCCGGGAGATCGTTCGGCAGGAACTGAAGGCCGTGATGGCTGATGGCCGGCAGCCTCGGGCAGATGAGCCCCTGCGAGGTCGCTGGCTCACCCCGCCGGCGGCCGCTAGACAGGTCGGCATTCCGGAGAAGGCGGTCCGGGCCATGATCAAGGAGAGGCTCATCCCGCATCGGCTCCGCAACATCAACCCGAACCCTCGCCAGCCCAAGTACATCGTCGATGTCGATGCCGTCGCAGCCGAGGCGGCGCGTGTCAGCAGGGTCGTGCATAACGATCAGATGCCAGAAGGCGTCACAGCTCGAGCGGCACGGATTCGCGCCAAGACAGAGGGGAGGTAGGTCGATGGGCGCTGTCTACCGTCGAAAGGGTAGTCGCTACGTGTGGCTCAAATGGTTCGACGCGCTTGGCCACGAGCAGCGGCGGTCCAGCGAGACCGAGAACGAGGCCGAGGCTCGTTCCATTCTGGCCGAGATAGAACGGCAGGAAGAAGAGAAGGCTCCACGGGTCGCACTGGGCGCTCTCACGGTGGAACGCTGGTTCGATGAGGTCTGGCTCCCGCTCCGGCAGCGAACGAGGCCGTGGCAGTGGAAGAGCGACCGGGCCGGGATGCGGACCCACTTCTTTCCGAAGTTCGGTGGTCACGCCCTTGCGAGTCTCGCCACGGACGCCGGTGAGGTGGAGCTACTCAAGTGGCTCGAAGGGCTTCGGGAGCACAAGTCGCGACGAGACGGTACGCCGCTTGCCTCGCGTACTCAGAGGAACGTGGCGAGCGTGGTCCGCATGTTCTTCGCGGACGCCAGGCAACGAAAGGTGATCGCCCGCAACCCCACTGTGGACTGGGCGAGAAACCTCCCAACAATCGAGGACAAGGAGCGAGGGTGGCGAGCGCAGGCCGGCTTCACGCTGGAGCAGGTCGTCACAGTCACGACGGACGAGCGCGTCCCTGAGGATCGCCGTGTCCTCTACACACTGCGCTTCCTGGGTGGCCTACGGCCTGGGGAGGCTGCCAACGCCAGGTGGCGGGAACTCAACCGAAGCAAGCGACCGTTGTGGCGGCTCGCCCTGGAGTCCTCGTTCAACAGTCCGACGCAGCGAGAGAAGAGTACGAAGACTGGGGCCGAGCTAAACATCCCGGTGCATCCAGTTTTGCAGGGGGCCCTTGAGAGGTGGGAGGCCCAGGGGTGGGAGGTGTTCATGGGGCGGAAGCCGGAGCCAACCGACTTCATCTTCCCCCGGGGAGACGGCCAGCAACGGCGCGTCAGTGCCACGTACAAGCAGTTCAAGGCCGACCTCGCCATGGTCGGCATCCCGGCGCAACGGCAGTACGAGTCACGCTCGACGTTCCGAAACCTGGCCCTCAGCGCCGGCGCCAATGAGTTCCACCTGAACCTCATCACCCACCCGAAGCCGAAGCGGGCATCTGACCACTACACACGGCTGGAGATGCAGTGGTCGGGCATGTGCGCGGCGGTGCTCGCCATCGACCCGGCAGCCTGGCCGGGGTCCCCGGCCGCTGTAACCCAAGACGAGGTTACAGTCGGGGTTACAGGCCAAGGGACAACCAATGATAAACCCCCGACAACCTTGACGATTGTCGGGGGCGAACTGGAGCGGGAAAAGGGATTTGAAGGGTCTACACGGTGAGTGAATAACCCTATGCGGGACGCGCCGTTACCTCACAACTCGCCGGGACCCTTCGCCTTTCCCGTTCCATCGCCTTCCCTCCCGTACCGGCCCATCCCGCCCCGTGGTGCAGGGTCGGGGCACAGGTGGGGCACAGATGCAAAGTCCAAGCGTGCAGTCCCTAAGTCCCGACCCGTACCTGTGTGCGTACCGGGAGGTCCACCGACGCCCAACCAGCCGTGATCATCGCGGCGACGACTTCATTGTAGACGGGGCCCTGATTCTCGGGGTCCCGGAGCGTGATCAGGAGCGCGATACGCTGAGGCGCCGTCGTCACGAACTCGGCCCGATGATGGATTGACACCCGCAGCCTCCACTCGCTGCCGCTCACACCACGCGGGATCCGCCGACGGTAGACCTTTACCGGAGACCACTTGAATCCGTGCTCGACAAGGTGCTTCTCGTACAAGAGGTTAACGTCCCTCGGCTCCGGCGGGATCTGTCGGTGATGGTGCGGCTTGCCGTCATCTCCGATGTCGTATGTGCCAAGCGACACGTCGACATTTGTGCGGCAGTACTCTGCGCCGAAGCTGGGATCCAGCGGAGGATCGTAAACCAGAGTGATGATGAACTCGCCCCTCACCTCACCGTTAGCCGTCCGGAACGCAGCGGGTATTGGGAACTCGCGCTTCTCAAACTCATATCCACTGATGAGCTCTGGCTCAAAGACCAGGGTTGCGGACCACGGATCGCACGTGAGGACCCGGCTTATGTCGCCAGGAATCCCAAACCCGCGGTATCGCATCTCGTCCACTTTCACTGGCTGTGACCCAAGCATCGCCGAATGGACGACCAGCGCCTTTACCAGCGTCCGCGATACAGGTGGAGCCAAGATCCCGTCTACGTTCGCGAACAAGGTCGCGACAAGCGGCGATGCGAAGCTGGTGCCGATATTTTCGGCGACGTTTCCCTTCCCATCGAATGAGAGCACTCCCGTCTGCGCGTACTGGCCTACATGGTCGCAGTTGCCGCCGTAGTGACTGAGTTCCGGCTTGGGAATGAAGACGGGACCAGGTCCCCGGCGCGAAAACGGCGACGGCTGTTCATTCTGCACGCGCGAGTTCGGGCGGTGGATATGCGCGGTGCTCGCGACCGTTGCGCCCCGTACGGAGTCCGCTGGCGCGCAGATCCGGTCCGCTTCGCCCAGTGTTCCGCCTGGAGGCCAGCCTCGAAACGGCGGGACCACGTAGTTCCCGGCCGCCAGCACGAAGGTAACGTTATACCGGTCCTGCAGGTCATCGAGCTTGATGGCCAAGTCCGAGAATCCGATATCCGTGCACGGCAACGTTGTTGCAAGTGAGAGATTCCAGATGCGTACGTCTGGATGTTTCGGCAAGACCTCGTCAAGAATCGCGACCAGTTCGTCTTCTGAGATCTTCCCGCTTTTCGGCACCGCCATCACGTCGACGATTTTCGACGACACCCCTGGAAACCGAGGGTCATCCTGGTTGAGCCGCCTCGCGTGGACCAAGAGCCCGCCTACAAAGCTGCCGTGATCGTGATCTCGGTCGCCCGGAGGCACGTATACGTGCTTCGCAACGATCCAGGGAGCGAGAGCCTGGTCCCCGGGGGGGATACCCGAGTCGACAATGCCTACAGTGGGGTAATCCACGCCCGCCTGCGGGGGTGGAAACTCGTCCCCGAGCGCAGCACGGACAGGAAGGGACGCCGTTCTGACTATTCGATAGGTTGGAAAGTCCGACAAGCTCTGTGCCCCGACGAAGCGGGAAAGCTCTTCCAACTTGCCTGACTGGATCCCCTTCACGCGGTAGACCGTAACGCCCCGTCCGTAGTCCAACGCGTCAACGCGAGACGGTCGTACATTTTCGAGGAGGCGGGCAAGTGCCTCGTCAACTGCCTGATTGAGCGCGGCTCGCCCGTGCCTGAAGAGTTTTAACTTCACCCCACGATCGCCTTGTGCAGCCCTGCGAAGTTCATCCAGTCGACTTGAACCCAGGACGTCTGCCTCTGTGAAGGGCTCGATCCGCTCGATGGTGGAAAGGTTTGCTACGGTCGTCTTGGAGTCATCTTCAAGGATTCGGTCGAGGAGATGCCGAATTCGGTGGGGTTGAACCGTGATCAGAAGTTCGCCGAAATTCCGAACACCCATGATGGGACACGTGTTCTCATTGAGTAGCGCCGACGGGCGGTGTGACTTGGCCAGTGCGTCGTCCTTGAGAATCACTCGGGCGACCGCCGGGATGTCGGGGGCTCCGTCGAACGCCGGGGAGAAGTACGTCTGGACCTTGAGAAGTTGCTTCTTGAGGCTTACTCGTGTCTGCATCGACACCGAGCCAAATACCTTACGGGGCCCGTAGCTAGCATCCGGTCGCCGAAGGTCCTTCTCGCTCGTGAGAACCACCTTCAGAGGAAGTCGATTCTCGCCAGTCAATGGCTACCCCCATCACGTAGAAGGTTGCTCACGTGTCCCAGCGACACGTCAAACGCCTCCGCCAGCCGACGGTAAGTCAGTGCATCAGGCGCCAGGGCTCGCGCCTGTTTCAATCGTTCGGAAAGCGGCTTGTGGGAATCCATCGTCGACGGAGACCGCAGCCTGAGCACGCGTCTCAGGGCATCCCCCTGATTCACTTGGTCGCTGTCTGCGAGGATCGCGGCTCGCTTTGCACCCTCGCAAACTTGTCGAATCTCGGCACCCGTTAGGCCCTCTGCGACCTGCGCCATTGCATCGACTAACTCGTCAGATGCGAATGCCCCCAAGAACCGACTTAGCAACCTGGCACGCGTGCTTGCATCAGGCCTCTCTAGGTGGACCTTGAACGCGAATCGGCGCCACACAGCAAGATCGAGCAAGTGCTCATGATTGGTCGCTGCGAGGAGAATTGTCTTGTTATCGAGCGCGTCGATGTTTTGGAGGAGGCTTACGACGACACGCTTCAACTCTCCCACTTCGTGTTGGTCGTCGCGAACCTTCGCTACTGCGTCGAACTCGTCGAGAAACAGTACGCAGGGGCGCGAGCTCGCGTGCTCGAAAAGCGCGCGAAGATTCTTTGCCGTACTCCCAAGAAAGGACGAAATCAACGAATCGGTGCGGCCAATCAGCAGCGGAAGTCCCAACTGTTGCGCCACAAAGCGGCCGAGTTCGGTCTTCCCGCAACCTGGCGGGCCGTAGATGAGCATCGAGGGCGCAATGCCAACGCCGTGCCGCGTTAGCTTGTCGGCGGATTGCACGAAACGGAGGAACTCTTGGACAATTGAGTCGGGTTCGGCACCAAGCACCACCTCGGCCTCGCCGGGCGCTATGACCGCTTCGTCCGCGAGAGCGAGTCTTGACTCACTATCGACCGGGAGGCGGTCGGCCGGCGATAACCGAGCCGGGCTCAGGTCGCGGGTCCGAGCACTTGCGATCACCCTTCGGAGCCGATCGGCTGTGCGCGAATCGCCTTCGGCCTCCAGCTTGGTGGCAAGTTGCTCCGAAAACGCCCTCACTCGCGTGCGGTCGAGATTAACGCCGCCTTCGATAATTTTGAGAATCTCGAAGAGGTGAGGAAGCGCTGGATGAACCGAGTCTGCCATTTCATGAACATAACAGCTACTTCGTGAACAGATCAATGTATTTATGAACAGATGACGATGGCGGCCGAAGTACTGGCCGCGCTCAGCCACGCATCGACCCCCGATGCCTGTCTTATCAACCATGACTCCCTGGGCGAGGCCGCCAAACGAGGCCGCCATATCCAGACGCACCCGCCATCCGAGCGGATCCCTGCCAACTTCTGCAGCGCGATGCTCGTCCGGTCGTCGCATTCACATTCCCAGAAGACGACGACCCGTTGCCCACTCGCCCGGAGGGCCCGGACCGCCCGTCGATCCCTCCGTCGATTCGCGTTGAACTTCCGCGCCCAGAACGCTCGGCTCCTCTTCGGCATCGTTGCCCGCCTTCACCCTCGGTGCGCGTTCCAAATGCAACCATGGACGAAGATGCGCCAGCCGTGGGCGAGGTACACGAAGGATCTACACGGTGGGTGAATAACCCTATGCGGGACGCGCCGTTACCTCACAACTCACAGAGACCCCTCGCCTTTCCCATTCCATCGCCTTCCTTCCCGCTCCGGCCCATCCCGCCCCGTGGTGCACCGTCGGTGCACATAGACGCTGATAGGTTACTCGAAGTTCAAGGTACTCGTGTACCAGGCCATGTCGTCTGCGGTATGAGCCCTGAAGTCCAGCACGACTGTCTGCGGCTTCCACGACTCAGGCATAAAGGCCTTGAGCGTCCCTTCGGCCTCCAGTCCAGGCCCGACGAAGAGATCGGCGATCCGTCGATCGTCATACCCAAGCGGCCCCTTTGCGCTCGCCGGCCCCTTGCTGTCCACACTCATCAGCACGAACCCGGCCGACCGATTCATGAAGACCACTCGAAATTCCAGGATATCGCCCCGCCGGACGATTTCCTTGATTCGGTGAGTCACTTCGCCCGATTTGATGAGTTTGGTTGCTCGGGCACCGCCCTGGACTCCGCCCACCTCAGTTCGAAAGCCAGCGAGTTGCTTGCTTGGAGTGAAGGATTCCGTTGCCTTGACCACGTAATCCCAGGCCCACATCCCTTCGTACTTCCCGACGAGCGTGCCAACGATGAATGGCCCTCCGAGCAATAGCGCTAGGATCGGCCACATCATTGCTTGGTCCCTTAGGTTGCTTACCTGCTCTGGCTTCTCGACAACCTTTCCGGTCGTGTCCTTGGACTCCACGGATTCAATATCGGAGTGCTCGAATGTCTTGCCCTCCGCGAGGATGAGAGCGGTTACCTTTTCGAATCTGCTGATTCTGGGGATGCGCAACACGCCCTGGGCGAGAGAGGTCCCGCTCTTGGAGGACGCGAGTAGTTCGTAAGTACACGTCTTCTTGAGGGTGACGTGCACATCCTCCTCGGTGCGAAACCCACCATTCGCGAGAGTCATTGTGACGACATGACCCTTGCTGAGAGGGGTTTCAAAGTAGAGCTTGGGCACCACCAGGTAAAGCCATCGACTCTTTGCGATTGCGACCACGCACACAACTACCAATGCCGCGGTCGCCGACGTGACTATCGCCGACAGCACGGCCGCCCTCTCCGGCAAGGCAAGTGTTCGACGCCCCTCGCAATTAGTAAGCATTCCAAGACGTAGCTCGCCATCGGTGGCACCCGGAATCAGGGTGGATGTGATGTCTGCGGAGAGTGCGCTCGACATGGCGAGCGCACCTGTTTGCTGGGTGAAGACCCTTCAAACTGGGCCTGGCGCCCCCGTTTCTTCGAGTGCAACCCTGAGTTGGGCGCGCTTCAGATCTCTCGTCACCGCGGCCGCTCCCACCATCCGCTCTAGGAGGGCTGGCGCTCCCTTCTCAACGTAGAGGCGAAGCGCCTCACCGTCGAGCAAGACCGCCTGGATGGATGTGCCCTGAGCCAATTCGCTTGCGTGCTGCCGAACCGTCTCGGCAAAGCTACCAGTTGTCACGAGCAGTATGACCTGCGCTTTCAGGAGCGTCGCCATCCCGATCTCTTTTGCCAGATCTGAGACGGTCACGAGCGCGGTGTTCTTGCACTGGCAAAGCCATCGCGAATAGTGCAGCCCTACGCCGTCGGCGACGACGTCTACTTCTGCCCCGCCGGTCGCCTTGCTTCGCTCGCGAAGGCGTACCGGCTCCAGTCCGAGGTCGGACACGAGTCTCACCGCCAGTGCCTCGAGCGCGAGCCCCTTGACGTTCCGATCGCCGGACTTCAACTCCCCGTATATGGCGACGGTTTCCTTGACCAGAGCGGCCTTTATTTCTGGCGGGATCTCATCGGGCGAGCCTTCGAGGAGGAAGCCTTGTTCGATTCCCGTGAGCTTTGCCGTGGGACGGACATTGCCCGACTTCCCTCCTCTACCTTCGGTCAGCTTGTCGAATTCGATCCAACCGCCTGCCTCAAGCGGGTTGAACAGGGTCCTTCGAAGCGTATCTCCGTGCGGGAAAACGTTCCCCGCCCGATAGACCGACCCCGCAAGTATCTCCTTCGTTGGGAACCAGTGGCCCGGTGGGCTCGCCTTGGCTCGGTCATGGAGCGTCTTCAGGAACACCCTCTTCTCGTACCCGAGCATGCGGAGTTCGGTGAGCGTGGAGTTGGGTGTGCCTACGACTTGCTCGAACTGCGCTTCGTCTACTACGTAGCCCTTGTCACCGACGAAGACCTTTGCCCGCCGGAGCCAGGCGACCATCGTGAGGTGATGCGTAGTGGCTCGGGGAAGATCGAAGCCTCCTCGCTCCAGTTGCTCGTGAAAGGTCGCCTTCGTGATCGGCTCGCCGCGCTTGCGGAGGGTGGTGATCGCCGCCACGACTTCCACCCCATGAAGATTCTTGAGTATGTGCTCGGCAAAGGCACGCATCCGAGCCTCGGGATCCGGCTCCACCAGCAGTTGCTGGCCCAGGGATGTAAGCGTGGCGCTCTTGCTGCTAAACAGCCCGTAGCACTGCATTCCGATCAGGATATTTCCAGCACGCTTGGTTTGCTCGACCTTGCGGCGCTCGGGGTCGGCCGCATACTTGGGGGCAGACGCCGCGAAGTATTTCCTGCGCAACGCCTCGCGGATTGCAACAAGGTCTCCGTGCGCTGTGTCAACGATCTTGAGCACGTCGAGAAGCTCGACCTGCCCAGGCGAGAACTCATGCCCCGCCGGAAGCCGAAACCTCTCCCCCATCTCGAGACTCCTCTGTCAGGTGCTGCAGGATGGCCTTTGCGAGGATCTCGGCAAGTCGTGGCGGCACAGCATTGCCGACCTGGCGCCACTGCTCCTCGACTGTTCCGGCCAGTTTCCAACCATCAGGGAACGTCTGAATTCGCTTCACCTCAGCGATTCGCAGGATGCGATTTCGCCAGTGGAAGGGACCCATGTTGTTCGAGCGCCGCGCCTGGATCGTCCAGGACGGCATATCGGGGCTAAGCTTCAGGAGAAAGGACCAGTACCGGGACCGCCACTTCCAGATCGGCTTGGGATGCCCGCGCTCCTTGGTAAAGAAGAGGTAGTTGTCGCCCGGCGGGACCTCGCATAGTTGCTCGTGGAACGCTCCACCAGCGAAGTGCCCCTCGTCGGAAGCATTCTTCTCCGTGTCCAGGTCATCAAGTACACGACCCACGCCCACCCACGGTTTGGCGCGCGCGAAGAGAGTTGGCACCTTGGAGGCCTTCGTGTGCGTCTCGGCTGGGAACGTGAAACGTTTCCCTCTCAGGCCCACGAGGAAGAACCGTTCACGGATCTGCGGCACACCGTGATCTGCAGCGTTGATGACCTTCCACTCGCACGAATAGCCCAGCTTCGCCGCCTTCGTCAGAATGTGGTCAAGCGCGTCATGGTGGACCTTGTACGCAAGGCCGGGAACGTTCTCCAGGAGGAAGGCCTTCGGCCGAAGGGTCTTGAGGACCGAGAGGTACCCCTTCATCGTCTCTTCGCCGACTGGATCCTGGAGCGCTCGGGGCTTGTCCTTCCGGTAGAAGCGCGACTTCGAGTACGGCGGGCATGGTGGACCGCCGGCCAGGAGCGCGATGTCCTCGAGATCCTCTCCCAGCAGTTTCTTCAGCCTTGCAGGTGTCAGCTGCTTCACCGACCCATGATGAAAAGCCTTCGAGAGCTTGTTTGCGGCGTGTGCCTCCGCGCACCGGTTGTCGATGTCATTGGCGAGGACGATCTCGAACCCCGCCCGCTTCAGGCCCAGGTCCAGCCCTCCACACCCGGAGAACAGGCTTACCGCCTTCACTGGCGCAACTCCTTGCGACGCAGTCGCCGAACGGGCCTGGCTCTACCTTCGACAGCATCGAGTACGGCTCTGATCATGTGCTTGAGAAGAAGCGGTGGCGCGGCATTACCCACCTGGCGGACTTTCTCCCGCCGGCTGCCCGCGAAGACGTACCCCCTCGGGAACGCTTGGAGGGCAGCCATCTCCACGATTCGAAGGCGACGATCGTCCCAGTGAAATGGCCCGATCCAGGGACCAGGGTTTGCTGCGATAGTCCAGGACGGTCGGTCAGGGGACAGCTTCAACAGGAAGTTCCAAAAGCGTGTCTCCGCCTCGAAGACCGGCCGCGGGTGCCCAGCCCACTCGCTAAGGAACTTGTAGTTCCATCCCGGGGGCACCTCCCGAAACTCCTTCTCCCAGGTTCCACGGACCACTTCTTCCGGCTCAGCAAACCTGGTGGCGTCCAAACCACAAAGGGCATCGCCGGCGGTCACTGCCGCGCGCAGGCCATTTGGAGCTACATCAGGAAGTAGATGGGTCTTGGTTGGCGAGACGGGGGATGACGCGCGAGCTCCCAAGATGAAGACGCGCTCACGCAACTGCGGGACACCGTACTCGACCGCGTTGGCCTTGATGAATGTGGTCTCGAACTTGTACTCGGTCGCGCGCGCGAGGAGCTTGGCGAGCAGGTGCCTGTTCCTCGGATGAGTGATCGAGACGACATTCTCGAAGACGAATCCGTCCGCGCCAGCCTCTGCCACCCGGTCCATGAAGACCTCTACTAGGGTCCTCCTCTCGTCCGGCCTGGCCATCGTGATCGGTGCCGGCTTCTCCGCCCGCTGACCTCGTGCGCGAGCGCGTCGGTAACGGGAGTCATCCCCAGGGTCTAGCCAGTAGGCAGCCTTCGAAAATGGCTGGCACGGCGGCCCACCAACAATGACGAGCCGGTCGTCCTTGCGAAGCCCCGCCTTCTTCCGCAGCGCACCGCCGTCCAAGGATGTCACGTCGGCTTGGACGATCTCGCCAGGGTGAACCTTCTTGTTCAGCGCCAAGGTCTTGCAGCAAACGCCGTCCATCTCGACCGAAAGGCGAAGGTCGCCGCCTGCCATGACGGCCCCGACCCCGATTCCGCCTGCGCCGGCGAAGAGGTCGATGATCGGAACCCTAGATGACATCGAAGCTGGTGCCTCCGTTCCCACGAGAACGACCGCCGCTAGTCCTTCACCCGAGGAATCGAAGGCTTACCTTGCCTCTCTGACACAGGCGGCTAGCCGCGAACCGGGAAAACCTCCTCCCGCCAAGCGAGTGATCCTCCGAGGGCTCGACCGCCTTTGCTTGTTCTGACGGGCTTCGTTGGCGTCATTGCACATAGCTTCAAGACCTTGGGATCCTGGTCGCTTAGGGCAGGGATTCCGTGGTTGCCGCTGTGACGGACAGGGCGCGGAGATAGGGTACCGTCGCAACGACGTGCGAGGAGGTCGGTCCCATGACAGCGACGGGTCTCGAGTGCCCAACATGCGGGCATGGCGGACGAACCAATGCCCCGCTTAGCCGCGCGTTCCGCTACGTGGCAGACGTGACGAGTCTCCGATGGATCGTTGGCGTGGATACGGACGGGGCGCTGCGAGTCGACGCCGAGGAGCACATTGCCAACGAGGAGGGTGGTCGGGCGCAGCGCCTTCAGTGCAGCCGGTGCTTGGCGGAGTTCCCGCTTCCACGCGGAATGCGGGTGACGTTCACCTGCTAACCGATGTAAGGCGGCTGGGATTAGCGCCGCCGGTGTTTGCCGACCCCCTTCCTGGTCCACGTGGACCAGGGGGCCCCCCTCCGATTTCCGCCGCCTGGTCCGCGCGGACCAACCCCTCGAAAAACTGCGTCCTGGTCCGGGCGGACCAGAACCACGTTTTTCGATGACACGGCGAGCGAACCCTGCCCTGGGGGGTGCCCTCCGGCGAGGGCAGGATTGAGGACACCGGCACTGGCAGGATTGAGGACAGGGTTCGATCCGCAAGCGATGGGATTCACGGCGGGTTTCGCGTGGCCCGCCCTCCGCCGTGCAGGGCAAGGTCGAGGGTGCCATCCGCCCGACCCCTCCCACTCGACCACTTGAGTGGGAGGGGTCTGGCAGCTGGCACCATTTTCAGTGGGAAGCGGAGGGCGGGCCATGAGCAGGGCGAACTTCGGTCGGAGGAGGTCGGAGATGGCTGGTCGAGTTTGAACTGGGTGATCTGCAGTTGAAGGAGATTTCTGTCGGGTGAAGAACGGCCGGGTTGGTGAGGGCGCGACGAGAAGCGGGGGGTGGCCGGGTTTCGGATTGGAGGTGACGGTCGGGCGGCATGGGTCGGCTCGGAGACGCTCGGGAGGGGGTTGCGTCGTCTAGTCGAACCGATTAGAAATGACATACGAATAGAAGTCAAAGGAGGCCCCGATGCCCGCACCGAGCACCACCGAGAAGCTGATGCAGACGTTCCGGCTCCCCCGCGAGCTCGTCACTTTCCTGAAGGCGGAGGCCGCCCGGAAGGACATGGATCTGACCGCCTACGTCAGCCGCCACCTGGAAGGGCTGCGCACCTGGTTCGGCCTTCCGGCCGCGGCCACGGCCCTTCTCGAGGAGGACCGGATGGCGCTCCGGATGGGGCGCTACGAGTACGTCCTGCACCTCCTCTTCCAGCGGACGCTCGAGCTTCGGGAGAAGGGCGCCGGCTTCGACGCCCCGGGCGGAGGCAAGCGGAAGCGGTCCTGACGCGCAGTCGCGGCCGTCGGCGAGGCGGCCGCCGCAGGGTGACACGTGGCCCAGGTCTCTCCAGCCGAAGCCCTCACCGGCGCTCAGAACGCCGCTGGAGAGGCCGGCGGCGACGGCGCGGCCACCACCCTTCCCCAAGCGCTCACCGTCGACGAGGCGGCGCGCCTCCTGCGTGTAAACCGGAAGACGCTCTACGACGCGGTGCGCGACGGCCGGATCCCGGGCGTCATCCGCATGGGCCGTTCCATCCGCATCGGCCGCGACGCCCTGTTAGGCTGGCTTCGAGGCAACGGCGGTCCCGCGCTCGGAGACGACCGATGAGCGTGAGGCTGCGGAAGTGGAAGGGAAAGGACGGCAAGGTGCTCGAGCACTGGGCCATCGACGTGAAGGTCGCGATGCCGGGGCGGCGTCCCCAGCGCGTTCGCGACTTCTCGCCGGTGAACACGCGCCGCGGCGCGCTGCAGTACGAGCGCCAGGTCCGCGACGCGATCCTGGCCGGAACCCTGGGCAAGGAGGTGAAGGAGGTCCCGACGCTGGAGTCCTTCCAGTCGCGGTTCCTCGACTACTCGGAGGTGAACAACAAGCCCAGCACGGTCTACGCGAAGCGCTGGGTGCTGCGCACGCACCTCGTCCCGGCGTTCGGGAAGCGGCGCCTCGACACGATCGGCCCCGCCGACGTCGAGACCTACAAGGCCCGAAAGCTGAAGGACGGCCAGGCGGCGAAGTCGGTGAACAACCACCTGACCATCCTCCGGAAGCTGCTCAACCTCGCGGCCGAGTGGGGCGAGCTGCCCCAAGCGCCGCGGGTGAAGCAGCTCCGGGTCGCCCACGGCGACTTCCAGTTCCTCTCCTTCGAGGAGACGGAGCGCTTCGTCCGGGCCGCCGCGACCGAGTGGAAGGCGTTCGTGGTCACGGCGCTCAAGACCGGCCTCCGCGTCGGTGAGCTCCTCGCCCTCAAGTGGGAGGACCTCGACCTGGTGGCCGGCCGGCTCCTGGTCCGCCGGACGCTCTGGCACGACCAGGAAGGGACGCCGAAAGGCGGCCGGACGCGCGAGGTGCCTCTATCCAACGAGGCCATCGCGACCCTGAAGGCGCACCGCCACCTGAAGGGGGACTACGTCTTCTGCGAGACCAACGGGAAGCGACTCACACACAGCCGGGTGAAGGCCGTCGTCCCGTCCACCTGCAAGAAGGCCGGTCTCGCGAAGCGGCTCACCACCCACGATCTGCGACACACCTTCGCTTCACACCTGGTGATGCGCGGGGTGGCGTTGAAGGCCGTCCAGGAGCTCCTCGGTCACGCGACCATGGAGATGACGATGCGGTACGCCCATCTCTCCCCGGAGGTGAAGCGCGAGGCGGTCCAGGTTCTCGACCGGCCCGTCCCGGGAAATTTTGGGGCACATGTGGGGCACATGGAGGGCTGAAAAAGAAAAACCCCCTGGCGAACCAGGGGGTTAGATGGAGCGGGAAAAGGGATTTGAACCCTCGACCCTCGCCTTGGCAAGGCGATGCTCTACCGCTGAGCTATTCCCGCAAAATCCTGTATCGAGGGGCGGATTTATAGGGTCACCCCTCCGGAGTGTCAAGAGCCTTGGCCGCCCCCCGGCCCCCCGTCTTCCTGGGTGTACACGGCCTTGAAGAAGTCGCGGATGTACACCCAGGCCGACCAGAGCGAGAAGGCCAGCGAGATGTAGAGGAGCCACGTCCCCACCACGTTCGCGTCCACGTCCACCTCGAAGGCCAGGAAGTCCACCCGGTACCGGTAGTGGACGAGGAGGAAGGAGATGGCGGCGATCTGCAGGCTCTGCTTGTACTTCCCCTCCTGGCCGGCGGCGATGACGATCCCCTCGCTCATGGCCATGGTGCGCAGGCCCGTCACGGTGAACTCGCGGGCCAGGATGAGGATGACCAGCCAGGCCGGCACCCGTCCCAGGTGCACCAGCATGATGAGCACCGCCATCAGGATGAGCTTGTCGGCGAGCGGGTCGAGGAACTTGCCCACCACGGTGACGGTGTTGGTCCGCCGCGCCACCCAGCCGTCGAGGAAGTCGGTGGCCCCGACGATGGCGAAGAGGCCGCCGGCCACGAAGCTGTTCACCCGTCCCTCGTAGTAGGTGAAGGCCAGGATGAGCGGGATCATGCCGATCCGCGCCACCGTGATGGCGTTCGGCGCGTTGAGGATGTCCCGGCGGAGGTTCCCCAAGCTCGTTCCTAGTCCGCCTGGGCCGCGTCGGGGTCCACGAAGACTCGCCCATCGCCGGTGAGTTCCACCATCACCGGCGATCCCGGCGATGGAGCGGTGGCCGCCACCCCGTCCACGGCGCCGAGCAGGCCGATGCGGGGGGTCACGGCGCCCGTCCAGCCCACCAGCGCCGACGGGGGGACCCGAAGCGACTCGGTCCCGGAAACCTCGATGGCCACCGGTGCGCCGGCGGTGCGGAGCAGCATGCGCCCCCGCCCCCGCAGGTGCACGAGGTCGAGGTCGCGGGAGTGGCGCGACGGCACGCGGCCGTTCTCGAAGATCACCGCCTCCTCGAAGGCGAAGACCGCGCCCTCGCGGAAGTAACCGGTGTCCCCGGCCAGATCCACCACCGTGAAGACCCAGCCGCCCGTCCGGAAGAAGAGCGCCCCCTCCCCGGCCATGCGGTTCATGCGGTCGCGCCCCGCGCCGAAGGGCTTCTCGGTCACCTTCCCGCGGAAGCGCTTCACCTCGGGGTGGGCCGTCACCGCGCCGCGCACCGCGAAGAGCCCGTCGATCCGGCACACCAGTTCGCCGCGCACCGCGACGTGGAGGATCCCCTCGTCCACCGCGAAGACCTCCGGCGGAGGGCGCACGGTGCAGCCGGCGGCGAAGGCCCCGAGCCCTCCGGGAGCCACCGGGGTGCGAAGCGGCGCCGAGGTCGGCATCGGGGTCGGCGAGGGTCGGGTCACTTCGGGGGCGGCTGCGGCCCGATCGGCCAGGAGCGCGTCGCAGCGGGCCAGGAGCGGAGCGCTGCCGGATTTCTCGAGCCACGGGCGCGCGGCGCTCGGGTCACCCGACTCGAGCAGCGCCAGCCCCAGGTAGCCCATGGACTTGCGGTGCTCCGGGTCGAGGTCGAGCGCGATGGAGAACTGGCGCACAGCCTCGGGTCGCCGGCCACCCTTCAGCCAGGCAAGCCCCAGGTTCACGCGCCCCGAGACCTCGGCGGGATTCTCGTCCACGAGCTTCCCGTAGGCCTCGGCCGCCTCCTCGTAGAGGCCGGCCCGGTAGCAGGCCTGGCCGAACAGCCCGAGCGCGGCGACGTCCCGCGGCAGCCGCTCGGCTGCCTTGCGGAGCGAGTCCCTGGCGCCTTCCGCGTCCCCCGCGGAGAGCCGCTCCTCGCCCTGCTCGAGGAGGTGCCGGAACTCCTGGTCGGCCGCGGAGGTCGCCTCTTCCGTCGCAGCGATGGTCACCCGTCCCCCCTGGCGTTCTGGCGCTTCAGTTGCTCGTAGATCGCGATGACCCTTCGCACGTACTCCTGGGTCTCCGGATAGCTGGGAACCCCTCCGGCGCGCTTCACCGCATCCGGTCCCGCATTGTAGGCGGCGAGCGTCTTCACGAGGTCACCCTGGTACTGGTTCGCGAGGGTGCGCAGGTAGCGGGCCCCCCCGTCGATGTTCTCCTCCGGGCTCCACACGTCGCGCACGTACATGTCCTTCGCGGTACCGGGCATGAGTTGCATCAGCCCCTGGGCGCCCTTCACCGAGAGCGCCCTGGGCTGGTAGGCCGATTCCACCTGCATCACCGCGTGGAGCAACTCCTCGGAGAGCTTGTACTTGTCGGCGGCCCGGCGGATGTGCTCGGTGTAGTGGGCGGGAGCACGATGGATGGCCCTCACGTCGGCCCCCTCGGACGTCGCCGCCCGCCGCGTCGTGGAGGAGGTACCGCGAACCCTCGTCGTCTTCACCCTGCCGACGCAGCGGTACCGCTCCACGTTTCCGAAGACCTGGACCCCGTCGGCGTCCCTGCAGGCGAAGATCTCGTCCGCCCCGGCCTCGGCGGTGGGGGCGAGCACCAGCGTGCCCAGCAGGAGCATGGCGAGGAGGCGGGTCATGTGAACCCTTCCAGGTTACCGCCGGGAGCCCCCCCGGGACAACTTCCGGGGTGCCGTGCTAGGGATCGCGGCCATGTCCACGACATCGCGCGAGCACGTCGATTTCCTGGTCCTTGGTGGGGGGGTCGCGGGCCTGTCCTTCGCCCTCGAGGCGGCGAAGCACGGCACCGTCCTCGTCCTGACCAAGCGGAATCGCCAGGAGGGCAACACCCAGTACGCCCAGGGCGGGGTGGCCGCGGTCCTCGGACCCGACGACGCGTTCCCCCTCCACGTCGAGGACACGCTGGTCGCCGGCGCCGGCCTCTGCCACCTCGACGCGGTCCAGGTCACGGTGGAGGAGGCCCCGGAGCGGATCGGCTGGCTCCAGTCGCTGGGCGTCGAATTCGACCGGGAATCCCCCGATCGGCTGCACCTCACCCGGGAGGGGGGGCACTCGCGTCGCCGCGTCGCCCACGCCAAGGACACCACCGGCAAGGAGATCGAGAAGAAGATGCTGGCGGCCTGCGCGGCGGCCGGCATCCGCATCGAGGAGGACCAGGTCGCCATCGACGTCATCACCAGCGAGCGGGCCGGCGCGGCCGGACCGAACCGTGCGCTGGGCGCCTACGTCGTCGATCGGGCCACCGGCGCCATCCGCACCATCACCGCCTCGGTGACCGTCCTCGCCACGGGCGGGGCCGGGAAGGTCTACCTCTACACCTCGAACCCCGACGTCGCGACCGGCGACGGGGTGGCCATGGGCTACCGGGCCGGCGCCTCCATCGCCAACATGGAGTTCTTCCAGTTCCACCCCACCTGCCTCTTCCACCCCGACGCCAAGAGCTTCCTCATCTCCGAGGCGCTCCGCGGCGAGGGAGGGATCCTGCGCAACAAGGCGGGAGAGGCCTTCATGATCCGCTACGACCCGCGCAAGGAGCTGGCGCCGCGGGACATCGTGGCTCGCTCCATCGACGCCGAGGTGAAGCGGCGCGGCGACGACTGCGCCTTCCTCGACATGACCCACCTGCCGAAGGGGTTCCTGCTCGACCACTTCCCGCACATCTACCAGACCTGCCGGGAGTTCGGCATCGACATGGCCGTGCAGCCCATCCCGGTGGTCCCCGCCGCCCACTACCAGTGCGGTGGCGTGGTCACCGACCTCCACGGGCGCACCGGCGTGCCCAACCTGCTCGCGGTGGGCGAGGTGGCCTGCACCGGCCTCCACGGCGCCAACCGCCTGGCCTCCAACTCTGTGCTGGAGGGGCTGGTCTTCGGGCGGCGCGCCGCGCTGGCCGCGGTCGAGCTCCTCGCCGAGAAGCGCCCTCCCCCGCCGGTGCCGGAGTGGAACCCGGGCGACGCGCTGGCGCCCGACGAGGGGGTGGTGGTGGCGCACAACTGGGACGAGCTGCGCAGGCTCATGTGGAACTACGTGGGGATCGTGCGCTCGGTGAAGCGGCTCGAGCGGGCCCGGACCCGGCTGCGCATCCTCCGCTCCGAGATCCGCGAGTACTACTGGCGGTACAAGGTCACGCCCGACCTGGTGGAGCTGCGCAACCTGGCCGACGTGGCGCTGCTCATCGTGCAGTGCGCGCTGCGGCGGGGCGAATCGCGCGGCCTCCACTACCTGCTCGACCACCCGGCCACCGACGACCGCTTCCTGAAGGACACCGTGGTCCACCGGGGCGAGCTGGAGGAGGCGTCGCCGCGCGCCTGACCCCGCCGGTCGCGGGGGCGTGGCTCAGCGGGCGGGCGGCTCCCAGGACATCCGGAGGCTGCCGAGCACGCCGGCGATGCGCAGCTCGAAGGGCAGCGCCGAAAGCGGCGTCGGGCCGGGGAACTTCGGGAACCTGACCCGGTAGAGCGTGACGAAGTCGGTGACGTACGGGTAGAGGGCCTGGTTGGTGGGGTCCCGCTTCACGAGCGACACCTTGACCGGGAGCGCCTGCTCGTTCCCGTTCACCAGGAGCGCGACCCGCCAGGTGCCCCGGTCGGTGGCCAGGTCGTTGGCCCGCCGGTCGTCGGTGAAGAAGGCCAGCAGGAACTCCTCCGCCTCGGCCCCCTCGGCGCGCTCCCTGGCGAGGAACGCCTCCTTCTCGGCCGGGAGCATCCCCTTCCACGCGGCGAGCCGGTCCACCCGCGCGACCCGCACCGCATCCGACTGCCAGGTGGCGGTGGCGAAGGCCACGTCGTCGAGCATGTCGTAGAGCTTGGCGGTGCGGGTGGCGCCGTCGCGGGCCTCGGCCCAGGCCCCATCCCGTGCGGAGGGGTCGGATGCCGGCGTGAGGTAGGTGCAGGCCGATGCGGAGAGGAGCAGCGCGAGCAGCGGGAACCGCTTCATGTCCGGCACTATCCCAGAAAATCGCGCCGGGTGAAGAGCGCGTCCACCGGGACCCCGAGGGCCTCGATGGCCTCGCGCCCCCCCTCCATCCGGTCCACCAGGGCGAAGCACCCGGCCACCAGGAGCCCCTCGGCGCGGCAGCGCTCGATGGCCTTGATGGCGCTCCCACCGGTGGTGATGACGTCCTCGAGGACCGCCACCCGGCTGCCGCCGGGGATGGTCTTGCGCCCCTCGATCCACTGGCCGGTGCCGTGCCCCTTGGGCTCCTTGCGCACGATGAAGGCATCCACCGGCTCGCCGGCCAGGAAGCTCGTGTAGGCCACGGCGCTCGCCAGCGGGTCGGCGCCCAGCGTGAGGCCGCCGGCCCCGCGCAGGAGCGGCTTCATCTGGCGGATGCGGTCGAAGAGGAGCCGCCCCACCAGCACGTGCCCCTCGGCGGTGAGGGCGGTGCGCTTGCAGTCCACGTAGAAGTCGCTCTCCTTTCCGGAGGCGAGGATCACCTTGCGCCGCTCGAAGGAGAGCTCCCGCATGAGCACGAGGAGGCGGGCGCGATCGTGGGCCAGGTTCATGGGTTCTCCTTCTCGAGGAGCGGGAGGATGCGGACCAGGTAGCGGAGCTGCTCCAGGACGAGCCTCCGCCCCTCGGGCGGGAGCGCGCCCCAGGACTCGTAGGCGGCGGCCACGTCGCCGTTCAGCTCGTAGGCGCGGACGGCAAGCCCGTGCGTGAAGGCGGCCGGGTCGGCGGCGGGAGGGGGGCGCGAGGCGCCCGACGCCCGCGAGGGAGCGGCGCTCTTCTCGCCTGCGCGGCGCCTGGCCGCGGCGAGGGCTGGCTCGGCCCAGGGAGCGTGGGTGCGGAGCTTCGCGGCCACGGCGTCGAGGTCGGCCGGGCTCCAGGGCTGGCCGAAGGCGGGACCGGAGAGGGCCAGGGCCCAGGCGTCCTCGTCGGGGAGGCGG
>CAIQRS010000226.1 GCA_903874275.1 uncultured Anaeromyxobacter sp.
CGGTGGCGCGGCTCTGATGCGCGGCCTCTTCGTCACCGGGACCGACACCGGCGTGGGCAAGACCGAGGTCGCCGTGGCGATCGTGGCCGGCGCCCGCGCCCGCGGGATCGACGTGGGGGCCATGAAGCCGGCCCAGTCGGGAGTCGGGGACGGCCTGCCCACCGACGCCGATCGCCTGCGCGCCGCTTCCGGCGGCGCCGATCCGGCCGAGCTGGTCTGCCCGTACGCGCTCCGCGCGCCGCTCGCGCCCGCGGTGGCCGCCCGGCTCGAGGGGGTGGAGATCTCGCTGCCGCACGTGCTCGCCTGCGCGGCGGAGCTCTCGCGCAGGCACCATGCCCTGGTCGTCGAGGGGGCGGGCGGGTTGCTCGTGCCACTCACCGTGAGTGAAACATACGCCGACCTGGCCGTGGCGCTGGGGATGCCGGTCCTGGTCGTGGCCCGCGCCGGGCTCGGCACGGTGAACCACACGGCGCTCACCTGCGAGGCGCTGCGCGCCCGGGGGCTCGCCGTCGCCGGCGTGGTGCTGAACCGCGCCATCGCGGGCACCGATCCCTCCGAGCCGCACAACGCGGCCGAGATCGAGCGGCTCACCGGCGTCCGCGTGCTGGCTTCGATCCCGCACGAGCCCGACGCGCGGGTGCGCGCCCGCCTGCTCGCGGATCGGCTGGCCGGCGCTGTCCAGTTTTGAGCCTGGCGGCAGGAAAATGGATCGATCCCGCGATCGATCCTAGAGATCGGTCCGTGGCGAACATCGTCGATCTCACGCTCACCGCCGAGGCCCGGCGCTCGCTCCACCGCGTCCTCGACCAGCGGGGGATCGGGTTCTTCCTGAAGCGTCGCCGGCGCGAGCCGGCCCGCCTCGACCCTCGCCGGATCGCCTGGGTGGTGGAGGCGGCCGCCCGGCGGACCCGGCGCCCCTCCCGGGATCCCGACGCACTGGCGCGAACGCGACGGGTGATCCGCCGCGAGCTGATCCGGAAGCTGGCCGAGTCGTACGTCGAGGCCGGCCTGTAGCGCCCTACGTCGCCGGGCCGGGCTTGGCCGCCGTCCCGCGGCTCTTCTCCACGAACTTGAGCCGCAGGTCGGCGAGCAGGTCGGAGAGGAAGCGGGTCTCCTCGGCGGTCAGGTTGCCGCGGGTCTTCTCCTCGAGCATGGCGAGCAGGTCGATGACCTGGCGGGCCAGGGCCAGGTTCTCCCTGGCCTCGGTGCTCTCGGGGTGCTGGATCTCCCCGAGATGGACCAAGGCGGACGAGCCCAGGGACAGGACGAAGGTGCCGAAGTCCACGGGGCCGTGGTGCGGGGCGTCGGTCATGGCGCGATTCTAGTCCACATCGAAGGCCACGCGCTCGGCGGCGAAACCCCGCTGCACGAGCAGCACGAGCCGGCCGGCGCTGCGCGCCTGGACCGCCGCCTTCCTCCACTCGGCCAGCGAGGTGATCTCGAGCGAGTTGACCTCGCGGATCCAGTCGCCGGCCTGCAGGCCGGTCTCGGCGGCCGGGCTGCCGCGCCGAACCGAGCGGACCACCACCACCGCGCCGCCGCGCACCTTCTCCTCGCCGAGGACGAGGCCGGTGCGCTGCTCGAGCGCCTGCTCGGCCCGCTCGGGCGAGAGCTCGACCAGGCGCACGGAGAGCTGGAGCCGCTCCTTGCCGCGGGTGATCCCGATCCGCACGGTGCCGCCCACGGGGACGTCGCGCACGCGGAAGCGGTACTCGGCGGCGCTCTCCACCGGCGCGTCGGCCACCGACTCGACCACGTCCCCCTTCCTGACCCCGGCCGCGGCGGCCGGCGACCCGGCCTCCACCGCGCTCACCTGCACGCGCACCCGGTCGCCCCCGATACGGTCCGACTTGACCGGCTCGTCCTTGACGGCGGCCCCGGTGAACCCCTCGCGGACCTCGCCGTGCCGGATCAGGTCCTCGGCGACGCGGAGCGCCCGGTCGATGGGGATGGCGAAGCCGATCCCGGCGCTGCGGTCGCCGATGATGGCCGTGTTCACGCCGATGAGCTGCCCCTGGATGTTCACCAGCGGTCCACCCGAGTTTCCCGGGTTGATGGAGGCGTCGGTCTGCACCATGTCGAAGAGCTGCCGGCGCGGGTCCCCCACCTTGCGGTGGAGCGCCGAGACCACGCCGGTGGTGACGGTGTGGGCCAGGCCGAAGGGGTTGCCGATGGCGATCACCGTCTCGCCGATCATGAGGTCGTCGGAGCGCCCGGCGGGGAGGAAGGGGAGCTTCTCCTTCGTCTCCACCCGGAGCACGGCGAGATCGGTGGCCGGGTCGGTCCCGACCACGCGGGCGGGCAGCTCGCGCCCGTCGAGGAGCTGCACGCGGAAGCGGGCCCCCCGCTCCACCACGTGGGCGTTGGTCATCACGTGGCCGTCGGGGGAGACGATGACCCCGCTGCCCAGCGAGGTGACGGCGTAGCCGCTCCGGAAGCGGGGCTTCCCGAAGAACTCCTCGAAGAAGAGCTGCCCCATGTCGGCGCCCGGCGTGGGCACCCGCACGCGGACCATCTCCTCGGCGGAGACGTTCACCACCGCGCCGCGCGACCTCTCGGCGGCGGTGACGACGGGGTTGCGGCGCTCGGCGGGGGGGCGAGGCTCGGCGCGCGGGAGCGCGGAGGGAGCCTGCGCCGGTGCCACCCGGGGGAGGAGGAGGAGCGCGAGGGCGCCGCACAGGGCCGCGCCGGCCCGCACTAGTCCTCGCCCGTCTCGACGTGCTCGACCTCCGACTCGACCGGGACGGCCTGGTCGGCCACGTCGGGAAGGGACTTGATGTGACGGTCGAAGTCCTTCTCGTCGAGCAGTCCCTTGCGGACGTTGCGACGAACGACGCGCTTGTCGATGATCTTGTTCTCGAGGGTATCGGGCATGGGTCCTTCTCTTGCGGCGTGTCCGGGAGGCGGGAAAATAGGCCCGGCTTGCCGGCGCGTCAAGCGACGTGCAAATGTGCCTGGCGATGGAGGATTTCGGCCAACAGCAGGCGTCGCGGATCGCCCGGCTCCGCGGGCTCTACGCCATCGTCGGCGACGACGACCCGGTCGGGAAGGCCCGCGCCGCGATCGAGGGTGGGGCGGGGGTGGTCCAGGTCCGGATGAAGTCCTCCCCGGCCGGCGCGATCCTCGAGGTGGCCCGGGAGATCGTGGCCCTCTCCCGCGGTCGGGCCCTGGTCATCGTGAACGACCGGGCCGACCTGGCGGTGCTGGCCGGGGCCGACGGAGTCCACGTGGGGGACGACGACCTGCCGGTCGCCGAGGCCCGGCGGATCGTGGGCCCCGGGATGCTCCTGGGGCGGAGCACGCGAACCCTCGCCGAGGCCCACGCCGCGATCGCCGACGGCGCAGACCACGTGGGGTTCGGACCCATGTTCGGGACGCGGACGAAGGAGATCGCCGCGGCGCCCCGCGGCCTGGCGGCGCTCCGCGAGCTGGCGACGGCGCTCCCCGCCCCGGTGGTCGCCATCGGCGGGATCACCCGCGAGACCATCGCCGAGGTGGCCCGGGCCGGCGCGGCCGCCGCGGCCGTCATCGAGGACCTGTTCTCCCGCGGTGACGTCCGGGAGCGGGCGGCCCTGCTCCTGGCTGGCTTCGACGAGGGTGCGGGGAGCCGTCGGTGAGCCGGCCACGGATCGCCATCCCACTCGACGTGAACGTCTCCGGCCGGTACGAGCAGCCGCGGGCCTACGCCGACGCGGTGGCGCGCGCCGGGGGCCTGCCGCTCCCCATTCCCTGCGGCGATCCGCTCCTCGCCACCGAGTACCTCGCCGGGTGCGACGGCCTCCTCGTCGCCGGGGGCGACTTCGACATCCCGCCCGAACGCTACGGGGAGGCGCGCCGGCCGGCCTGCGGCCCCTCCCGCCCGGGGCGCACCGCCTTCGAGGAGGCGATGGTGGCGGGCGCGCTCGCCGGCGGGATGCCGGTCCTCGGGGTCTGCGGCGGGATGCAGCTCCTCGCGGTGGCGCGCGGCGGCGCGCTCCACCAGCACCTCCCCGAGGACCTGGGCGTCTCCCACGAGCAGCCGCCCCCGAAGGACGTCCCGAGCCACGTCGTGGAGATCGGGCCGGGCTCGCTGCTGGAGCGGCTGGTCGGCCCGGAGCCACTTCCGGTGAACAGCACCCATCACCAGGCGGTGAGCCGGCCCGGGAACGGGGTGGCCGTCTCGGGATGGGCCCCGGACGGCGTCGTCGAGGCCATCGAGATCGAGGGAGCCCGCTTCGCGCTGGGGGTGCAGTGGCACCCCGAGGCGCTGGCGTCGCGCGACCCGCGGCAGGCGGCCATCCTGCGCGGGCTGGTGCAGGCGGCCGGGGAGCGGCGCCGGTGAGCCGGGCCGGGGGATCGCCGCGGGTCCTGGTCTGCGCCGGGCTCGACCCGAGCGGCGGGGCCGGCCTGCTGGCCGACCTGGAGGCGCTCGCGGCAGCCGGGGCCACGGGATGGGCGGTGGCCACCGCGCTCACCGCCCAGGGTCCGCGCGGGGCCCGGGCCGTCGTGCCGGCCACGCGGGAGATGCTCCTCGCCCAGGTGGACGCGCTCCTCGAAGGCTCCCGGGAACGTCCACGGGCAGTGAAGACGGGCATGCTGGGGAGCGGCGCGAACGCCGCGGCGCTGGCGGAGCGGCTCTCCGCCCGGCCGCTCGCGAAGGTCCCGCTGGTGGTGGACCCGGTGCTCTTCGCCTCGTCCGGACTCCCGCTCCTCGACGCACCGGACGCCCGGTCGGCGCTCCACGCGCTCCTGGCGCTCGCCGCGCTGGCCACGCCCAACTGGCCCGAGCTGGAGGCGCTCGCCGGTCGCGCCATCGCCTCCGAGGAGGGGGCGATCCGGGCGGCCCGGGATCTCCCGTCGCGCGCCGTGCTGGTGAAGGGCGGCCATCGGGCCGGGGCGCCGGTCGATCTCCTGGTTCGTGGCCGCACCGTGGTCCGCATCGCCGGGAGGCGGCGACCGGGGACCGCGCGCGGAACCGGCTGCCGGCTCGCCTCGGCCACGGCGGGCTTCCTGGCGCGCGGATTCCCGCTCGAGGAGTCGGTGCGGCGGGCCAAGCGGGTCGTCGAGCGGTACCTCGACGCGGTGGCCCGGCTCGATCGTCAGGCGCCCTGAGCGTCCGTCCGCCGACGTCCATCCGGGCCTCAGCCAGCCGATGGCGACGCGGGCGCGGCTGCCGGCCGTGCGGGCGGGGGCAGGGGCAGCGGGTCCCCCGGGGGGCGCTTCCACCCCTCTCCCTGGTACTCCATGAAGTCGGCGGTTCCCTGCGCCACCTCCCGCCCCAAGTAGCGCTCCACGACGCGCAGTGCGAGGTCGATCCCGGCGCTGAGTCCCGCCGAGGAGGCCACCCGCCCGCCCTCGGCGAAGCGGATGCCGGGGACGAACTTCACCCTGGGCCAGCGCTTGCCGAAGTCCTCCGTGAACCAGTAGTGCGTGGCGGCCTCCTTGCCGTCGAGGAGCCCTGCCCGGGCCAGCACGCTCGCCCCGGTGCAGACCGACATGGTCATCCCGGCCGACGCGCTGGCCTTCTTCAGCCAGGCCAGCCCCGCCTCCGACGGCCGGTGGGCGCCCACCACGATGACGTCGGGCGGGGGGGCGTCGGCGAAGGCGTGGTCGGGAACGACCGTGAGCCCCCCACTCACCCGGATTGGCTCGCGCTTCTCGGCCACCGTGTAGAGCGTGAAGGGGTGGCGGGCCGTCCCGCCGGGCCCGAGCTGTGCCGCCTCCCGGACCGGCTTGCCGGTGGCGTCCACCATGACGTCCTGGAAGACCTCCCAGGGTCCTGCGAAGTCGATGAGCGTCGCGCCCTCGGAGAGCATGAAGGCCACCCGCAGCGGCCGGTCCACGAGCGGGGTGAAGCGGTGGCGTTCGTCGTCGGCGCGGGCCGTGGCGGCGAGCGTCAGGAGGAGGGCGGTGAGGGCGGCGAGCGAGCGCAGGGCAGGGGCCATTCCCGTTTCTACGCCGACCGGGCGGGCGGTGCATCGCGACCCCATCGGGTCATTTCCCCCAATGTCGTGGGGCATCCCCCCCACGGGTGGCCTCGACCCGGCGGGAAGCGATCCAGAAAATGTAGGTGATTTCAGCATGTTGCGGCGCATCCGGGTCGCGCATTTCTGGCGCGCCAATTGCTTGCCTGTATCTGTCACGCCGCCGAGGGAATGCGGCGCAGCCCTGGGGGAGTCCCGATGAATCGCGCATGGTCGTCCGGAATCGCAGTGGCAGCCTGCGTCGGGATCGTCGCCTGCGGCGGCGGGAAGAGCTCCGACCCCTCGGGCACGTCCGGCGAACAGAAGGGGGAGTACGGGGTCTCCTACTTCGTGAGCGTCTCCCGCCCCGTCGGCGGCTACATCACCTCCGCCGACGGCCGCATCGACTGCGGCACCGTCGGCACCTCGCACGACCTCTGCTCCCCCATCAGCTTCGGCTGGACCGAGGACGCCGTCTTCTCCGCCAGGGCCGACGACGGGCAGTACTTCCAGTCCTGGGCCGGCGACTGCTCCGGCGCCGTCGCCACCAGCGGCTGCATCCTGAACACCGACACCTACGGCTCGGACAAGTGGGTGGTCGCCGTCTTCAACCCGCCCGACCAGCTCGGCCACAGCCGCATCCCGGACCCTGCCCAGCATGCCCCGCTCTTCTTCGACTTCATCAACGGGGTTCCCGGCGCCCCCCGTTGCACCAGCTGCCACGGCCAGGACTACAACGGCCTCGCCAACGCCCCCTCCTGCAACGCCTGCCACCTCCCGGCTCCCAGGACGGGCCTCGCCTTCGCGGTGACGAGCATCACCAGCACGCCGTCGAACATCGTGGTGACCTTCACGGCCAAGGACGGCGCAGGCCGCAACCTGGACCTGGCGGCCGGCGGCAGCGGGGCGATCGTGCCCCGCTTCGGTCTCGCCTCGTTCAGCAAGAGCGCGACGACCGGCGTCGTGGGGCCGTACCTGGTTCGCACCGCCGGTGACGGTGGCCCCGGAGTCCTCGCTCCCCCTGCCGTCAACGCCCCGGCCAGTCCCACCACCGGCCAGCTGACCGGGACGCCCGGGAACTACACCTACACCTTCCCGTCCGTCGTCACCTTCGACCCGGCCAGGTCGGCCGACACGCACACCCTCTGGATCCAGGCCAGTCGCCAGGAGAACGTCTCCGCGGCGACCACCAGCACCTTCACCGCCGTGAACTACCAGTTCAACTTCCTGCCCGGCGCCGTCGGCGTCCCCGTGACCGCTTCCAACGGCCAGAAGCGCGAGGTGGTCTCGACAGCGGCATGCAACGGCTGCCACGACCGGTTCAAGGCCAAGGGCAAGCTGACCGGCGGAGTGTTCCACGGCGGCGAGGCCGTCGAGGCTCCCTTCTGCGCCGTGTGCCACAACCCGGCCAGCACCCGGACGCAGGAAGGCGTCCGGAACGGCACCTGGCAGGGATCGGCCGCGCAGTTCATCCACAACATCCACGCCTCGGTCCAGATGGGCATGGCCACGGCCGACCGGTTCTCCGGCGTCAGCGCCGCCACCTATCCCCAGCCGGTCGCCAACTGCGTCGCCTGCCACGCCGGTGCCGCGCAGGGCAACCAGTGGAAGAACAAGGCGTCGCCCGAGGTCTGTGGCTCCTGCCACGTCACGATCAACTTCGCGACCCACGGTGTCTTTGTTCCTCCCGTAGCCTGCGAGGGCTGCCACACCCCATACGGCCTCGAGGTGGTCCACGCCCCGGGGTTCGCCAGGGACAGGAACAACAGCATCGAGACCCCCGGCGGGAACCCCCGCACCAACGCCTCCGCCCTCTACGGCGCCGGCCAGGTCCAGGCGGGGGCCTCCACGATCGCGGCCGTGATCCAGGGCATCACCACGACCCCCACCGGCCGTCCGGTGGTCACCTTCAAGCTGCAGAAGAGCACCTTGGCGCCCAACGGGACCCCCACCACGGAGGACGTCGTCTTCAACACGCCCCCGGCCGCTCCCGACGCGTCGAAGGAGCTCATGAACGACTTCGTCGGCACCATCGGCGTC
>CAIQRS010000227.1 GCA_903874275.1 uncultured Anaeromyxobacter sp.
CAGTCGCTCGTCGTCGCCAGGTTGCCCGATCCGGCGACGAGGATGCACCCGCCAGGGGTCACCGCCGCGGCCCCGACGGGGTTCGCCGCGGGCACGGCCGACCCGGAGGAGCCGTCCGCCGCGGACGGCGCCATCATCGCCGCGAGCTTGGCCTGGTAGATGGCGTACGCCTGCCGGTCGGAGCCGCTCTGCCCGGAGAGGAGGGCGATCAGGATTGCCACGCCGATCGATGCGCTCGTCATGAGCATCACAGGAGCACGCGTCGCGCCAACGCCCGTCAGGGCAAAAGGCGCGTCCAGCAAGGGGTTGCAGCACTATCCGTACTACGTGCCCCCGGGGTAGGTGCAACCCGGGTGGCGCATAAAACCCTGTGTTCATGCGGGTAATCGTGCGCGCCTCTGTCCCGATGTGTGCCCATCTCGACGCATGTCGGCGCACGCGGCACATGTCACGGAACGTGAAAAATCGGACGTTGACCCCGCGCAGGAGAGCCCGATCTCGACCGCGCGCACATCTCCCCACCCGCGAGCGGCCTCCGGCCCAACCCCGCCCGGATCCCCCCACGACGGCCGCCGGCCCGCGTCGCCTTCGGCCCGGGCTTCCCCAGCCGGCGCGGGCGTCGCTCCGAGCAGCGCCTCCGCAGGAGGCGCCGGGAACCGGCGGTGCTCTGCCCCCGATGTGACCCGGCGCCATCCACCCGAAGTGCACCCTCGCTCCGAGGACCAGCGCTGCGGAGAGCGACGTCCCGGCGCCGGCGGCACCCAGCCCGCTGGAACGAAGGCGATCCTCGTGGCAGGATGCGGCCTTTGCAGGGGAGGTCACGGGCGACGTGAGCGATGCGAGGAAGATCCGGGGCGCACGGACGCGGGCCAGCTTCCGCGGCTGCCTGCTCGGCGGCGCGGTCGGCGACGCGCTGGGCGCCCCCGTCGAGTTCAAGACCCTCGCCGAGATCCGGGCCGAGTTCGGCCCGGCCGGGCTGCGCGACTACGCCATGGCCTACGGGCGGCTGGGTGCGGTCACCGACGACACCCAGATGACCCTCTTCACCGCCGAGGCCCTCCTGCGGGCCGAGCACCTCCGCCACCGCATCCCGGAGGCCAAGGTCGGGGAGGTGGCCTGGCACGCCTACCTGCGCTGGCTCGAGACCCAGGGAGACGTCGTCCAGCGCCGCGGCATCCCCGACGAGGAGGGCTGGCTGGTCCGCATGCGCGACCTGCACGCGGTGAGGGGCCCCGGCGAGACCTGCCTCTCGGCGCTGCGCAAGGGGCGCATGGGGACGCCCGAGGTCGCCATCAACGACAGCAAGGGCTGCGGCGGCGTGATGCGCATCGCCCCGGTGGGCTTCGCCCCCGGCCAGCCCTTCCGCATCGGCTGCGAGCTCGCAGCCATCACCCATGGTCACCCGACCGGCTGGCTCTCGGCCGGCTACCTGGCCCAGCTCGTCCACGACGTGGCCGACGGCGCCAGCCTCGACGAGGGGGCGGTGCGCGCCCTCGACGTGCTGCGCCGCCACCCCGGCCACGAGGAGACGGCCAGCGCGGTGGAGAGGGCGCTCTGGCTCTCGCGGGCGCCGCGCGGGTCGGCCGCCGACGTCGAGTCGCTGGGGGAGGGCTGGGTGGCCGAGGAGGCGCTGGCCATCGGCCTCTACGCGGCGCTGGCCGCCGAGAGCTTCGAGCACGGGGTTCTCCTCGCGGTGAACCACGGGGGCGACAGCGACTCCACCGGCGCCATCGCCGGGAGCCTGCTGGGGGTGGCGCTGGGGGAGCTCTCCATCCCGCGCCGCTGGCTCACGCGGCTCGAGCTCCGCGACGTGATCGAGCAGGTGGCCGACGACCTGCACCGCCACTACGGCGCGGGCAGCCTCCCCTGCGACGGCGGGCAGTGCGGATCCTGGGCCCGCTACCCCCCCAGCTGACGCAACCCGAAATGGGACTGCCCGTCCCGGCCCGTCCGGCTATGCTCTCCCCCCACTCAAACGCCTCTGGAGGCACGATGAACCGCAAGCTCTTCCTCTCCCTGGCCGCCCTCGGCCTGGCGCTGTCCCCCGCCGTCATCCTCGCAGCCGACGAGGCCGCCAAGCCCCTCACCGTCCACTCCTCCACCGAGAAGGGGATGGTCTCCGGTGGCCGCGTCGAGCAGGTCACCGCCACCGTCACCGCCGTCGACGCCACCAACCGGCTCGTGACCCTGAAGGGCAAGAAGGAGACCGACACCATCAAGATGGGTCCCGAGGTGAAGAACTTCGACCAGATCAAGGTCGGCGACATCGTCAGGGTCACCGTCAGCCAAGGCGTGGTCCTCTCGCTCCAGGCCCCCGGCGCCAAGGCCGTCCCGCCCACGGTCACCGCCACCGGCGAGACCGCCGCCCCCGGCGCCAAGCCGGCCGGCGACGTCAAGGTCGGCATCAAGGGCACGGTCACCGTGGCCAAGATCGACCTGAAGTCCCGCCTCGTCACGCTCGAGAGCGCCGAGGGGCGCAAGTTCAAGGTGAAGGCCGGCAAGGAGGTCGCCATCGAGAAGCTCAAGATCGGCGACAAGGTCCTGGCCGAGTACACCGAGGCGGTCGCCATCGGGGTCGAGCCGGCTCCCGCCAAGAAGGCCAAGAAGTCGAGCGCGAAGTAGCCGCTTCGCTGTATCTTGCGCGCGTGGCGCGCCGGTTCACCTCCTCACTCGTTGCCGCACTCCTCGCCGGCGCCCTCCTCGGAGCGGCGCCGGCGTTCGCGTCTGCGCCGGAACCCGGCGTCGCGGCCCACCCGGACACCCCGCCTCCGCCTGGTCAAGAGAAGGCTCCCGACCTGGAGACCGCCTTCCCGCCGGCGGCCCGCCCCGGGCCGGTGGAGGAGCCCCCCGACATCGACCCCACCGAGGCCTCCATGGACCTCCCCGAGGCCATCATGCGCGGCCTCGGGCTCCACGAGGAGAAGACCCCCGAGCAACTGGCCGAGGAGCGGAAGAGGAAGTTCCACTGGAACGCCGTGCCCTTCATCCTCACCAGCCCCCTCATCGGCTTCGGCTTCGGCGTGGCCGGGGCCGGCGTGTTCCGCTTCGACGACGACGTGGCCAAGCTCTCCAAGTTCGCCACCAACGTCCTCTACACGGTGAACAACCAGCTCTCCATCCCGCTGCGAACCAGCATCTACTTCGGGAGCGGGAACTGGAGCCTCGTCGGCTACACCAACTGGCAGATCTTCCCGGCGCCGACCTGGGGCCTGGGGGGAAACACACCTCCCCAGAACGAGGTCATCGTCGACAAGAGCCTCCTGCGCCTGTGGGAGACGGCCTACCGCAGGGTCTTCTCCGATCTCTACGTCGGCGCCGGCCTCTACTTCGACCGCTACTACTCGGTGAGCGACCGCGGCGTGGAGCCGGGCGTGGTGAACCCTTTCACCACCTACGCCTACGGCACGAGCGGTCCGTACAACAACGTGGGGATCTCCGCCGACCTGCTCTGGGAGAGCCGGGACAACCCCGTCAACGCCACCAAGGGCTACTACGCCACCGCGACCTACCGGGCCTTCCCGCGCTTGATGGGCAGCGACTTCGACTGGCAGTCACTCTACGTGACCGGGCGCGCCTACTTCCCGGTGTCGAAGCCCAGCGTGCTCGCCCTCTGGGCCTACGGGTGGTTTTCCTTCGGGAACACGCCCTACCTCGACCTGCCCTCCATCGGCTCCGACCCCGACGCCCGGTCCGGGCGCGGCTACATCGAGGGGCGCCACATCGGCAAGTCCCTCCTCTACGCCGAGGCGGAGTACCGCTTCCGGATCTGGGACTTCGTGGGCGGTGTGGTGGGGCTGAACGTTCACTCGGCGAGCCAGCAGCGGCTGCCCGGGGAACCGCAGAACGCACCCGTCTTCCAGTACTGGTACCCGGCGGCGACGGCCGGCATCCGCGTGCTGGTGAACAAGCCCACCCGCACCAACGGGCTCGTCGAGGTGGGCGTGGGGCTCGACGGCTCCTACGGCATCTACCTCAACATCAACGAGAACTTCTGAAAACGAAAGAGCCCAGCCGCCGGGCCGGGCTCTCGCCACTTCAGCTGTCGTGAAGTGGATCTAGACGGGGCGGACGTTTGCAGCCTGGAGCCCCTTCGGCCCCTTGTTCACGTCGAACTCCACCTTCTGGCCCTCGGCGAGGGTGCGGAACCCATCGGCCTGGATCGCGGTGTGGTGGACGAACACGTCCTCGCCGCCGCCGTCCTGCGTGATGAACCCGAAGCCCTTCGCGTCGTTGAACCACTTCACGGTGCCGGTACCCATCGCTTCTTGCTCGTTTCTTCTCCGAAATCCGTCCGACAGAAAGTGCCGGGCGGCTCCACCCCAGAGAGGGATCGGAGCAAGTTTTCTAGCCCTCCGAAAGGCAATTGTCGAGCAAAAACAATGAAGCCGACCCGGCCGATCAGGCCGCCTCAGCCTCCGAGTCGGTGCGGACCGGCGCCTTCCTCCTGCCCACCCGGATGGTGACCTCCCGCGCCGGGAGGTTCACCGACACGCCCACGTAGGCGAGCTGGTACGACCCGGTGGCGTCGGCGATGCGACCGGCCAGGATCGGGCCGAAGACCCCGCCCACGCCCAAGGCGGTGAAGAGGATGCCGTAGTTGAGCCCCAGGTTCTTCGTGCCCCAGCGGTCCGCCACAGTGGCCGGGAAGAGCGAGAGGCAAGCGCCGTAGCTGAACCCCACCACCGCCGAGCCGGTCACGAAGCCGGTGAAGGTCGAGAAGCCCGAGAAGAAGACCATGTTCGAGGCCTGGAGCAGGTGGACCGAGACGAGGGTCACGGTGCGTCCGATCCGGTCGGAGGCCACTCCGCGACCATATCCGAGTCGTTCCTCCCCGCCGTGACCGGGCGCAAGTCCTCCCCGTGCCGTCCGGGCCTCGCCCGTTGGGTGCAACCCGATCGGACCGGCCCCCGACGGGATAGATTGGCTCCGTGGGCCGACCGCACCACATCCTCCTCGTTCCCGGATTCTTCGGATTCGCCAACCTCGGCGACTTCACCTACTTCGGCCACGTCCGGAACTACCTCGCCGAGAAGGGTCCGTCGCTGGGGATCGACGGCGAGGTCCGGGTGGCCCGCACCGAGCCCACCGCCTCGCTCACCCGGCGCGCCGCGCTCCTCTGCGAGGCCCTCTCCACGCTCCTCGACGAGTCCCCGGGCCACGTGAGCCTGGTGGGCCATTCCAGCGGCGGTCTCGACGCCCGGTTGCTCGTGACCCCGGGCGCCGTCCTCCCCACGCCCGCCGACGTGGTGCGCTGCACCCGCGCGGTGCGCTCCGTGGTCACCGTCTCGACGCCGCACCGGGGAACCCCGCTCGCCCAGTTCTTCGGCGGGATGATCGGCCAGCAGTTCCTCCGGCTCCTCTCGCTGGTGTCGATCTACACGCTTCGTACGGGAAGGCTCCCCATCACCGTGGGCCTCAAGCTGGCCCGCCTGCTGCGCAACCCGCGCTCCCGCCCCATCGGAGCGGTGGACCAGATCTTCCTCGAGCTGCTCGGCGACTTCGAGGGGGAGCGGCGGCGTGCCGTCGAGCAGTTCCTGGAGGGCGTCCGCAGCGACCAGGGGCTCGTCTCGCAGATCTCGCCGGCGGGCATGGAGGTGTTCAACGCCTCCACGCAGGACCGGCCAGGGCTCCGCTACGGCTCGGTGGTCACCCGGGCGCGCGCGCCGGGCTTGAGGTCCCTCTGGGGTGCCGGCCTCGACCCGTCCCACCAGGTCACCCACGCCCTCTTCGTGGCGCTCTACCGGATGTCGGCCACCTCCCCGGATGGGGCCCTGCCGCCCATCAACCGCGAGCACGCCGCGGTCCTCCGGCGGGCCTACGGGCGGATCCCCGACGCCGGCGCGAACGACGGGATCGTGCCCACCCTCTCGCAGATCCACGGGGAACTGCTGGCGGCGGCCTGGGCCGACCACCACGACATCCTGGGGCACTACGACCAGCCCACCCACGTGCCGCCCCACTTCGACTGGATGTCCTCGGGGACGGGCTTCGACCAGGCCGGGTTCGAGCGGGTCTGGAAGCGGGTGGCGATCTTCGTCGCAGAGGTCTAGGGTCGAGGAAGGTACGCCATGCGCCCGCGCGTCGATGCCCACGTGGCCTCGGTGATCCTCTGGGAGGCCGGCGCCGTCGCGGAGGAGGTCCTCGCCGGCACGCCCTCCCTGCGCGCGCGGAAGGAAGGGCAGCGGCACGTCTGCGAGGCCGAGTTCGCGGCGCACGCCCGCGCCCTCGCCGCCGCGGTGGATCTCCGGTGCCCCGCGGTCTTCCGGGCGCACGCGGCCTGGGCGGCCAGGGTCCACGACGCCGCCGGCCTGCCCCACGAGAGCGTCTGCGCGAGCCTGCGCGCCCTCGCCGGCCGGGTGGGGGGAATGGAACTGCCGGAGGACTGGCGTCGCTGCATCGCGGAGTCCCTCGCGTTCGGGATCGCGGCCGCGACGGAGCCGGTGGACGACGCGCCCATAAATCTGTGGGATGCGACCTCGGCGGCGCTCCGCGGAAACCGGACCGCCTACCTGGCGGCCGTGGAGGCCTGGCGGGCGGGGCAGGACATCCGGATGGCGCTGCTCGGGATCGCCGAGGTGCAGCGCCAGGTCGGCGAGGCCTGGATGCGCCACCAGGCCACCGTCGTGGAGGAGCACCGGGCCACGGCGCTGGCCTCGCTCGGGCTGGCCCTGCTCGCTCCCGAGACCTGGGGATCGCCGGCTCCGCGCCACCGCGGTCAGGCCGTGCTCGCCTCGGCCCCCGGCGAGTACCACACCGTGGGACTGCTCATCGCCGCGAACCTGCTCGAGCTGGAGGGGTACGCGGTGGAGGTGCTGGGCGCCGACACGCCGGCGGTCCAGCTCGCGGTGGCCTGCGTGGAGCGGAAGCCCTCGCTGGTGGGGATCGCCGTCTCCACCATCGACCACCTGCCGGCGGCGCGCGAGGCCATCGAGATGGTGCGCCACGCGGCGCCCCACTCCTGCATCGCCGCCGGTGGGTTCGCCGCCCGGGCCGCCGGCGCCCCGGCGCTGGGCGCCGACGTGCTCGTGCCCGAGCAGTTCGACGGGCGGCTGCCGACGAGCTGGACCAGGGCCGACGACGGCGGGATGGCCGACGCGGTCCGGTAGCAGCTTGCGCTCCACGCACCTCCTCCATAGGTCTACCCGCTCAACCAGGAGGACACGATGCCCCGCACCCGCGCCTACGCCGCCCAGACTCCCAGGAGCCCGCTGGCCCCGTTCGAGATCGACCGCCGCCCCGTCGGCCCCCGCGACGTGGCCATCGACATCGAGTTCTGCGGCATCTGCCACTCCGACATCCACCAGGCCCGCGACGAATGGGGCAACTCCATCTTCCCCATGGTCCCCGGCCACGAGATCGTCGGAAAGGTCACCCGCGTCGGGGCCGAGGTGAAGAGGTTCAAGGCCGGCGACCGCGTCGGCGTGGGCTGCATGGTGGACTCCTGCCGGACCTGCCCGTCCTGCCAGAAGGACCTGGAGCAGTTCTGCCAGAAGGGCTCGGCCTTCACCTACAACGGCACCGAGATGGACCGGAAGACCCCCACCTACGGCGGCTACTCCACCGACGTGGTGGTGGACGAGAAGTTCGTCCTCTCCATCCCCGCCGGGCTCGACCCGGCCGGTGCGGCCCCGCTCCTCTGCGCCGGGATCACCACCTACTCCCCGCTGCGCCACTGGAAGGTGAAGAAGGGGGACAAGGTGGCGGTGGTCGGCCTGGGCGGCCTCGGCCACATGGGGGTGAAGCTCGCCGTGGCCATGGGAGCCGAGGTGACCATGCTCTCCACCTCGAAGGGCAAGGAGGCCGACGCCCGCCGCCTCGGGGCCACCGGCTTCGCCCTCACCACCGACCCGGCCACGTTCAAGAAGCTGGCCGGGAAGTTCGACTTCATCCTCGACACCATCTCCGCGAACCACGACGTGCAGGCCTACATGGGGCTGCTGGCGCTGGACGGGGCGCTGGTCCTGGTGGGCGTCCCCTCCGAGCCGGCCAAGGTCCACGCCATGTCCTTCATCTTCGGGCGCAAGACGCTGGCCGGGTCGCTCATCGGCGGCATCGCCGAGACCCAGGAGATGCTCGACTTCTGCGGCAAGCACGGCATCACCTCCGACGTCGAGGTCATCCCGGTCGAGAAGGTGAACGAGGCCTACGAGCGCACCGTCAAGTCCGACGTCCGCTACCGCTTCGTCATCGACATCGCCAGCCTGCGCAAGGGCGGCTAGCATGCGGGGATGGCCCCGCTCCAGGGTCTCGCCCACGTCCTCCGCGCCCACCCCGAGCTGGCGATCTTCCTGACGCTGGCCGTCGGCTTCCAGCTCGGCAAGCTGCGGGTCGGCAACTTCACCGTCGGGAACGTGCTGGGGTGCCTGCTGGCCGGCGTGGCCGTCGGGCAGCTCGACGTGGTGGTCGATCCCACCGTGAAGGTGGTCTTCTTCGACCTCTTCCTCTTCGGCACCGGCTACAAGGTCGGGCCGCAGTTCTTCCGCGGGCTGCGCCGGGACGCGCTCCCGCACCTGCTCCTCGCCGTGGTGGTCGCGGTCAGCTGCCTCCTCGTGGCGGTGCTGGTCTCGAAGCTCCTCGGCTACGACGCCGGGACGGCCGCCGGCCTGCTGGCGGGCGCCTTCACCGAGTCCACCATCATCGGGACGGCCAGCGAGGCCATCCGCGCCCTGCCGCTCCCCGAGGCGGAGCGGCTCCGCATGGTGAACGAGGTCCCGGTCGCCTACGCGGTGACCTACCTCGTCGGCACCACCACGCTGGTCTGGTACCTCTCCTCGCTCGCGCCCCGCCTCATGGGGATCGACCTCCGCAAGGAGGCCCACGACCTCGAGTTGAAGCTGGCTGGCAAGGAGGCCGCCGAGCCCGGCGTCTCCTCCGCCTACGGGGAGTGGGACACCCGGGCCATCTTCGTCTCCGCGGCCGCAGCCGGAAAGACCCTCCGCGAGATCGAGGGCTCGGTCCCCGAGCGGCGCATCTTCGTCGAGCGGATGCGGCGCGAGGGCATCGTGGGCGACCCCGACCTGGACACCCGCGTTCGGGCCGGGGACGTCCTCGCCGTCACGGCGCGCCGCACCGTGCTGGTGGAGCACCTGGCCTGGCTGGGCGAGGAGGTGGACGACCGCGGGCTGCTCGACTTCCCGTACGCCCACCTCGACGTGGTTGTGACCCGCAAGGAGACCGCCGGACAGACCCTGGGCCAGCTGGCCCGGGAGAAGGGGCACGGGATCGTGCTCCAGCGGCTGGTCCGGACCGGGCAGGAGATCCCCTTCGACGGGAACACCCGCGTCGAGCGTGGCGACCTCCTCACCCTGGAAGGGGACCTCCCCGACGTGGAGCGGGTGGCCCGGGACGTGGGCTACGCCGACCGCCCCTCGCCGGCCACCGACATGGTCTTCGTGGGGATGGGGATCTTCCTGGGTGGGCTCTTCGGGCTCCTCGCCGTCACCGTCGGCGGGGTCTCCATCACCCTCACCACCAGTGGAGGAGCCCTCATCAGCGGCCTGGTCTTCGGCTGGCTCCGCTCCACCCGCCCCACCTTCGGGCGCATCCCCGAGCCGGCCCTCTGGATCTTCGACACGGTGGGGCTGGCGGCCTTCATCGGCATCGTGGGGCTGAACGCCGGGCCGCGGTTCATCTCCGGTGTGCGCGAGACCGGGGTGGGGCTGGTCGGGGCGGCGCTGGTCGTGTCCATCGTCCCCCACACCATCGGCCTCCTCTTCGGCCGGTTCGTGCTCAAGCTGAACCCGGTCATCCTGCTGGGCGCCGAGGCCGGCTCGGGGACCACCACCGCCGCGCTCCGGGCGGTGCAGGACGCGGCCGGGAGCAAGCTCCCGGTCCTCGGGTACACGGTGCCCTACGCGGTGGGCAACATCCTGCTCACGGCCTGGGGGCCGGTGGTCGTGGCGCTCATGCGGTGACGGCGGGTGGTCCGGAAGGGGTGACGATGGCCTTCGCGACGAGGGTAGTCCCGGTCCTGGTTCTCGCGGCGCTTGCCGCCCCGGACGCCCGGGCGCAGGAGGAGGCGCCGGCGCATGCGGCGCCGGCCCAGCAGGCGGAACCGAGCCACGGCCTGCGCCACCTGCTCGACGTGATGGAGGTCGTGGACACGCCGGTCTTCTCGCGCAACACGCTCCAGCTCAAGTACGAGTGGACCGGGAAGCCGGCCGGTGCGTCGTCGAGCGAGCTCACCTTCAAGCCCACCTTCGCCTGGGGGAAGAACCGCGAGTTCGCGCTCCGGGTCGAGATGCCGGTCGAGACCGTCTACCCCAGCCCGTCGGTGGGTCCGGCGGCGTCGGGGTTCGCCAGCCTCACCACCACCTTCTTCTGGGTCTTCCACGACGAGAAGGGGCTCCGCCTGGGGGCCGGCCTCGAGCTGCAGTGGAACACCGCCACCATCCCGGCCGTCGGCGCGCCCTGGATCATCGAGCCCGTCGTCGGGATCGGCTACCGGTTCGACAAATGGGTCGGGGTCACGCTGGAGGTGAACTGGCAGAAGTCCTTCGGCAACCTGGGGACCTACCTGCCGGTGAACACCATCCAGTTCAAGCCCGTCGTCTCGGTGGCCCTGCCGGCCTGGTTCTTCGTCTCGGTCCAGGACAAGATCAGCTGGAGCCTCGAGAACGACGACGTGGGCTCGCTCCTCAAGTTCACCGCGGGTCGCTTCCTCACCGAGCACAAGAGCGTGGTCCTGGCGGTCGAGTACGAGACCCCGCTCGACCCGGTGGCGGCCCGGGGGGAGATCATGATGGTGGGCGTGCTCCTCTCCTACTTCTTCGCCTGGTGAGGGACGTCGCATGGACTTCCAGACCGCCACCGTCACCGGCGCCACCGGTCACCTCGGCAACGTGCTGGTGCGCGAGCTCCTGCGGCGCGGGAAGAAGGTGCGGGCGCTCCTGGAGCCGGGCGACGAGGCCCCGGCCCTCCGCGGCCTCGACGTCGAGGTGGTCCGAGGCAACGTGCTCCGGCCCGAGACGCTGCCCCCCGTCCTCGAGGGGGTGGACGTGGTCTTCCACCTGGCCGGGGTGGTGAGCATCAGCTCACTCGACATCGAGATTGTACGGACAGTGAATGTGGACGGGACGCGCAACGTGGTGGAGGCGGCGCGCTGGGCCGGGGTGCGGCGGCTGGTCTACACCAGCTCCGTCCACGCCCTCACCGAGCCGGGATCGGGCGGGGTGCTCACCGAGGAGGCCGGCTACGACCCGGAGCTCGCCCCTGGCGACTACGGGAAGGCCAAGGCGGCGGCCTCCCGGATCGTCCTCGACGCGGTGCGGGAGGGGCTGGACGCGGTGATCGTGAACCCGGTCTACGTGCTCGGCCCGTACGACTTCCGGCTCTCCGAGATCGGGGAGGTCATCGTCCTCTTCTCCCGCTTCCCGGTGCCGGCCGGGATGGACGGGGCCTACGACTTCATCGACGTCCGCGACATCGCCACCGGCCACGTGATGGCCGCCGAGCGGGGGCGCAAGGGGGAGAGCTACCTCCTCTCCGGGGAGCGCATGACCGTCCGGGAGATGATGCGCATCCTGGCCGGGCTGGCCGGTCGGAAGCCGCCCCGGATCTTCATCCCGCTCGGGATCGCCGCCGGGCTGGCCGCCTTCGCGCCCCTCTTCGAGAAGCTCACCGGGCGCCGCTCCCTCCTCACCCCCTACGCGGTGCACACCCTCGGGGTGGACTTCGAGATCCGGGACCGGAAGGCGCGCGAGGAGCTCGGTCACGACCCCCGTCCGGTGGAGGAGTCGTTGCGGGACGCCTGGGCCTGGATGATGGCCGACCCGGACAGCCCGAAGAATCGCCCCATCCCGCCCAGCCGCCCGGGAAGGGCGTAGGGCCCGGCCGTCCAGGCTTCGACACACCGCGTCGGGACGTTGTAAAGTCGGGACCGTCTCCCACCCTCCCACCCCACCGGAGCCCCTGGCCATGGACTACATCTTCGACCCGGACGTCATCCACGAGTGCTCGATGCAGGGCATCGGCAAGCCCAAGCCCGAGATGTTCGACGCCATCGCGGACGCCTGGGAGGACGCCTACCCGGGCCGGATCGACCGCTCGCAGCCGTGGATGTACAGCATCGCCGGCGGCGCGATGATCCAGATGAAGCTCTACTTCGCGTCGTCCATGGAATACCTCATGATCTGGGGCACTCCCATCGGGTCGGAGGGGCACTCGGGGCGCCACGCCGTCGGCTTCTGGGACACCGTCATCGACGGCGAGATGCACTACTTCGGCGAGGGGCAGTTCGAGAAGCGGATCTACCGGCCGGGCGACCGCGTCTGGGTGGGCCCGGGGCAGGCCCGCGCCATGAACTTCACCGACGGCGTCTGGGCCACCGAGTACATGCGCGGCCCCATCATGACCTCCATGCCGTTCGGCCTCGCCGACGAGATCCTCTCCACGCTCGACTTCGCCACCGCCGGGCAGACCGTGGGCATGTACATGGACCTCCTCGGGAAGGCCTGGAGCCAGCCGCTCCCGAACGGCGAGATCTCGCGCAACCCGCTGCGCAAGCTGGCGGCCACCAGCCTCGGGCTCATGGCGCCGCTGGTGAACCGCGTCTTCGCGACCAACCCGCCCGACGACGCCATCCCGGCCGGCCCCTCCGCGCGTCCGGCCAAGGTGCTCCCCGGGCGGCACGGCAAGCCCCACATCGCCCCCGCGGCCGGCCGCCGCAGCGCCGGCGGCGAGTAGGCCCCCGGCGGCCCCTCGTCGTCGGCGCCCTACTTCTGCCGCTGCTTCCAGTAGGGCGACATCTCGAGCATCTTCCGGCGCACGATGGGCGTGGCCATGGGCACGAAGGCCTTCTTCCAGCCCAGGCACTTGGCGACGTCGCCGGTGATGTCGTCGAAGCTCCGCCGCTGGTAGCGGAGCAGCCGCTGCGACTCGGTGCTGTCCACCCAGTCGGTGGCGTACTCCGCGTCGCTGAAGGCCTCGTCGGGCAGCATCTCCATGCCCATGGCGCCGAGCATCCGGGTCAGGAACTCGCGGTAGGTGAGCTGGCAGGACGGGCCCCCTCCCACGAAGAGGGTCCGTCCCCAGACCTCCGGCGTGCGAAGCGCCCGGGCCAGCGCGGTGGCGGCGTCGTCGGCGTGGATCGACTCGATCCGGTTCTGCAGCCCGATCTCGAACATGATGGGGTGCGGGTCGCGCAGGCCGATGATGGGCACGTCGACGAAGCGGAAGATGCACCACTCCAGGCCGGACTCGCGGACCAGGGCCTCGGCCGCGATCTTGCTCTCGGTGTACGGATCGGTCCCCACCACCGGGTCCTCGACCCGGCGCGGCGGAGGCTTCGACTGGGTGTGGCCGTGCACGTCGAAGGTGGAGGCCAGCAGCAGCCTGGGCTTGCGCGAGCGCTCCTGGCAGGCCTTCACCACGTTCCGGGTGCCCTCGACGTTCACCGCGCGCGTCGAGGCCGGATCCTCGTCCGAGCCCGGGGGGATGATCGCGGCCAGGTGCAGGACGGCCTCCATCCCCTCCACGGCGCGGGCCACGGCGCGGGCGTCGCGGACGTCGCTCCAGACCGTCTCCACCTTCTTGCCGAGATCCTTGGCCACCTTCCGGGTGGCCGGGTTGTCGAGGTCGAAGGCGCGGACCTGGTGCCCCTCGCGGAGCAGCTCGGGGATGGCGTGGGAGCCGATGTTGCCGAACGGGCCGGTGAGCAGGATTTTCACTTGTCGTGCACCTAGAGCAGGAAGGGGAGGAGCGCCTTGCGGTCCCGCGGGTAGTCGGGAAATCGCTCCCGGTACCAGCGGTGGTGGGTGATGGCGCGGGGGGCGAGGTTGGCGAAGGTGTAGAGGGCGAAGGCCAGGCCGGCCGGCGACCAGGTGGCGATGGCCCAGCCGGTCCACTCCACGATCTCCCCCAGGTAGTTGGGGGCGGTGACGTACTCGAAGGCGCCGCCGCGGGGGATCTTGTAGCCGGTCTCGCCGGGGGCCCGCAGGTTGCGCAGCGTCCGGTCGGAGGTGACGTTGAGGGCGAAGCCGAGGAGGAAGAGGGCCGTGCCCAGCAGGAACTGCCAGGAGAGGAACCAGTCGGCCGGGTAGGCGCCCACCGACGAGATCCAGCGTGCGTTCACCCAGTCGTTCAGGAGGTTGAAGGCGATGGCCATGGCCGGGATCGTGACCGGCATGCGGCGCCCCTCGGCGCGGATCAGGAACGGGAACACGAAGGAGCGGTAGAGGTAGTGGAGCTGCCACATCGCCAGGAAGCAGAGCGGCACCGGCTGCATCGCGTTCGGGCCGAGGGAGTAGACCCAGGCGAAGAACCAGACCGACGGCGACTCCATCACGATCCAGCCGATGCGCGCCGGGATGCTGGGCCCCCACCCGTCCCGCGCATGCCGCCCGTAGGGGGCCGCGATGAAGAAGAGCGAGAGGAGGGTGGGGATCGCGAGGGCGATCTCGAGGAGGACCAGCCAGCCGTAGGTGTCGAGGCGCACGGGGGGGCAGGGTAACACCGTCCCCGGCCCGAGGGGACGGTCCGGAGGGATCGCGCCGCTCCCCCGTACGACGCGACTTCCTCCCGGGCGAACAGATCCATGTGCGCGTCGCCGTAGGCCTGGCGAGCGGCCTCGAGGTTGTGAAATCTACAGAGGATCCTGCAGTTCTCGACCGTGGACGAGCCTCCCTTCCCCCGTGGCTGAACGTGGTCGATCTCCAGCCTCGCGGTCGATCCGCAGACCCCACCGTCCGCGAGCTTCCACTGGCACTTCCCCTCGTCCCTCTTCACGACCTCGCGCTTCACCTTGGCAGGCACGCAGGCCTTCCGCTTCGACTGCTGCTCGATGAGCAACTTCAGCGCAGCGGTGAGGATCTCCTCGTCGGGCGCGCCGGGACTCCGGTGCGACTCCCCAGCCTTCGCCTTCTTCAGAAGTGCCAGGAACTCCCTCGACACCGTCACGTGGAACCGGCTCGACGTGGCGGTCATCGGCACGACCAGCGTACGCTCGACAGTGTGCCGCTCCACCTCCGTTCGGGGCATGCCCAGTTCGCCTGGGCGAATTTCCGGAACCGTCTGCTTCACCTCCGCGACCGGGTCCACCGGCCGATCCCTTGCCACCCGGGTCACCACCGTCCTCGTCGGCACCACCGTCCGGGGCTTCAACTCCGCCGCCAGTTCCAGGGCCTCCTGCTTGGACAGGCCGTAGAATCGCGGAAGCACCGCGGTCAGGTTCTCCTCCGTCGCCACCGAGGCCAGCACCGCCGCGGTTGTGAAGCACAGCTTCCCTTCGCGTATCGGCTCCAGCACCTCGGGGAATCGCTGGACGAGCCAGGCGCCGGCGCGCCGGTGATGGGCCGCCGCGCGGGAAAGTTTCAAACCCTTGTGGAGATACGCGAAGAGGTCCGCGTGGCCGAGGGTGCGGAAGAGCTTTCGCCGGTCGAACTCGGCAAGGGCCTCGAGGAAGGCGCCCAGGGAGACGAACTCGACCCGGAGAAGATCGATGAGTCGGGAGTGGAAGGAGCGAGCCTCGAGAAGAGCGTCGTCGTTCATGAAAGTACTGTCTCACGGGATTTCCGGCCCTCCTGGAACGCGCGAGGATCCCCGCCCCTGCGTCCTTTCGCCCGGAGATCTCGAACCTCGCCTGGCGCAGCCAGGACACGCAGGCGAGGCTCCTGCGAATCGACAGGACCATTCCTTCGGCCACCGCTTCACGGGAAGCGTATCTCACGGAATCCCTGTCAATAGGGGCGTTCATGCACGCCCCAACTTTCCGCGAGGTCCGCGGAACGGACGGTCATCGGAAGGGACGATGGTATGGTCGGGCATGGACATCGGACCGGCGGCGGCCGGCGACTTCCCGGCGATCCGAGATCTCCTCCGGAGTTGCGCCCTCTCCGCCGACGACGTGGACGGAGTGGGCGCCCAGCGGTTCCTGGTGGCCCGGGAGAGCGGGGAACTGGCGGGCTGCATCGGGCTCGAGGTGCACGGGGAGGCGGGCTTGCTCCGATCGTTCGCGGTGGCGTCGGCGTTCCGGAGGCGAGGCGTCGGGGCGGCGCTGCACGACGCGGCGGTGGGGCTGGCGCGGGGGCTCGGGATCCGGGACCTCTACATCCTGACCACGACCGTGAGGGAGCGGGCGCTGCGCGACGGCTTCGAGGACGTGGAGCGGGGGAGCGTCCCTGCGGCCATTCGCGAGGGGAGCCAGTTCAACGGGCAGTGTCCGGCAAGCGCGGCGTGCATGAGGATGAGGGTTCCGTGAGGAGGTTCCTGTCGCAGGTTGCGGTCGCTGCGCTTCTCGCAACCTGCTCCTGCAATGACTGGCGCTCTCACGTCGATCCCGCCCGCGCCGCCGCCGATCCGGAGCAGGTCGCCCTCGTGGACGAGCCGGTCATCTCCTTCGAGGCCAGGGGGCACGAGGTCAGGCTCACGCCCCGCGCCAGCTACCGGATCACCGCCTACGCCGTGGACACCAGCCGCACGCTGCTCGACGAATGGGACTTCGCCCTGCCCATGGACCTTGCGCTCGTCTGGGGGCCGGTGGCCGACCCGGCGGTCCTGAGAAAGATGAAGTTCCACCTCTCCGGCCGCTACGTGAGCTGGTGGTTCGAGGACGGCTCCCTCTCGCCCCAGGTCATCCAGACCCACGTGGCGAACCACCACCTCGTCCCGGCCGGCGACGACGTGGCCAAGGAGATGAAGCGGGTCCGGAAGGGGGACCTGGTCACCCTGCGTGGAAAGCTCGTGGACGTCGAGATCCTCGACCGCGGCGGCGCGAGCAAGTTCCGCTCGCGCACCAGCCTCTCCCGGAGCGACGTCGGCTCGGGGGCCTGCGAGCAGCTCTGGGTCGAGGCCATCGACGTGAACCCGCCCTGACGGCGCCCTGACGCCCGCCGGCCGGTTCGCTGCCGCTACCCGCGCAGGAGGTCGTCGAGCCGCTGCACGAACTGGCCGCGGGTCAGAACCTCGTCCACGCCGGCCTGCCGCGAAGCCTCCATGAGGTCCTCCTGGAGGTGCCCCAGGAATCCCACCACCCGGGTGGCGCCGGCTGCCCTGGCGGCCGGGACCTGGTCCACGACGCCCGGCTCGCCCAGGTCCACGATGAGCGTGCCGGGGCCGTGGTCGCGGGCGGCCTGTTCGAGCGGGGTGCCGCGCGGCGCGATCTTCACGGGCGTGCCGAGCCGCTCGGCGGCGGCCAGGATCTTGGAGCGGAAGACGAGGTCGCGGACGGCCAGGATGACGGGCATGTCCGGGTCTAGCCGCGCCGGGGGCTCGGCGCCACGCCCGGATGCGACTCAGGCGAGGAACCGGAGGACCCGCGCCGCCCCCCGGGAAGCGCCCTCCAGATCGGGAGGGGAAGGCACCGGCCGCGCCAGCACCCGGCGAACCGGCCCCTCGATGCGGCCGGCCAGGAGATCGGCGTTCGACACGTGCTCGCAGGCGAGCAGCGGCGCCATCTCCCGGACAAGGATCGGGTACTCCGGAAAGTCGCCCCGCTCGGTGTAGACGAGCCGTGTTCCCGCGGCGATGGCGTCGGTGACGATGCCGTACCCGGGCTTCGAGACCACCACGTCCACCGCGTGGACCACGTCGGGGTAGGTGAGCCCGAGCTCGACGAGCCGGCCGTCCACGTCGGCGGGGAGGAGCCAGCGAAACTCCGACGAGGCGGGGGCAAGGAGATCCGGCGTCCCCGCGCCTCCGAAGGAGATCAGCACCGCCGGGCGCCCGTCGAGGCCGAGCCGGCGCCGCGCCTCCTCGCGCGGGAGGCGGGGTCGCCGGGCCACCAGGCCGATCTGTTCACGGTGGGTGAAAACCGAGAGGTCGCCGGCGAAGGGCAGCTCGAGGAGCAGCGCGGCATGGGCGTAGGCCGCGGCGGCCCGCTCGGCCGGGGCGGCCAGGGAGGGCTGCCGTGCCGCGAGGTGGCGGTAGATCCAGTCCCAGGAGAAGTTGCCCAGCCCGACCGAGGGAATCCCGGCCCGGTGGGCGGCCTCGAAGGCCAAGGGCGGGATGTCGGCCAGGACGAGCTGGACCCCCGACTCGCGGAGGAAGTCGGCCTCGGCGTCGGCCCGCCCGTCCCAGGTGGCCTCGAATGTGGCGCAGGCGGCGGCGGTCGCCCCCTCGTCGATGTGAAGCGCGTCCCGCTGCACGAGCCCGACGTCGCAGGTGGTGTGCCGGAAGAGCAGGTCCCCCGGGATGGCCCGCCGGACCAGGGCCTCCGGGACGGAGGCAGCCACCGCGAGCGGCAGGCCCGGCTCCCGCCGCCGCACCTCGGCCAGCACCTCGCAGGCGCGGGTCATGTGGCCGAAGCCGTGGCCGGAGAGGTAGAGGGCGATCATGCGGGCGCAGGGGGCGAGCGGATGGCGCAGCATATCCGTCCCGATTACCTCCCGGGCATGAACTTCCACGAATTCCAGGTGAAGACCATCGACGGCAAGGAGACCTCGCTCTCGGCCTACCAGGGCAAGGCGGTCCTGGTCGTGAACACCGCCTCGGAATGTGGGTACACGCCGCAGTACAAGGGGCTCGAGGAGCTCTACCAGCGCTACAAGGCGCGGGGCCTCGAGATCCTGGCCTTCCCGTCGAACGACTTCGGCGCGCAGGAGCCGGGCACGAACGCCCAGATCAAGAAGTTCTGCGAGGCGCGCTACCGGACCACCTTCCCGCTCTTCGCCAAGGTGGCGGTGAAGGACGCCGAGGCGGCGCCGCTCTACAAGTGGCTCACCGGCCAGCCCGGGAAGAAGGGCGGCGCGGTGACCTGGAACTTCAACAAGTTCCTCATCGACCCGTCGGGCAAGGTGGTGGCCCACCTCGACTCGGACGTGGAGCCCGGCTCCGCCGAGATGAAGAAGCAGGTGGAGGCGGTGCTGCCGGGGAAGTAGGCGCGCCCCGGCTGCTCAGCCGCCCCGCTTCCTCGTGAACGCGGCGTGGAACTCGGCGAGCTTGCGGACCACGGTGGCGATCTCTGCCTCGGGCGGCAGGATGGTGGTGCGGAAGTGCCAGGTCCCGGGCAGCTGTCCGAAGCCCGACCCCGGCACCACGCAGATTCCCGTCTCCTCGAGGAGCGCCAGGCAGTACTGCGCGTCGGTGGTCCCCGGCGGCAGCGTGATGCGCGGGAAGGCGTACATCGCGCCGGTGAGCGCGTTGCACTGGATCCCGGGGATCCCGTTCAGCCCCTTCTCCAGCAGCGCCGCGCGGCGCCGCAGCGAGTCGAGCACCTCGCGCCGCTCCCGGTCGAAGAGTGCAAACGACGGGTCGCCGGCGCGGGGAGGCCGGACCATGATCCAGGTGACGAGCTGCCCCGCCGAGTTGGCGCAGAGCGCGACCGACTGGAGCTTCTCCACCTCGCCCATGACGTCGGCCGGGACGTTCCGGCATTCCAGGTAGCCGCCCCGATGGCCGCACTCGCCCATGAACCCCTTTGACACCGAGTGGAAGCTCCAGAGCGGGACGTCGGTGATCCCCAGCCGCACCAGCACCGAGGCGAAGGAGACGAAGCGGTCCTCCGGCCGGTAGACGTTCTCCTGGTAGACCTCGTCGGCCAGCACCGAGAGGGAATGACGCCGGGCGAAGTCGAGCATCATCTCCACGTTCCCGGCGTCGAGCACCGCGCCGGTGGGGTTGCCCGGGTTGATGACGGCGATGGCGCGCACCCGGATGCCCCGGGACACCGCCTCGGCGTGGGCGCTCTCCAGCGCCGCCCGCGACAGGCTCCAGTCCTTCTTCTCGTCGAGGAAATAGGAGACCTGGGTGCCTCCGAGCAGCGTGATGGAGGCCGAGTAGAGCGGGTACTGCGGGATGGGGATCATCACCCCGTCCTTCGGCCCGTCCACGAGGAGGCGCAGCACCGACTGGACCCCCTTGCTGGCGCCGTCGGTGAGGAAGACGTGCTCCGGGTCGGTGGAGATGCCGTCCCGCTGGTGGATGAAGTCGGCCACCGCCTGCCGGACGAAGAGGTAGCCCTTGCTCTCGGTGTACGCGCCCAGTCCGTGCGGGCTCTTCCGCAGGGCGAGGAGCGCCGCCGCCCGGGCGTCCTCCGGGAAGGCCGCCGCCGCCGGCCCGTCGAGCAGCTCGGGGTACTCGGCCAGCGCCAGCACCTGCCGCACGAAGGTGAGCGGCTTCTGCCCGAGCGACTGCGGGTTGCCGATGTTGCAGTAGATGATCGGCCGTCCCTGGCGCTCCAGCTCGGCGGCGCGAGCCACGATGGCGCCGCGGACCGCGTACTGGGTCTCCCGGACCGCGTGGCTGACGTCATCGAGCGTGAGGGACATGGTGGGCCTTTCGGGTGAAGGAAGGGGCGGATGTTACCAGACGGGGCGCCCGGGAATCGAAACTGGGTGCCCCGGTCCAGGAAGGGACGGGCACTTCCAGGAGTGCATCACCGCGCCGGGTCCGCGAGCCGCGCTTGCATCGCCCTCGCCTCGGCGAGCAAGGGCAGCCCGGGGTCGGCGCCGGCCCAGTCGGAGAGGAAGCGCTCGACGGTCTCCCGCGCCTCGGGCCGGAGCCCCTGCCGCTCCAGGCAGGCCGCCCTCTGGAGCAGGACGCGCGGGCGGAAGATGAACATGCCGAGGTTGACCGCCGAGGGGTAGCGGGCGAGCCATCGGGCGAGGAGCGCCGCCCCCTCCACTGGATCTTCTCCCTCGCAGAGGATCTCCCCGAGATACCGGATGGCAGCCCCCTCCTCGTTCCGGGAAAGGGCGTCCCGAAGGATCGGAACGGCCTCCCGTGGGCGGCCCCGCTTCCAGACGTCCACGGCCCGGTAGATGCTGGAGGGCGTCGATCCGGAGGGCAGCTCTCGCGCCAGCACCGCAGCGCCCTCCAGGTCCCCCAGCCAGGCCACGGCCGTTGCGGCTTCCGCCCCGCCCCCTGCCCGCAGCGCCCGCCTGGCCCCCTCCAGCTTGCCTTCCTGCATGTCCGCCATGGCCTCGGCCCAGGTGGCAAGCCTCGACTGCTTTGCTTCCCGGAGCCGGCCGGCCAGGGCGCGCACCTCCCGCACCCGGCCCTGTGCGTTCAGCAGGAACGAGAGCGCGCTCCAGGACATGACGCGTCGATCCGGAAGGGCCTCGGGCCCGATCCAGCGACGCAGCTCCGCCTCCGCCCCCTTCCAGTCGCCCGCGTAGGCATGGACCGGCCAGACCATCTCCGAGACGTAGTAGGGAACGCTCGAGCCCGACGTGTAGACCCTTCCCACCGCCGCGACGGCTGCGTCACGCTCCCCGGCGACCGCGAGGGCCTGCGCCAGCACCGCGTACGTCACCGGGCCGGGTCGCGCCGAGACCGCGCGTCGGGCTGCCGACACCGCGTCGGCCTTCCGGTTCAGCTTGTCGTAGGCCGTCGAGAGCCAGACGAGCGCCGGGCCGTAGCCCGGGTCGATGCGGAGGGCCGCCTCCAGCCGCTGGACGGCCAGGTCGTAGTCGTCGTCCTCGACGGCCCGCTGTCCCGCCATCGCGAGCAGCTCCTTCGAGTCCGGGTGGGCAGCGAGTGCATCCTGGAACAGGAGGGCGATCCTCTTCCGGCTGGCCGCGTCGGCCGTCTCGGCGCCGACCAGGGCTGCCAGGAGCTCGGCGAGGCGGCGCTCCCTCTCCGGGACGCGCGCTCCCAGGCGGGTGACGACGGCGAGGTGTCCGGCGGCATCGAGCTCGTCCTCCGCGGCCTCGCCGAGGACCATCAGGATGGCGAGCTGCAGGTGGGCCATCGCGAAGTCCGGATCCAGGGCGATCGCCCGGAGGTACTCCTCCCGGGCGCGCTCGGAGTCGAGCGTCTCGGCCATGATCTGCTGGGCGCGGAAGTAGTGGGCGTTCGCCTCGAGGTTTCGGGTCACCACGTCGGCGACCTTGGCCTGGCTCCCCGTGAGATCGGTGGGCTGCTCCTTCAGCTCGAGTCGCGTCCTCTGGGAGAGCCGATCCACCACGTCGAGCACCGCGCTCTTGTCGGCGGCCCTCTCGGTGGTGGTGAAGAGGTACTCGTCGCGCTCGGGATCGAGGGCGCGCATCTCCACGACGAACTGGGTCCCGATCATGCGGATCGACGCCAGCAGGAGCGCCCTCGCCGACGCCTTCCTGCCGACCTCGCGGGCCAGGGTCTCGTCGATGCGTCCGGTCGTGTCCTTGCCGAGCTCCCGGACGTGGTCCCACATCCGGCTGCGCGTGAGGACCCGCAGCTTCTTGGACTGCTCGAGCGAGTTCATGAGGAGGCCGGAGAGCCCGTCGAAGTCCGGGTCCCTGGTCTCGTTCGCGAAGTCGGCCACGGCCACCGTGATGCGCCCGTCCGGGCCGCCGGCGAGCCGCTGGAGGGAGGCGCTCGACCGG
>CAIQRS010000228.1 GCA_903874275.1 uncultured Anaeromyxobacter sp.
CCGACCCGGCGGGCCTGGCTGGCCCGACGCGGGTGGCACCGCCGGCCGCACAGGGGGGCCGGTCCGGTGACGGTGGGGTTAGTCCCCGGCCCGCCCGGCCCTGACTGGCCGAGGCGGGCTGCACCGCCGGCCGCTCGGGGGGGCCGAACCGGTGACGGAGGTGACGTCGTCGCGTGTCGGCGAGGCTGCACAGTGAGAGTGAGCGGGCGAGGGCCCGCAAGCTGCGTCCCGACCCTGCTTCCGCGCCGTCCGGCTCGAGTACGAAGGATACCCGAAACAGCGAGCAGTATCGTGCATCCAATCAGACTCGACCCGGTCTCTGCTCACGCTGGCAAGTGACACTAGCACACAGTGAGTCCGGCGAAGAGGCTTCATTCGACGGCTCCTGCTTATCCCAGCTGGGATGGTAACTATGGGCCAAGAGTGCTGCGCCACGAGCACACGATGGGCAAGCGCGAGGAGGGGACACGTCCCCCCTCGGTCCCCACGGCGACGGGCAATCCGAGTCGAAGCCCCGAGGGGGGACACGTCCCCCTCCCGGCACCCGCGGAGGGCGGCGCAGCGGGCCCAGTGGGCCCACGCGCACGCCGCTCGACGCGGAGGACAGCCCGGGGAGGCGAAGAGCCCGACCCGGGCACACGGGCCCGGGATGCGGAGAGGCGGGGCGCGGGCCGCGCGCCGGGGAGGGACCCCCGGCGGCGGCGCCGCGCGCCGCGCGCCCGCGGAGCGGAGCAGAGCGGAGCGGAGCGGAGTGAAGCGGAGATCCGGCCCGGGCCAGCGGACCCGGAGTGCGTAGCGGCGAGGCGCGGGCCGCGCGCCGGGGCAAGGCCCCCCGGCGGCGGCGCCGCGCGCTCGCGGAGCGGAGCGAAGACGGGCCGGCCCGAGAAGGCCAAACGGGGCACGAAGATCTGGCCCTGCAAGGGTCAGTGCAGAGGGCCAAACAGAAACAACTGGGTGGGGCAGGGGTGTTAGCAAGGAACACGGCTAACAGGGCTGAAATAAAGGAGCTAGAAGCAGCAACGCAGCAAGGTGACGGCCAGCATAGCACTGCTAAAAGCTCGGGTTTACACCTAGTGCAGGGTTGTAGGGATCTCGAGGCCCGCGGACCCGGCACTGACGGAACGTTCGCCGCCGAACGCGTGCGAGACCTGAGGCAGAGGGTGACGTGGCAGCGCTCACGAGCCGGCCCAGGGTCCAGGCCCGCTCCGCCGTCCCCGTCCGAGTCCGGCCGTCCGGGCTCCGCCCGGCCCGCGCCATCCGAGTCGAGCAGCAGTAGCCGGGCTTGCGCCAGCGGTGACACCCCACCTGCGGCGGTGAGCAGGGCCGGCACCCGTCCAGCGAGGGACCGCATGCGGCTGCCCGGGCACGAGGTCCCACTGACAACGAGTCGGCCCGGCGGCCGCCCGGCTTGGTCGGCCCGCTGGCCCAGGGCGACTCGGAGAGAGGTAGCCTGACTGCGTCCGGCCCGGCAACCCGAGGCCGTCGCAGTCGCCCGCTGCTGGCGATCCGGTGCACACAGCACTC
>CAIQRS010000229.1 GCA_903874275.1 uncultured Anaeromyxobacter sp.
CATCCGGCCGCCGCCGTGCGGGACCCTCTCGCGTCACCTGCCGACGCGGGGCCCGGGCCCGTCCGTCCCGGCGCCACCGGGCGGGTCCCTGGGTACCGGTGATTCCGGTGAAAGTGGGTCCCTGTTACGCCGGTGGCGACAATGGGCGCCGCGGTGAGGTGGGGGCCGACGGGACCAGGTAGAGGGTACGGAGGATCGCCAGGTACCGCTCCAGTGTCGATGCGGGCACGCCGCCGATCCGGCCGGGATCGCGCCACCGCCTCGCGGTAGCCGCCGCGGAGAACTCGATCGACGCCATCGCGCTCCCCCTGGGAGAGGGGCCAGAGCGTGGCGACATCCATCCGGCCGGCGAGCGACTCGGCGACGCGAGGCATGGTGAGGATGTCGGCCGAAACGGTGAGCAAGAGTCGGCCGGGGCGGCGGTCAGGATGAACCGAGGGCCCGCAACCGGTCGAAGTCCGAGGTCGAGGCGTAGGGACAGGTCGATCGAGTGACGGGCGGCAATTACGCTTGACGTAACGCGTAACATGCGGCACGATCCCCTGCCGTGATCGCCAGCTACCGGGACAAGCGGACGCGCGCATTTGCAGAAGGGAAGCGGGTCAAGGCGTTCGACGGGATTCACCGGAAGGCCGAGATGAAGCTCGACCAGCTGGACGCAGCGTCTGCGATCAGGGACCTGGACCTTCCTGGCAATCGTCTCGAGGCAACGATCAATGGCGGATCTGCTTCGCGTGGCCGGACAGATCGCCAGGGCCGACCGATGTCGAGATCGTCGACTACCACTGAGAGGTGAGACATGAAGCGCAGTGCGATTCACCCCGGCGAGCATCTCGCCGAGCAGCTCGAGGAACTGGGGATGAGCGCCGCCGAGCTTGGGCGGCAGCTCGGGGTCCCAACCAACCGGATCACGGCCATCCTGCATGGCCGGCGCTCCATCACGGGCGACACGGCGCTGCGCCTGGGCCACTTCTTCGGAAGCAGCCCGCAGTTCTGGCTAAATCTACAGGTGCTCCATGACCTGCGAGCAGCGAAGAGGAAGGTCGGGGGTGCGATCAACTCCCTCCCGACGCTGAACGCGACTCTTCGCAGACGGTCGACCACCACGGCATGACAGCCCGGCCCGGCCACCCCAACCGGGGCGTGTCTGTGGCCTCGCTGGTGAAGTTCAGTCAGAAGGTAGGGGGCGCCACCGCGGTCGGATCCGGAAGCGCCGCGAACACGCGGGACCGTGTGGGGGAATGGTAGAGGAAATCCACCACGTGGTGGCGGCGCAGCAGGCGCGGCATGAGCGCGACCAGCACGGCCCGGCGGAGGCAGGACGCGACCGCGCCGGGGGAGTCGGGCGCGAGGAAGCGGAGCGCGGTGCGTGCCGCGGAGGGACCTCATCGTCCTACCGGTAGGACGGGATCGGGCACGTCCTGGCTGCCCCACGGTGGCACCGAGCCTGCAAGCGCCTTGGTCAAGGTGCGAGCGAGCGTGGTTCAGACCCGAGAACCGGACGAAGCGCGGACGCGGTGGTTCGCGGGCGGACGGAGGGGCGACGCGGCGGTGACGAGCAGGCGCTTCTTCCGGCGAATACCTCACAGGGCGTCCGTGGGCGCGCCCTTGTCGCTCGAGGTGCGAGTTGGTTCCCTTGAAGATGAATTACACGCATGTTATTCGATCCGCATGTCTCGCAACGGCTACGGCGCAAGGGTCGCCCAGGAAGTCACC
>CAIQRS010000230.1 GCA_903874275.1 uncultured Anaeromyxobacter sp.
AGGGAGAAGGCGCGCCGGTCGCCCGGCGCGGCGAACCGGGCCAGGAAGGCGCGCAGCGGCTCGGCGGCGCGCGCCCCGGCGGCCAGGGTCTCCTCCGGTCCGCGCGGCGCGGGGGACTCCTGCCAGCGCGCCCAGGATGCCGCGGCGACCGGCTGCATGACGAGCAGGGTGACGAGCAACGCGAGCCCGGTGACGGCGGCGTTGGGCGGCACCTGCGGAACCCCCAGCGCGGAGCGCAGGACCGAGAGGACCACCACCACCTTGAGGAAACAAGTGAGCGTGACGAGCGCCAGCGGGGCGAGCGCCATGGCGCCGAGGAGGATCAGGAGCTCGAGCGGACGCTCGCCGGGGAGCACCTGGGCCAGGGCCGGGGCGATCACGGAGTGCGCTCCGTCCGGACGCGCGCGACCAGGCGGACGCCGTCCCGTCCCCATCCGACCAGGAGGACCTCCCCCCGGGCGCGCACCAGCGCCACGCCCGCGTCACGTCCGAGCAGCGCCCGATCCTCGATCTCGAGATCGCGCGGCGACGGGCGCCGGGCCAGCCGCCGTCGCGCCAGCACCGCGCCGGCGGCGAGGAGCGCCACGACGGCCGCGGCGGCCAGGGCGGAGGCGGTCACGGCCCCTCCAGGAGCGAGGTGATCCGCACGCCCACTGCACCGTCCACGTCGACCAGCTCGCCGCGGGCCACGCCGCGATCGCCGATGCGAAGCGTGACCTGGCCGCTCCGGTCGAGCCCGAGGGGCAGGACCGCCCCGGGTGCGATCCGGGCCAGGTCCCGGAGCGGGACCGCCACCGAGGCCAGCTCCACCTCGATCAGCACCGGCGCGCCCCCGGCGCCGCCGGGACCCGGCACGTCCACCTCATCGACCGCCAGTGAATCTCCTTCCACCCGCCCGCGCGCGGCCAGGCCGCCCGGGAACCGGATCGCGGCGGACTCCCCTGGGGAGCCGTCGAGGAGGAGCACGTCCCCCTCGCGCAGGGCCTCGACCTCCCCGGGGTCGAGCTCCGCCCGGCCGCTCCGGACCGAGCCCCGGACCGGAACGTCCTGCATGGGCAGGGGAACCCCGCCATCCCGGCGGAGGGCGCGCAGGGCGGCCTCGGGGAGGAACAGGAAGGCGCGCCCCTTCGCTCCCGCCGCGGCCACGGTGAGCTCGATGCAGACGGGGCGCAGCGGCGCCCCCGCCCGCAGCGCCAGGCGCGGCGCCAGCGGCCCCTCGATCTCCGTCTCGGCGGCGAGTGCGTCGAGCGCGCCCAGGACGGCGAGCTCCACCACCGCGCGCTCCGCCGCGCCGAGCGACCCGGCGGAGCCGGTGCGCCCGGTCCCTCCCGCCACGCGCCCGGCCAGCCGGGCCGCGAAGCCGCGGTCCACCGCGAGGGAGGCGACGCCGGCCAGCGCCGTCAGCTCGATGGGGACGAGCGCGGCCCCTGCCGGCTCGGGGAGTCCGGGGAGGATGCGCCCGTGCAAGCTGGCCTCGCCGCCCAGCACGGAGGAGAGGCCGCTGGCCGCGGCGCGGGCGGCGCGCGCACCCAGCTCGAGGAGCGAGGCGTCCAGCAGGGCGAGCGCCGGAGCGACGGGGGGGAGGTCGAAGGGGAGCACGTCTCCGGGCTCGAGCACGGGCCATGCCGGGGTCTCCCCTGCTCCGTCCCTCGTTCCGTCCGTCCCAGGCCCGTTCGAACCGCGCTCCGGCGGCCGAAGCGCGGACGCGAGCGCCGCCAGTCGATCGGCTCGCGGTGCGCCGAGGAGCGCGCGGATCCGCTCGGGATCGACCCCGGGATGGCGTCCCAGGAGCGCGGCGGCCCGCGCCGGCGCGAGCGCGGCGGCGAGCGCGACGAGCCCCCGGGCATCGGCGCTCACGGTCCGCCCGTCCTGCGCCGCCCCAGTGCCAGGGCGCCGGCGCCCAGCACCGCCGCGAACGCGAGCATGGAGCCGGCCAGCCAGCCGCGGGAGACCCTCGGCTCCGCTGCCCGGGGGCCGGGGGAAGGCGCCGCCTCGCTCACCAGCACCGACACCGACGCCGGGTCGAGCCCCTCCGCCGCGCCGGCCACCATGCGGCGAAGTCCGTCGGCCTGGGCGTCGATCCTTCCGCGCGCGTCGGGGCGGCACTTGACCAGGATCGAGGCGCGCGGCGTCCGGCGCGCGTCCGGGCGGAGCGGGTCGGGAGCCGGCAGGGCCAGGTGGACGCGCGCTCCCAGGACCCCGTCGAGCGACTCGAGCGTCCGGGCCAGCTCGCCGGAGAGCGCGTGCAGGTACCGGGCCTGCTCCTCGAACGGGGTGGGGACGAGGCCGGCGCTCCCGAAGAGCTCGGTGAAGCCCGGGGATCGGGCGCGAGGCAGGTCTCGCGCCGAGAGGACGCTGCGTGCCGCCGCCGCCTCCGACGGGGGCACCGCGACGGTGAACGTCCCTTCCTCTCCGCCGTCCCGCTCCTTCCGCGCCGGGAGCCCGGCCTCGCCGAGGGCGACCAGGACCTGGTTTGCCTGTGGCTCGTCGAGCCGGTGCAGCAGCACCTCGTCGCCGCAGGCGGCCAGGAAGGGAAGGAGCGCGAGCGGCAGGAAGGGGCGGGGCATGGTCACACCTGGGCGTTCAGAGCCTGGCGCAGCCCCTGGACTCCGTGCTCGACGGCCCGGGCGGCGAACTCGACCGTTTGTGCGAAGCGGTGCGCATCGGCCTGGAGGCAGAGCAGCTCCTGGGGGCTGAAAGTGCGCCCGCGGCGCGCCTCCGCGAGCATTCCGTCGAGCCGGGCCCGCGCCCCCTCGATGTCGCGCAGCGCCCCTGGCAGCGCGGGAGCGGGGGACGTCTCCCGGGCGGCGCGGGACGGGCCGGGCAGGGGAGAGCCCGTCGGGGGAGCCGAGGGACCCGGCTCGAACATGCGCCGGAGCACGGCCACGGGCGGCCGGACCGCGGCCGGCGGCGCGGTGAGGTCCACGACGCGGATGGGGGTGGGGGAGTTCACTGGACGTTCTGGATGGCGGCGCGGGCGGCGTCGTGACGGACCTTCATGATGTTCGACACCGCGGTGAACTCCCGGGTCTCCCGCTGCATCCTTTCCTGAAGCTCGAGGTAGCGGAGGTTGAAGCTCTGCCCCTCCGCCTGGAGTGTCCGCGCGGCCTCGAAGCCGTCGGCGCCGCCCGCCGCCGCCGAGGCGAGCGGGGTGGTCCCGGACAACCCGGCCATCCCGGACGAGGCCGGGCGCGCCGCCCCGGCAGCGGCCTGTGCGACGCCGCGGACCGCGCCGGCGAGCACCATCCCGGCGGGGGCGAGGGGGGCGAGGACCACCGACGCTGCGGCCAGCCCCTCCGCGGCGCCGGCGGCGGCCGCGCGCAGCGTGGCTCCGAACGAGGAAGGGGCGGTCTTGCGATCCGCGGTGGGGGCGACGATGACCGAGGTGATGGGTTCCATGTGGACGACCTCCGGTCCGGTCCGGAGAGCACGCGTCGTGCCGCTCCGGACCCCCGGATCGACTCGTGCCCCCGGCCGCCGCCCGCCCGTCCCGCGGACCGCGGTCCGCCCCGCGCACCGTGCTAGCCTTCCCGCGTGAGCCGGGAACACCTCCGCAGGCTGTCCGACGAGCTCATCGCGGTGCAGCGCCCCATCCGCATCCTGAAGGCCATCAACTGGGGTCCGCGCGTCCACGCCCAGTTCTTCAAGACCGGCTGCCGGGAGCTCCCCCGACCCGAGTACCCCCCGCTCGGCTTCGACGTGAAGGAGAAGCTCCGGGAGCTCCGCGACCTCCGCCGCCAGATCCGCGGCAGGAACCCGGTCGAGGAGCTCCTGCGGGAGAAGTGCGACGAGTTCTCGCTCGTCGCCGAGATGCTCGACTCCCGCGCCACCCGCCGGTTCTACGAGCTCTCCCGCCAGATCTTCGGCGACCCGCGCGACCGCTTCCCCGACGTGAGCGCCGACAACCTGGCCATCGCGCGGCTCTGGGCCTCTCGACCCCGGGCCCGCGACGAGGAGCAGTCGCTCTCGGCCCTGAAGGCGGCGCGGCTGGTCCACGCGATCTGCGACCCGCTGCTGGGCGGCC
>CAIQRS010000231.1 GCA_903874275.1 uncultured Anaeromyxobacter sp.
CCCCGGCGCGCGGCGCTGCGCAGCGCGGCGATGGCCTCGACGGGCGTGGCCCCCTCGGTGGCCACCGTGTACCCCTGGGCGAAGTAGCGCTGCTGCGCCGGCCCGAGCGACTCGGCCAGGACCGCCGGGGGCGGCATGGGAAGCTTGGGCTCGAGCGGGAGGAAGGCCATCTCCATCACCAGCCCGGCCGGCTGGTTGCCTCCCGGCTCGCGGACGATGATCCCCCCGGGCGGGGTGGGCGTGTCGGGCCCGACGCCCAGGAACTCGAGCGCCTTCGAGTCGAAGACCGCCCCGTGCCCGGAGACGTGGAGGAGCATGACCGGGTTCTCGGGGAAGGCCGCGTCGATGTCACGCCGGGTGATGTCCCGCTTCTCGGCGAGACCGATGGAGTCGTACCCGTAGCCGATGACCCAGTCCCCGGGCTTCGCCTTCTGGCGGGCCGCCTGCTTGCGGAGCGCGGCCAGGATGTCGGGGATGGATCGCACCGGCCCGACCGGCGGGAGCGAGACGTTGGCCCAGTCGGCGACCACGACCGCGGCCAGGAAGTGGGAGTGGGGGTCGATGAAGCCGGGGAGGAGCGCGCGCCTGCCCAGGACGACCACCTTCGTCCCCGGGCCGCGCAGCTTCATCACCTCGGGCTTCTTCCCCACCGCGGCGATGCGCCCGTTGCGCACCGCCAGCGCCTCGGGGGCGGGCTGCCCCTCCACCATGGAGAGGATGGGGCCGTCGGTGTAGATGACGTCCGCCGGAGGAAGCGCGGCGAGGACGAGGGCGACCAGAAGGGCTTGCATGGCGTCTCCCCGCCGGAACTACGCGACCGGCACGCGCGGCGCGTCGGCCCAGAGACCTTCCAGGTCGTAGAAGCCGCGGGCCTCGGGCGACATGACGTGGACCACCACGTCGCCGAAGTCGAGGAGCACCCAGCCGCCGCCGCTGCGCCCCTCGGCGCCGAGCCGCTGCGCGCCCATGCCGGTGAGCCGGTCGTCCACCTCGTCGGCCACGGCCGCCGCCTGCCGGTCGCTGTCGGCGGAGAGGAGCACGAAGTAGTCGGCCACGCCGGAGAGGCCGCGCACGTCGAGGACCACCGGGTTCTCCGACTTCTTGTCGGCGCCGGCCGCCACCGCGGCGAGAGCCCGCAGCTGGCCGTCGTCGGGCGGGAGCTTCCTCTCCACGACGGGCGCGGAGACCGGCGCCGCCGGGGCGTGAGCCTTCCGCGACGGGACCTTCGTCCCGGGGCGCAGCGCCTCCCGCTTCAGGCCCGGGCGGGCCCCCTTGGCTCCCGGGGCGACCTTCCTCCCCAGCGCCGGCCTGGGCGCCTTGCCGACGAAGAACTTCTTCCCGGCTCCCTTGCCCTTGCCTGCCGGCCCGGCCTTCGCCCCGGCCCGCTTCGCGAACGACTTCCTCGCGGGTCCTGCCTTCGACTTCGCCGGCTTCCTGCCCTTCGTCGCCTTCGCCATTCTCGCGGTTCCTCTCTCAGGTACGGACGTTTCCGCGCCCCTCGACCACGTACTTCTGCGTGGTGAGCTCCTCGAGCCCCATCGGGCCGAACGCGTGCAGCTTGGTGGTGCTGATGCCGATCTCGGCGCCGAGCCCGAGCTCGCCGCCGTCGTTGAAGCGGGTGGACGCATTGACGACCACGGCGCTGGCCTCCACCTCCCGCTCGAAGCGGCGGGCGGCGGCCAGGTCGTTGGTGACGATGGCCTCGGTGTGGAGCGAGCCGTGGCGCTCGATGTGGGCCAGCGCGCCGTCGAGGTCGGCCACCACGCGGACGGCCAGGATCCTGTCGAGGAACTCCCTGCCGTAGTCGGCCTCGGAGGCCGCCACGCAGGGCACCCCGGCGCGGGAGAGGATGGCGAGCGAGGTGGGGTCGCAGCGCAGCTCGACCTGCGCGGCGGCCAGCGCCCGCCCCACCGCGGGGAGCAGCCGCCCGGCGGCGGCGCGGTGGACGAGGAGGCACTCGGTGGCGTTGCAGGTGCCGGGGCGCTGCACCTTGCCGTTCACCGCGATGGCCACGGAGTCGGCCTCGCCGGCGCTCTCGTCCAGGAAGAGGTGGCAGATCCCCTGGTAGTGCTTGATCACCGGCACCCGGGAGCGCTCGGCCACGGCCCGGATGAGCCCGGGGCCGCCGCGCGGGATGGCCAGGTCGATGAGGTCGTCGAGGGCCAGCAGCTCGAAGGTGGCCTCCCGGTCGGCCACCGGCACCACCTGGGCGGCCTCGGGCGGGAGGCCGGCCGCCTCGAGCCCGTCGGCGAAGGCGGCGCCGAGCGCCAGCGAGGTGGCCAGCGCGTCGGAGCCGGGGCGCAGGATGCAGGCGTTGCCGCTTTTCACGCAGAGTGCAGCGGCCTCGACGGTGACGTTGGGCCGGGCCTCGTAGACCATGAGCACCACGCCCAGCGGGATGCGCACCTTCTTCACCGCGAGTCCGTTGGGGCGGCTCCAGCTCGCGGTGACGCGCCCCACCGGGTCGGGGAGCGCGGCCACCTCGCGGATGGCCGCGGCGATGGCGTCGAGCCGGCCGGCGTCGAGGCGGAGCCGGTCGAGGAAGGCCTCGGTGGCCCCGGCCCCGCCGGCGGCGGCCAGGTCGGCCCGGTTCGCCTCCAGGATGGCGGGAGCGTGCCGGGGAATGGCGGCGGCGGCGGCGCGCAGCGCCAGGTCCTTCTGCTCGGTGGAGGCGCGGGCCAGGACCCGGGAGGCCCGCCTCGACCCGGCCGCCAAGTTGCGCATGCGCAGGGCCAGGCCGGGGTGCGGCCCGCTCATCGCGTCGCCTCGGGGTCGGTGAGGACCATGTCGTTCCGGTGAACCACCTCGTCCAGGTACTTATAGCCCAGCGTCCGCTCGATCTCGCTCGACTTCAAGCCCGCGATCCGGCGGATCTCGTCGGCGCCATACCCTGCCAGCCCGCGTGCGAAGGGTGGCTCGCCGGCCACCCCGATGTCCACCGGGTCGCCGATCCCGAAGCTGCCCTCCACCCCCCGGATCCCGGAGGGGAGCAGGCTCTTGCCCTGTTCGGAGAGGGCCTTCCGGGCCCCCGCGTCCACCAGGATGGTGCCCTTGCCCCGGGCGGCCAGGGTGAGCCACTCCCGTCGCCCGGCGCGCCGCTCGGCGGCGGGGGAGAAGAAGGTGCCCACCGGGTCTCCGGCCAGCAGCGCGGCGAGCGCGCCCTCGCGCCGTCCGGAGAGCAGCGCCGTGCCCACGCCCTGGGCGGCGAGTCG
>CAIQRS010000232.1 GCA_903874275.1 uncultured Anaeromyxobacter sp.
CCCGAGCGGCTGGCGCTGCTCCCAGGGGGATGGTCTCATCCATCGGACCGACGAGGTCCATTTAGTTGTGCAGCGCCCCAAGTGGCCGGGAGGGGGGGCGATCTTCTTGGAGTATTCCGGGATGCCGCTGCCCGCCGACGCTGCTGCCCTCGGCCAGCCCGTCGAGCGGTCGCGTGCCGGATCTCTTCCTGGCAGAGGGCCACACAGGCCCCGCCTCAGGGACCCGAAGATCGGGGGAGAGACCCGGCAACGGCCCCTGCATCGCGTCACCTCGCCAGGACGAGGTCCAGCCCGGCGAAGACCAGCTCGAGCCCACGGAGCCGGGGAGGTCCGCCCAGCAGACATCCCCCTGCGCGATCACCACCTGGAACCCTCCAGCACGCGCCGGGCAGCCGCGGAAGCGAACCCGTCCGGCTTGGTATCGAGCTTCTTCGCCACCTGGTTCAGGGCCTCGGTGACGGCCTCGGGCTCATGCCGGGCGACGTACCCGGCCACGGCCTCCGCGTAGCGGCTGCTGCGAGACTTCTTGAGCCGCTTGGCGAGGAGGCTGGACGGCTGACGATGCCCTTTCGGGTCGGCAACTCGCAGGTCGTATGCGGCCTGCAAGTTCAACCACGAGCGCGCATTGGCGCTGGTACCGAGCGGTACCAGGAAATCCTCTCGCAATACTTCGCCGGGATGTACCGGTCGCATGCCGTTCTTGATCATCGCGGTTCTCCGTCAATGGCAGTCGACGATTTCGACGTCTTCCGGGCCGGCCGCTGTCCAGTTGCGACGGAGTCTTTCCAGAGGCCGGTGATCTTCGCCGGCAGTTCCACGTTGCATCGACCCCGATTCCCTCGCCCCTACCCCTTGGCCGCAGCCCCGCGGAGTTCCAGCCCGAGCGCGCGAATGACACGCATCACCGTGCCGAACTCCGGGTTGCCGCCAGGGGAAAGCGCCTTGTAGAGCCCTTCCCTGGTCAGGCCCGTCATGCGGGCCAGTTGGCTCATGCCGCGTGCACGCGCGATGTTCCCGAGCGCGGCGGTGATGAACGCAGGGTCGTCACGTCCCACGTCGAGGCAGGCCTCCCAGTACCGAGCGATGTCCGCTTCGGTCTCGAGGTGCGCCGCCGAGTCCCACTTCTTGAGCTTGAGCTTACCTGCCATGACAGACTCCTAGACCTGCTTCGCGAGGGCCTTCGCCGCGTCGATGTCCTTGCCCTGAGAGCCCTTTTCGCCGCCGGCCAGCAAGATGATCAGCTCGTGCCCTCGCTGGACGAAGTAGACGCGATAGCCCGGCCCGTGGTCGATCCGCATCTCCGAGACGCCACCTCCCACGGGCTTGCAGTCGCCCAGGTTGCCCATCTCGGCCCGGTCGATCCTCGCCTGGACGCGTGCCGCCGCATTCCGGTCACGGAGGCGCCCGAACCACTTGTCGAAGACGGCTGTCGTGAGGATGACGGCCAGCCGGGAATGATGACGATCCAAGGGGTGATTGTCAACCATGGTTGACACCTCGGGTGCCGGCATTCGAACGGCTTCACGGCCTCGGAGCAAGATCTCAAGGCTGCGGTCGCGTTGTTGAACCGCACCCGGAAGGGGGCCGAGGAGGTCCAGGCGACGGAGTCCGCGCCTGGTCCCGAATCGGTTGTCGGTTGACGACGGGTGAAGTAAGAAGCGCACAGCCCTTGCCGTAGGTACCGGCAAGGGCTGCGTGTTTTTGGTTGCGGGGCCAGGATTTGAACCTGGGACCTTCGGGTACGCTACCCGATGGTCGCCGCCAGGTGCCCTGCCCGCCTGGCTCACGCGATCTCCATGGCATCCCGCTCGATGCCCGGTCGGGTGCGCGGCTTGAGGCCGTCCGGGGTGACGAGGTCCACCTTGACGCCGAAGTGGTCCTCCAGAAACAGCTTCAGGCCGACGAAGTTGTCGAGGGTGGGTGACGTCTCGTACTCGACGAGCAGGTCGAGGTCGCTATCGGGTCGCGCCTCGTCGCGTGCCGTGGAGCCGATCAGCGCGAGCCTGCGCACGTCGAAGTCCCGGCGAAGGGCGGGAAGGAGCGTCCGCAAAGCACCGATCGCGTCTTCGCGCCGCATCGCCCTCCTTCGTCTCCGCTCCTGCCGAGCATCGACTACACGAGCCCGTTCTCCCGCGCCCACCGGACGAACTCCCCGGCACTGAACGGAAACCGGCCTCCCGCTCGCAGGAGGTCGTCGACCAGACGATCCGCCTCCACGTCCGAGAGCACGCCATGCTTGATCCCGCGCGCGACGACCGCCAGCGTCCGGCGGACCTCGACACCCTCGTCCCGGCCAGCCTGGACGGCCGCTTCGTCGTCCGTGAACGCGATCGCACCGTTTGCCTCGGCCCACGCCAGCACCGAGGCCTCGCCGATGTCGTGAACGTCGGAGCCGAGCCGCCGGGCGTACTTGGCAAATAGCCGCAACTCGTCGAGCCCGTCCAGCTCCGGCAACCGCATCGCTCTCGCGAAGCAGCTCAGCGGGGCGTTGTCGAAGACGTAGATGGCCACGAGCTAGTCGAGAGTGAACTGGGCGCGCATCGACTCGCGCGGGACCTTGTCCTCGGGCGGAAGGTCGGCTGCCGTGATCGTATCCCGGAGCAGCTCGATTGCTCGCGGGGCACTGATCTTGTGTCGCTTGTAGCCGCGAACTACGGCCTGGGCGAACCTCGGGGCGAATGCAGGCGGGGCCAGGTCCTCGCGAAGGACGATTCCTCCCTCGAGGTAATCAGCCTTGGTCGGCCGTTCGCGCTCCAGACGCTCCCGCGTCATGGCATCAATCAACTCCAGGTTACAGAGTTGGGCGAGAACCGCAGTCCAACTCACGCCGAACTCTGCCCCGAGGGCGATTGCGGCGAGCCGAGCATCGCGACCGCCGTCCAGCAACTGCCATCGCGGGAGAACGGCCTCGCGCGGCATCAGGAAGTGGATGACAAACGCGTTGATGAGCCGCTCGCGGCCATCGCCGACCGTGCCGACGATCCATTCCGGCGAATAGTCGTCGGCAAAGAGGTGATGGCCGAGCTCGTGCACGAGGGTGAAGCGACGACGTGGGGTCTGCGGCCCACCATTCACGAGGGCGACGCCAGCGTTCTCGAGACGGACGTAGGACCCGTCGAGGGATTCGTCTCGCAGGTCGATCGAGAACGCGTGAAGACCAGTCCGTTCCGCCAAGCTGAGCAGGTCCCAGACGGGGCCCACCGTGACACCGAGCACTTCCCTGAGCTCGCGCGCCGCCGCTTCCGCAGACGCGACGTCCTCGAGCGCCCCCGGCCGCGCCACTTGGCGCGGCTGAAGGAGATTGAGATCGACGAGGAGCTGGACGTCGCGCGCGAGGCTGTCGAGCAGCACGTCGGCCTGCGACTCCTCGATGGCCTCCCGGCTCCTGCGTCGGCTGACGACAGCGGGGAGCGACGGCGTGACGAACCAGTCAATGGGCCGCCTTAGAACTCGCGCCACGCGAGCCAGCTCGAGCGAGTCGAGCTTTCGCTCGCCCGCCTCGACCTTGGTCACGGCCGTGCGATCTAAATCAACGGCGGCGGCGAGTTCCGCCTGGCTCAGGCGCGCTGCCTTGCGGGCCTCGGCCAACCGAGCGCCGAGATCCGACCAAGTCGTCATGGTTGCCGGCATGGTGCGAAATTAGCACATGGGCGGGCCCGATGCAGAACTTCGGGTCGCCATGTCACGCGATGCCGCAGACAAAGCTCCACCCAACCATATGATTTCATGAATATAGGTCGGCCTTGGCAGCCGGCCCCAGGGTGCCCATGCTGCGCCAGGCGCAACGCCGCCTCGCGACGCGCCCGAAGCTCGGTCAGCTACCGGCCGGCGGGCAACCAGACGCTGCTCTTGGGCTCCGCGAATTCTTCAGCCCTGCCTTATCCCCAGACCTTGGCGTCGGCGTC
>CAIQRS010000233.1 GCA_903874275.1 uncultured Anaeromyxobacter sp.
CATTTCAGAATAGGAACTTTTGCAGGCAAACCGCACACATCACACGCATGTATTTGATCCCTAGAACGATTGACATACATGGCGCTTGATTCTACCTGATACTAAACTTGGGACTTTTGCAGACCTTACGGCTCGCAAAAGTTTTGCCGGATTGCTTCGCAAAGTGTGGAAAGTTTTTGTCTCCCCGACTTCGATCATCCGAAAGTAAACCCAGTTTATACGGGTTTCTGTGAACACGTGTGTTAGTGCGCTGGCCTCACACGTGGGATCAGTCTCACTGTTAGGCTTCCCATCCTCGCTTCACATCCGCGATCGTCACCACAGTTGAGGCGGTTGAGAGCGCTGGCCCAACCGACTCCTGTTGGATCTGGACTCCGTTGCACAACGACTTCCTCCTCGCTCCCCCCCGTCGACGCCGAGATCCCATGCCCAAGCCCCACGGAAAAGACGGAGCGGTCCTCTCCGCCATCCCCGTTGTCTCCACCGACCGCTCCGACGAGCTTGACGGCTCCGGGAGGCTACGTCGCGGCCACCGCAAATCGGTCCTTAAAGCCGGACAAGCCGCCTCCGACGCGATCATCGCCGCTGAAGCTGAGACCGACCGATACAAGTCCGAGCTCGACGAACAACGCGTGCGCTGCGGGCAAGCCACCGACGCCCTTCGGGAGCTTCAGGAGCACGTCCGCCTCTACGGAGCGGCCACGCCCCTTCCATTCACCTTCGCCATGCCGCCTGACCCGCTCACCGCCGAAATCCTCAAACGGGACGCCGCCATCGCCACCTGGTCTGGCGCATACCGCACCGTGGCAGAATCCGCTGCACTCGACCGCAAAGACTTCACGCTCGAACGGGCAAAACTCCTCGGCATCATCGCCGACCGTGACCAGGCCCTCGAAGCGGCAGCGCTCCGCTCCGTCAACGATCGCGCCACGGCCGAGTCCGACATCGCCGACGCCCTCGCCACCGTCCCTCCAGACATCGCAGCCGAGCTCGACACGCTTCGCCTCGCCGCTACCACCCACGCCCCTCGCCTGGCCAGTGTCCAGGACAGACTCGGGGCAGCCGAGCGCACTGTCGCGGCCCTTCAAAAAGATATCCACTATTACGTTCACCAGTCCCACAAGGCCACGCAGCGTGAACTCCTCGCCCGGCGCGCGGAGCTCGAACAGCAAGAGCAGAACTTCAGCCTCCGGGCGCAACTCGCCCTGGCACAGCCCGCCCCTACAGACACCGCGCAACCGCTATCCTCCGCTCCCCCTCATCAGCCTGCCGGCGGCCTCATCGGCACCGTCATCGGTGACAGCACCGCCGCCGAGCTCGAGGCACAGCTCGGCGCCGTCTTCTCAGAGGCCAACGAATGGGACCTCGACCAGCGGACCCCGCAGTCCACCTCGGAGCACATTTCTAGATCCTCGTCCACCGCCTCTCAGACCTCTCGACAGCGCCGCCAACTCAGCCTCTCTCCAGCCCTGTCCAGCGACAGTCGCGGAGCCCGGCGCCGCACCTGACCCTGTCCTAGTTCCCGTCGGCTCTCCCCCTGGCCTCGCCCCAGAGACCCGACCTCCCCCCATGCTTGAAACTGCCCGCGCTTGCTC
>CAIQRS010000234.1 GCA_903874275.1 uncultured Anaeromyxobacter sp.
CTTTCCCCAGGACCGTGCGTGTGTCGCAACGACGACGATGCCGTCCAAGACACGCACCGACGAGGTCGTCGCATAGGCCGTCAGGGTGCGACGGACGCGGTCGGCCGGCACGCTGTAGTCGTTGTTGTCGAACCGGACGTAGGGCGTCTTTCCAACGTGGACTTCGACCCGGTCCTCGACGGGAAACGGCGTCTCCGGGATGCAGCGCAGGCGGCCCTTCTCCTCGGCGAACGCGTCCCGCACGGTGCGGGTGCGGTCGCCGGGACAGCGCCGGTCAGCGGCGATCCCTTGGCACCAAGTTAGGGCCTGGGCGTTGAGATCGTCGAGGTCCTTCCACGTCCGAGCAGGAAAGAAGCTGTCGCGGACATAGCGGATCGCCCGCTCGACCCTACCCTTCTCATTTCCTCGGTACGGCGCGCAAGGACGCGGCTCGTACCCGTAGTGGGACGCGAAGGCGAGCAGAGTCTCGTTGAACCGGATGGCGTCGCCGATCCGCTCGGTGACGGCGCTCTTGAGGTTGTCGTACAGGGCCACGCGGACGGCGCCCCCGAAGTACCGGAACCCGCGTTCGTGGCCTTCGAGGAACGATCCCATCTTCATCGACAGGCCGAACCAGACGAAGATCATGCGCGACCAGGACAGCACCATCACAAACGCGACCAGCGGCCGTTTGCCGCCCGGCACGACGATCTCGCCGAACATGCCCCAGTCCACCTGCACCTGCTCGCCGCAGAGGGTGCGCAGGCGCAGGAACGCCTCCGCAGGCTTGGCTGGACGGTACCGGCGGACGACGGACCGGAAGTGCGCGCCCGAGCCCGTGTAGCCACGCTCGCGGACCATCTCGTACATCCGGCTGGCGCAGAGGTCCGGGTACTTCGTCAGCGTCTCGATGATGAACCCGGCGTAGGGATCCGCGATGGAGCGGCGGTGCGAGATCGTGCTCGCGGGCACGCCAACGCGCCCCAGCACGCGCCGGACGACGCCGTGGTGGATGTTCATGTGCCGGGCGATCGTGCCCGGCGGCCACTTCTCGATGAGGTGCAGGCGCATGATCTGCGCCTCGTCGTCCTTCGGGATCATGACGACCTCCCGTCGCGGTGCAGCCGTCGGAGTTGCCGGAAGTCACCGACGCCGGTGATCGTCCTACGGCGGCCCCGGCGGGCTGCGGTCACGTTGTAGTGCACCAGCATCGACTCCTCGGGCCATCTTCCGGCACCGAACAGCCATTCTGCGTAGGTGGGGCCCGAGCGCTCGGCCGCACACAGCGCAACGGTGAGCGGGTGGCCCGCCCACAGCGCGAGCCCCTCCATCAGCGAGGTCACTGCGCGGGGGTGGATCGACTGCAGGGGCAGCCGGGCCTTGAGGATCTCGTTGTGGTTCTCGTCCGTCATCAGCACCAGGACCGCGTTCGGTCCCAGCTTCATTGTCGTGTTCCAGTGCATGTTCGACCTTCTCCGGGCCGTCCGCGGTCACCAGGATGGCGGGCGGAGGCTCCGGGAGGGTGAGCACGGGATCCTCCTGCTTCGATAAACGATCCCTCACTACCTGCGAGCGACGAGCGCGAAAGCGCGACTGGTCTGCGGCGTGGGCCATCCTGCCCTTCTTTGTTCCCGCGTACGTGCGCTTCGCGCGCGCGATGCGGGCGTGAGCGGCGGGGCCAGCGCAGCGACCGCAGTAGCGATGGTTTTTCCGGCAGCCGGCGCAAATGGGCTCCAGCGCGCCGCAATCGGCGCAGTGGAGGAGGTAGCCGAGGTCTGAGGCGACGAGAGATCCGGCCCGCCGGCTGGACGGGGCGGCACGTACCGGTGAAGTTCAACGCAGGGGTGCGTGTCCTTCGACAGGTCGCCGCCCCAGGGGCCTGGAAGTTGGCGCTTTCAGGCCCCACCTTCGGGGCCTGCGTGACCTACCACGTCGCGACCCGGCTCCCGCGTCCCGGAGCTCCAAAATCCACCCGGTCCTGTGGTCGGCTACGCCGACAGGCGCTCGGATGCGTCGGCGTCACCGATCAGCACGCGCGGTTGTCGGCGGGATCGGGCGGGTTGGGGACTGCGTCTACAGACGGGGACGGGCGAGAGGATCTCGCGGTCGCGGCGCCCGGGGCCGCATACGCAGGCGCCAGCTCGGGGTCCGTCTACTTCGTACCGCTGCCCTGATCGGGCTGCAAGTCGGCCCAGACCCCCGAGAGCGGTCCGACTTGGACGGGGACGGTTCCGGCGGGCGGCACAGCTTCGAGGGTTGCGCCGCCGCGGACCCAGTAGATGGCGTCGAGGTCCCAGGCCCAAGCGGGGTCGGGGTGGTAAAGGTTCCTCGCCGCGGGGGGGGTGAAGTCGCGAAGAAAGTCCTGCTGTTTGGCCCACACCGGCCGCAGCGCCGCGCGTTGGCGCTCGAATTCGACGGCGGACGGGGAGACCAGCACGAGCATCGCGGCCCAGGCCGTGACCGGGACGCGGAGCCGGCCAGTGAGGCCGAGCGCGAGCACGATCAC
>CAIQRS010000235.1 GCA_903874275.1 uncultured Anaeromyxobacter sp.
ACCCTTCCGGGTCGCCGAGGTGCGGGCCCGCGTGAACGGGATCGTGCAGAAGCGGCTCTTCGCCGAGGGGAGCGACGTGAGGGAGGGACAGAAGCTCTTCCTCATCGACCCCGCGCCGTACCAGGCCGCCCACGACGGCGCCCGGGCCACCCTGGCCCGCGCCGAGGCCACCCTGGCCAACGCGCGCGTGCAGGCTCAGCGCCACGCCGAGCTCATCAGGACCAACGTGGTGAGCCAGCAGGACCACGACAACGCCATGGCGTCCGTGAAGACCGCCGAGGCCGACGTCGCCGCGGCGCGCGCGGCGGAGCAGGCGGCCCGGATCAACCTCGGCTACACCACCGTGACGGCGCCCGTGTCCGGCCGCATCGGCCGCTCGGCGGTGACCGAGGGGGCCTACGCCCAGGCGTCCCAGGCCACCCTCCTCGCCACGGTGCAGCAGCTCGATCCGATCTACGTGGACCTGACCCAGTCGGCCGACGAGGTGCTCCGGCTGAAGCGGGATCTCCAGTCGGGCAGGCTGCAGGGGGCGGGGAAGGGCCAGGCCCGGGTCCGGCTCGTCACCGAAGACGGACGCGAGTACCCCCGCCCCGGCACGCTCCAGTTCACCGACGTCACCGTGGACCCGGGCACCGGATCGGTCACGCTGCGCGCCCTCTTCCCCAACCCGGGCGGGGAGCTCATGCCCGGCATGTTCGTTCGCGCCCGGCTCGACGAGGGCGTGAACCCGCGGGCGCTGCTCGTGCCCCAGGTGGGCGTCACCCGCGACCAGAAGGGGCTGCCGGTCGCGCTCGTGGTGAACGCCGAGAAGAAGGTGGAGCGCCGGCAGATCGTCACGGATCGGGCCGTCGGGACGGCCTGGCTCGTCACCGAGGGCATCCAGCCCGGCGATCAGGTCATCGTCGAGGGGGTGCAGAAGGTCCGCCCGGGTGCCCTGGTGAACCCCGTTCCCGCCTCCGGATCGAAGTAGGGGCGCCCCGTGGCCCAGTTCTTCATCGAGCGGCCGATCTTCGCCTGGGTGGTGGGCATCCTGGTGATGCTCGGAGGCGCCCTGGCCATCTTCCGCCTGCCCGTCTCGCAGTACCCGGCCATCGCCCCGCTGTCGGTGAGCGTCAGCACCAACTACCCGGGCGCATCGTCGAAGACGCTCGAGGACACCGTCACCCAGGTGATCGAGCAGCGGATGAACGGCCTCGACAACCTGCGCTACATGGCGTCGTCGTCCGACTCGGCCGGCAACGCCCAGGTGATCCTCACCTTCGACGCCGGGACCGACCCGGACATCGCCCAGGTGCAGGTGCAGAACAAGCTGGCGCTCGCCATGCCCCAGCTCCCCCAGGAGGTGCAGCGGCAAGGCGTCCGGGTGGCCAAGTCGGTCTCCAACTTCATGCTCATCATCGGCCTGGTCTCCGAGGACGGGTCGATGACCCGAAACGACATCTCGGACTACGCCTACTCCACGCTGCAGGATCCCATCAGCCGCGTTTCCGGGGTCGGCGAGGTGACCACCTTCGGCTCCGCCTACGCCATGCGGATCTGGCTCGACCCGGCCCGGCTCGCCAAGTACCGGATGACCCCGCTCGACGTCTCGGCCGCGCTGCAGGCCCAGAACGCCCAGGTGTCGGCGGGGCAGCTGGGTGGGCTCCCGGCGGTCGAGGGGCAGCGGCTCAACGCCACCATCACGGCCCAGACCCGCTTCCAGACCCCCGAGCAGTTCCGCGCCGTCCTCCTCCGCGTCGGCCCGGACGGATCCCGGGTCCACCTCGGCGACGTGGCCCGCGTGGAGATGGCCGGCGAGTCATCGGAGATCGAGACCTTCATCAACGGCCGCCCCTCCTCGGGCATCGGGGTCCGGCTCGCCGCCGGAGCCAACGCGCTGAAGACGTCTGCCGCGGTCCGGGCCCGGGTGGACGAGCTGGCCAGGTACTTCCCGCCCGGCCTCAAGGTGGTCTACCCGATCGACAGCGTCCCGTTCGTGCGGCTCTCCATCGAGGAGGTGGTGAAGACCCTCCTCGAGGCGATCGTGCTGGTGTTCCTGGTGATGTACCTGTTCCTGCAGAACTTCCGGGCCACGCTCATCCCCACCATCGCCGTGCCGGTGGTGCTCCTCGGCACCATGGGCGTCCTGGCCGCGTTCGGCTTCGGCATCAACACCCTCACCATGTTCGGGATGGTGCTCGCCATCGGCCTCCTGGTGGACGACGCCATCGTCGTCGTCGAGAACGTGGAACGGATCATGAGCGAGGAGGGGCTGCCGCCCCGCTCGGCGACCAAGAAGTCGATGACCCAGATCACCGGCGCGCTGGTCGGCATCGCGCTGGTGCTCGCCGCGGTCTTCGTCCCCATGGCCTTCTTCGGCGGCTCGGTGGGCGTCATCTACCGGCAGTTCTCCATCACCATCGTCTCCTCCATGGTGCTCTCGGTGCTGGTGGCGCTGAGCCTCACCCCGGCCCTGTGCGCCACCCTCCTGAAGCCGGTCGAGAAGGG
>CAIQRS010000236.1 GCA_903874275.1 uncultured Anaeromyxobacter sp.
CCGCTCTCCACCGAGGCCCAGGTCGAGGCCCGCGTGCTCATGATGAGCACGAACAACATCCTCTCCCCGGCCCACGGCAAGCCCATCATCGTGCCGTCGCAGGACATCGTCCTGGGCATCTACTACATGACCCGGGAGCGGGCCTTCGCGGAGGGAGAGGGGAAGGTCTTCTCCAGCCCCGGCGAGGTGCGCGCCGCCTACGACCAGGGCGCCGTGGACCTGCAGGCCAAGATCTCGGTGCGCATGGACGGCCAGCGGGTGGAGACCACCACCGGCCGCGTCCTGCTCTTCGACATCGTGCCGCGCCGCATCCCCTTCGACGCCATCAACAAGGTGATGGACAAGAAGCAGCTGCAGAGCCTCATCGACCTGACCTACCGCCTCTGCGGCGAGAAGGAGACGGTGCTGCTGGCCGACCGGGTCCGCTCGCTGGGCTACGGGAACGCCACCCGGGCCGGCATCTCCATCTGCCTCGACGACATGCTCATCCCCAAGGCCAAGGTGGCCCTGCTCGAGAAGGCCACCGCCGAGGTGGACGAGATCCGCAACCAGTACGCGGAAGGGCTCATCACCGACGGCGAGCGCTACAACAAGGTCATCGACATCTGGGCGCTCGTCACCGACGCGGTGGCCAAGGAGATGATGGGGGAGATCGGCTTCGAGACCGCCGAGGGCGTGAACGAGGAGGGCAAGAAGGAGGAGCGCCGCCTCCCGTCCTTCAACCCCATCTACATCATGGCCGACTCGGGAGCCCGAGGCTCGGCGCAGCAGATCCGCCAGCTGGCCGGCATGCGCGGCCTGATGGCCCGCCCCTCCGGCGAGATCATCGAGACCCCCATCACGGCCAACTTCCGCGAGGGGCTGAACGTCCTGCAGTACTTCATCTCCACCCACGGCGCCCGCAAGGGCCTGGCCGACACGGCGCTCAAGACCGCCAACTCGGGCTACCTGACCCGCCGCCTGGTCGACGTGGCCCAGGACGCCATCATCACCGAGTTCGACTGCGGCGCCATGGACGGCATCACCCTCGGATCGCTGGTCGAGGGCGGCGAGATCATCGAGCCCATGGGCGAGCGCATCCTCGGCCGCGTGGCGCTCGAGGACATCAGCGACCCGTTCGCCGGAGGCGAGCTGGTCCGCGCCAACGAGGAGATCGACGAGCAGAAGGTCAAGCTCATCGAGAACTCGGGCATCGACAAGGTGAAGATCCGCTCGGTGCTCACCTGCCAGGCGCGCCGGGGCATCTGCGTGGAGTGCTACGGACGAGACCTGGCCCGTGGACGCAAGGTGAACATCGGCGAGGCGGTCGGCGTCATCGCCGCCCAGTCCATCGGCGAGCCGGGCACCCAGCTCACCATGCGCACCTTCCACATCGGCGGCGCCGCCACCCGGCGCTCCGAGCAGTCCAACGTGGAGAACCGCAACCCCGGCGTGGTCAAGTTCCTGGGGGTGAACGTCGCCCGGAAGAAGGACGGCACGCTCATCGTCATGAACCGCAACGGAGAGCTGCTCATCAACGACGAGCAGGGTCGCGAGCGCGAGCGCTACGGCGTGGTGTACGGCGCCCGGCTGCTGGTGCGCGACGGCCAGGTCCTGGCCAAGGGCGCGACGGCGCTGGCCGAGTGGGATCCCTACTCGGTGCCCATCCTCACCGAGGTGGCCGGGCGCGTGAAGTTCGGCGACCTGGTGGACGGCGTGACCTACGCCGAGCAGGTGGACGAGATCACCGGCCTGGCCCGCAAGGTCATCGGGGCCTCCAAGGACCCGGACGCCCGTCCTCGCGTCTCCATCAAGGACGAGAAGGGGGCCACCAAGAAGCTGGCCTCCTCCGACGCCGACGCCCGCTACATGCTCCCCGAGGGCGCCAACCTGGTGGTCGGCGACGGCGACGAGATCGACGCCGGCGACGTCATCGCCAAGATGCCCCGCGAGACCACCAAGACCAAGGACATCACCGGCGGCCTTCCCCGCGTGGCCGAGCTCTTCGAGGCCCGCAAGCCCAAGGAGTACGCGGTCATCTCCGAGATCGAGGGCGTGGTCTCCTTCGGCAAGGACACCAAGGGCAAGCGCAAGGTGGTGGTCACCCCCGAGATCGAGGGGAAGCTGCACCCCGAGCTGCTCAAGGAGTACCTGATCGGCAAGGGCAAGCACATCAGCGTCCACACCGGCGACCGCGTCAAGGCCGGCGAGGCGCTCATGGACGGCGCGGCCAACCCGCACGACATCCTCCGGGTGCTCGGCGAGAAGGAGCTGGCCCGCTGGATGGTGGACGAGGTGCAGGAGGTCTACCGGCTCCAGGGCGTGAAGATCAACGACAAGCACATCGAGACCATCGTCCGCCAGATGCTGCGCCGCGTGCGCGTCATGAACGTCGGCGACACCAGCTTCCTGGCCGACGAGCAGGTCGAGAAGTGGGTCTTCGAGGAGGAGAACGAGAAGGTGATGAAGGCCGGCGGGACGCCCGCGCAGGGCGAGCCGCTGCTCCTCGGCATCACCAAGGCCTCGCTCTCCACCGAGTCGTTCATCTCGGCCTCGTCGTTCCAGGAGACCACCAAGGTGCTCACCGAGGCCGCCATCAGCGGCAAGGTGGACCACCTGCGCGGCCTCAAGGAGAACGTCATCATGGGCCGGCTCGTTCCGGCCGGCACCGGCCTCTCGGCCTACAAGCACCTCGACATCGAGGTGGAGACGCCGGTGGACGCGGTGGAGCAGGCCGAGGAGGCTCTCGGCCTCGCCAGCGCCGACGAGTAACCAGGAACCTTGCAGGGATTCGACCGGTGGCCCGGGGCGAGAGCCTCGGGCCATCGCCCTTCATGGGGCGTGGAAGCAGGCCCCGTGGGGTTGCAACGTACCCTTCAGGGACGTGCTGCGCGGGCCGTCCGGGACGCCCCGTCCCGGGTGTGGGAGGGTGGAACTATTCCGTGGTTCCCGGGCGTTTGGGAAAGAGTACCAGCCCTTTCGTGATTTGCCGCGTCATGGAAAATCGAGCGCGATCGACCACCGGAAGGGTCGATGTTTTTTGATTACACATCAGTCATGACGGACACTTGGCTTTGGTGGTTGACTGAAGAAGTCCAGATTCGTAATATGCCGTAACGTAACTGTCCGGCATTCCGGAAGACCCGGCAGCCTGCACGGACGGTGGAGAGGCCAACGAGGATGAAGACCGCCGGTATCCAGCGCGGCAGCAGGGAATTCGAGGAACTCGCCCCGTACCTCAAGGCGGTCCGCGACTACCCACCGCTCACCCGGGACGAGGAGCACGCTCTCGCCCTCAAGGCCCGCAAGGGCGAGGTCGGGGCGAAGCAGAAGCTCGTCCGGCACAACCTGGCGTTCGTCGTGGCCATCGCCCGCAAGCAGCGTCGCGGGACGGTCCGCCTCGACGACCTGATCCAGGAGGGCAACGTCGGCCTCATGCGCGCCGTCGAGAAGTTCGACCCGCACGCCGGCACCCGGTTCTCGACCTACGCGGTGTGGTGGATCCGCGCCTACGTCGGCAAGTACCTCAAGGAGGCGCGCAGCACGGTCCGGCCGCAGAGCGGGACGGTGGCGCAGCCCGATCTCTCCCTCGACAGCTACATCGACGAGGACGGCGACGTCTCCCACCTCGAGCGCATCGAGGACGAGGGCCCCGGTCCGGAGGGTGGATACCTGTCGGGCGAGGGCGACCGCGAGGTCCGCGACGCGCTCGGCAAGGTCCGCAAGCGCATCGGCGAGCTGGGCTGGGACATCATCCACAACCGGCTCCAGCAGGACTCCCCGAAGACCCTGGAGGAGATCGGCAAGCGCTGGGGCGTCTCGCGCGAGCGGGTGCGCCAGGTCGAGCTGAAGACCAAGCAGTTCCTGCACCGGTACCTCGAGTCGGTCGAGTCGGTGGAGACGGGGCAGATCGGCAACGCCGAGGAAGCCGCCTAGACCTTCCTGACATCGCGCCTCCAAGAGGGCCCACTCCGCCGCGCGGGGTGGGCCTTTCGCTTGCACTGGAAGCGGGACGAGGGGCCGACGGAGGGGGGAACGGTTCCAGGGAGGTCGTGGCGTGGACGGAGAGAACGCGGGACGGACGATTGCCGGAGGAACGGCGCCCGGGGCGCGGCGCATCTCCGCCGAGGTCTGGGAGGCGCGCCGGGCAGCGCGGGTGCTGCTCGCGGAGGCGGAGGCGGAGGCCCGGCTGCAGAGGGCAGGGGCGGCGCGGGAGGTCGCGCTCGCGCGGGAGCAGGCCGTCGAGTCGGGCCACACGGAGGGGCTCGCGCGGGCCGCGGCCGAGGTGGTTCGGGGCGCGACGGAGCGCGACCGGCTCCTGGCTGGATGCGCCGCCGAGCTGGTCGGGCTCGCGGTGGAGATGGCCGGGCGGATCCTGGCCCGGGAGGTGCGGCCAGGGGGCGATGCCATCGCCGCGGCCGGGCGGGCGCTCGCCGAGCTCCGCGGGAGGAGCCCCGTTGCGCTGCGGCTCAGCGCCGCCGACGCCGAGGTCCTTCGCTCCGGGGAGGGCGATGGCGGCCTCCATCCCGCGGCCGCTGGGCTGCTCTTCGTGACCGACCCGGACCTGGCGCCGGGGGAGGTGATCGTCGAGGTGGACGGAGCGGCGGTGGACGGACGGTTCCGTTCGCAGCTGGCCGCGCTGCGGCGCGCCGTGGAGGAGGAGGCCCGGTGACCGTGCTCGCGCGGGCGACGGCCGCGGTTCGGGGGGCGAGGCCGTTCCTGCGGAAGGGTCGGCTCCGCGACGTGACCCCGTTCCTGTTGCGGTGCACGGGCGCCGGCGCGGGGCTGCACGAGCAGGTCGAGGTGGAGACCGAGTGTGGGACGGGGCGGGAGGGCGTCGTGCGGGCCGAGGTGGTGGCCCTTCGCGGCGACGAGGCGATCCTCCTGCCGCTCGGGGATGCGCGGGCGGCCCTCCCCGGCGCGCTCGTCCGGAAGACCGGGCGCAGGCTCGAGATCCGGGTGGGTGGCGGGCTGCTGGGGCGGGTCCTCGACGGGCTGGGGAGCCCGCTCGACGGAAGGCCCCTGCCGCCGGGGCTCACGTCCTGGGAGGTGGACCGGGCCGCCCCCGGGCCGCTGGAGCGGCCGCGGCTCGCGCGCCCGTTCGCCACCGGGGTCAGGGCCGTGGACGGTTTCGCCACGCTGGCCGAGGGGCAACGGGTGGGGCTCTTCGCGGGGCCCGGGGCCGGAAAGTCCTCGCTCCTGGGGCGGCTCGCGCGCGGGTCGGGGGCCGAGGTCTGCGTGCTGGGGCTGGTGGGGGAGCGCGGCCGGGAGGTCCGCGAGATGGTCGAGGACGCGCTGGGTGCGGAGGGTCTGCGTCGCAGCGTGGTGGTGGCGGCCACCAGCGACGCGCCGGCCGTGGTGCGGATGCGATCGGCCCAGGTGGCCACCGCGGTGGCGGAGTGGTTCGCGCGGGTCGAGGGTCGCAGCGTGCTCCTGCTCGTCGACTCGCTCACCCGCTTCGCGCGGGCGGTGCGGGAGGTGGGGCTCGGCGCCGGGGAGGCCCCGGTGCGCCAGGGATTCCCGGCCCGGGTCTTCTCCGAGCTTCCCCGGCTCGTGGAGCGGGCAGGCACGGGGCCAGGGGGCTCCATCACGGCGGTCTACACGGTGCTCTCGGGAGGGGACGAGGCGGAGGATCCGATGTCGGCGGAGATCCAGGGGCTGCTCGACGGCCACCTGGTCCTCGACAGGCGCATCGCCGAGGGCGGGCGCCACCCGGCCGTGGACGTTCTGGCGACCCTGTCCCGGGCCATGCCCGCGGTGACCGGGGCAGGTCAGCGAGCCGCGGCGGGGAAGGTGCGGAGGACCATCGGCCGGTGGGAGGGGGCCCGGGACCTGGTGGCGGCGGGGGCCTGGGTGCGCGGTGCCGACCCCGGGCTCGACGCGGCCGCGGACGCCATGCCTGCCATCGAGGCCTTCCTCCGGCAGGAGGGGACCGCGGCGACGCCCTTCGAGGAGACCGTCCAGTCGCTTGGCGAGTTGGCGGCCGGGCTCGACGGGTGAAGGCCTGGCCTCTCGAGCCGCTCTCCGCTCTGCGGTCGGCGCAGGCGCTCCGGGCCGCGCGGGGCGTGGCCGTCCGGTGGGCCGAGGCCGCCCGGGCGCGGGGAGAGGCGGAGGCGATCGCCGCGCTCGCGGAGGAAGCGAGGCGCCGTGCGGCTGCTGGCCCCGCCGCTCCGGACGCGGCGCCGGCCGGGGAGCTGGCGCGGGCAGCGGCATCGCGCTCCGCCGTGGACCGCGGCGCCCGGCAGATGGCGAGGGAGGGGCTCCTTGCGGCTGAACGGGCCGAGCGGGCGGGTCGCCGGGCGGAGGAGGCGACCGCCGCCCGGCGGGAGATCGAGGGGCGGGCCGGCGCGCTCTCCCGCGGCGCCGCCCGGTGGGCGGAGCGGGGGCGACGTGACCGGGCGGCCGCCGGGGAGCGGGAGATCGAGGAGGCGTGGGGCGTCTAGCGCAGGTCGAAGGCGGCCTTGCCCTGCTGGCAGGCCACGTCCAGCCGCTTCGGGCGCAGGTCGCGGGGAGCAGGCTCTCCGGCGCGCTCGAACTGGGCCGGGGAGAGCACCACCTGCTCCCGGGGGCGCAACGCCCGCTGCTCGTTTCGCCAGGTGCGGTCGAGGGTGAGCACCACGTCGGTCCAGACCTCGTCCGACTCGTTGCGCACCAGGATCTGCTGGCCGCCCAGCAGCGAGTCCTTGAGCACGTGGACGTCGGCGCCGATGGAGTTGCCCGGGCCCGACGTGGGGCAGGCGATCCAGAGGGCGATGAACGAGGCGGTGAGCCAGCCTCCCAGGATCCCGAGGCGCGCCTTCTGCCAGCGTCCGGCCTTGCGGAATCCGTCGACCAGCCCCGACGCCGCGCGCCGCCCCTGATCGAGCGCGCCCTCGACCAGGTCCGGCACGCGCCTGTCTCGTTCACCCATGGAGAGAGCTTACCGTCCGTCCGGTGCGTCGCCAACGTCTCCCTCGAAGCCGCGCGCGGCGACCGCCGGTTCGTCGGCGCCGCCGGGTCCTCCCGCCGCGCGGTCCATCTCGATGATCTGGCGCCTCACCTCGCGGAGGAGCGCGTCCCGGCCCGGGAACTCCGTGGCGGTGACCGGTCGTCCGAAGGTGACGCGAACCGGGCCGGGGTGGACGTGGAGCAGGTCCTTCGGGGTCACCTTCCCGGCGCCGGTGATGGCCACGGGGACCACCGGGACGCCGGCCTGGGCGGCGATGGCGAAGGGCCCCTTCTTGAAGGCGTGGACCAGGTTGTCGCGGCTGCGCGTCCCCTCGGGGAAGACGATGAGGCTCGTCCCGGCACGGACGCGCGCCGCCGCACGGGCCAGGGAGGCCACCGCCCGCGCGTGGTCCCGGCGATCGACGGGGACGTGCCCTCCGAGCGTCATGTACCAGCCGAAGACCGGCCAGCGGAACACCTCGGCCTTGGCCACGAAGCGGACGCCGCGGGGGATGGCGGCCACCGCCGCCCAGATGTCGAGGGCGCTGGCGTGGTTGGCAGCGTAGATGGCGGGACCGTCGGGCAAGGGCGCGGTCCTCACGACCTGGAAGTCCACGCCGGCCATCCAGAGCCCCCAGGGGCCCCAGGCCTTGCGCGCGAACCACATGGGGAGGTCGCCCGAGCGGGTCACCAGCATGATCGGCAGGGAGGAGAAGAAGAAGAGCGCCATGAAGAGGGCGGCGTAGATGGTCGTCAGCCAGCCGCGGATGCGTGCCCTCATCGGGGCGGATGATACCTTCGATCGGCCGGGAATGGGCCTGCGCATCACCCGGCGATGGGGTATGAGGTCCGCATGTCAGGGCCAGCCCCCACGCCGACCTACGTCGCCGACGCCGCAGCCATCGAGGCGCTGGCGCGGAGGCTCGAGGGAGAGCCGCGGGTGGCGCTCGACACCGAGTCCAACAGCTTCCACGCCTACCGGGAGCGGGTCTGCCTGATGCAGATCTCCATCGCCGGCGCCGACTTCATCGTGGACCCCATCGCCGTGGACGTCCGGCCCCTCGGGGCCGTGCTGGGGGGGGATCGGGAACTGGTCCTCCACGGCGCCGACTACGACGTGCGCTGCCTGCGGCGCGAGTTCGGATGGGACCTGGGGCGGATCTTCGACACCATGATCGCGGCGCGCCGGCTCGGCTCGAAGGAACTGGGACTGGCGGCGCTGGTCCAGGCCCACTTCGGCGTCCGGCTCACCAAGGAGCACCAGCGCGCCGACTGGGGCCGGCGGCCGCTCACCCCCGGCCAGCTCCGCTACGCGGCCCTCGACACCCACTTCCTGCTCCCGCTCCACGACATCCTCTCGGCCGGGCTGGCCCAGGGTGGCGCGGCCGACGAGGCCCGGCGGGAGTTCGACCGCATCGCCGCGGCCCGCGCGCACGCCCGGGTCTTCGACCCGGAGGGCTTCCGCAAGCTGAAGGGGGCCCGGGAACTCGACGCCGAGGGGAAGAAGGTCCTGCGCGCCCTCTGGATCGCCCGCGAGGAGCTCTCCTCGGAGATCGACAAGCCGCCCTTCAAGGTGATCCCGGAGACCGCGCTCGTCCTCCTGGCCAGGCTCCGTCCCCGCGAGGAGTCGGCCATCCGCTCCATCCCCGGGATCACGCCGCGCGTGATGGACAAGGCGGGTCCGGCCATCCTGGGGGTGATGAACGCCCCGCAGGACGTGGCTTAGAAAGCCACTCCCGGCGTCGGTGGGGTGATCGGTGCGGCGGGGTCGAGGGGCGGCGGGGTCTCGCCGCCCAGGCGTCGGTAGCGCGCCCAGTCGGCAAGGACCGACCGGACGTACTGGCGCGTCTCCCGGTACGGGATCTCCTCCACCCACTCGTCGAGCGGCATCCCGGTGCGGGAGCGGGACCAGCCGGCCGCCGCGGGGGGGCCGGCGTTGTAGGCGGCCAGGACCTGGGCCGGCGAGGCGAACCGGTCGGCCAGGATCCCCAGGTAGGCGAGCCCCAGCGGGACGTTCTGGCCGGGGTCGGCGAGGTCCACGTCGGGTGGCAGGCCGAGGATGGCGCCCAGCCGGTGGGCGGTGGCGGGCCGGAGCTGGAGGAGCCCCTCGGCGCCGGCTCCGCTCCGGACCGAGACGAGGAAGGCCGACTCGCGCCGCATCACCGCGAGCGCGAGCGCGGGGTCCACGCCCAGCCGGAGCGCGGCCGGGCGGAGCAGGTCGGCGTGGGCGTCGGGGTAGGCCCAGCGCCGGGCCCGGATCCCGGGAGGAAGGTGATCGCGGGCCATCCGGAACGGGATCTCCGGGTCGCCGGTGAATGCGGCCACCTCGGCGAGGAGCGCGGCCCGGGACCGGACGTCGGGGGCGCGGGAGAGGCGCTGGAGCAGGGCCGTGGAGTCCTCGCGGAGCCCGGCTCCGGAGAGATCGACGGCGAGCGCCAGCGCCTGGCCGGCGCGTGAACCCGCCGGCGGTTCGGGGAGGGGGGACGGCGGGAGGGGATCCGGCGCGGGGAGGGGGACCGAGAGCTGCGCGAGGCGGGAGGCCGAGAGGAGGGCGTACCAGCCGTCCGGCACCTCGGAGGCGGCGGCGAGAAAGGCATCGGCCGACTTCCCGGGGTCGGGTTCGATGCGCGCCGTCCAGTAGAGGGCCGCCGCGCGCAGGTTGCCCGTCTCCCTGGCCGCGAGCTCGGCGAGCTCCTTGCGCGCGGCCGGGCGGTCTCCGGACCGGAGGAGGGTCCAGGCCAGGAACCACCGGGCGTCGTGGGCCCGGCGCGCCTTGGGCCGATCCCGGACGAAGCTTCGGAGGGAGCGCGCCACCTCCGCGTATCGCCCGGTGTCGTAGGGGAGCCATGCGGCCAGAAAGGCGGCGTCGTCGGGGAGATCCGCCTGCTGGGCGGCGGTGAGCCCGGGGACGACGGGCCGTTCCCGGGCGACCTGCCGGTAGCGGGTGACGGCCTCGTCGATGCGCCCCTGCCGAGCTGCGGCGCGGGCGAGGACGTAGCGGGCCGCGGCCGGCTCGCCCGATCCGGGGAGACGGGCCACCGGTGCGGCGAGCGCCTCGGCCTCGGCGGGGCGCCGGGCCTGCAGAAGCGCCATGGCCCGCAGGACGGCGAGGAGGGGAGCCGGACCGACCAGTTGATCGAGGGCGTCGATCTCGGCGAGGGCCGCCGCGGTCCGGGTGGAGGCGAGGAGGCGTCGCGCCCGGTCGATGCGGTCCTCGACGGTGAGGACGCCGGGCCAGGCGGCGAGGAGCACCCGGGCGGCCTCCTCCCCGTCTTGCTCGCCCACCCGCTCGAGCGCCACGGCGCGCAGCGCGGCGGGGGCGCGCGGGTCGCCGAGCGACGCCCATGCGCGGGCCAGCAGGAGCCGCGTGGCGGGGTCATTCCCGCCTCCCGCG
>CAIQRS010000237.1 GCA_903874275.1 uncultured Anaeromyxobacter sp.
CCCAGGCCGGCCTCCACGACGGCGGAGGCCTCGGCGAAGGCGCCTTCGAGGTCGGCTCGGCGGGAGAGGGCGGAGACCCAGCGCATGGCCGGGGATCGTTATCGCCGGCCCCGCCTCTCCGCACGCCGGATGACGCGCCGATCGCGACGGCGTGCGCCGGGGCCGTGCGCGGGCTAGACAGGACGGGTGGGCGGCAGCCGGAGATCCTCGAGGGTCTCGGCGAGGGGCACGTCGCGCACCAGCGTGGCGAGCCGCCGGTAGAGCAGGGCGGCCTCGCGTCCGGAGGCCAGGACGGAGGCCTTCTGCGCGGCGCCGCGGATCCCCGGCGGCCAGAGCGCCGGGTCGCCCGGTATTGACTCCAGGTGAATATGGCGCGCCAGGAGCGCCGCCGCGGTCCTCTCGCCGAAGCCCGGCATGCCCGGGATCCCGTCGGCCGCGTCCCCCACCAGCGCCAGGAGGTCGGGGATGCTCTCCGGCCCGACGCCGCGCCGCGCCCGCAGGGCCTCCTCGTCGATCTCGCGCCCGCGGATCCGGTCCACCTGCACCACCCGGCTGCCGGAGATGCACTGGCCCAGGTCCTTGTCGGGCGTGAGGATGCGGACCTGGTCCACCTGGTCGCGGAAGCGGAAGGCGGCCGTGGCCAGGGCGTCGTCGGCCTCGAACTCCCGCATCGACCAGACCGTCACCCCGAGCGCGCGGACGGCATCCTCGACGCCGTCGAACTGGGCGAGGAGCTCGGGGGGAACGCCCTCCTCGGTCTTGTAGCCGTCGAAGAGGTCGTTGCGGAAGGAGCGGACGGGGTTGTCGAAGGCCACCGCGACGTGGGTGACCGCCTCGCCCGGGTCGCGGAGGAGCGCGCGCAGCGAGTCCACCAGCCCCAGCGTTGCCTTGACGTCCCGCCCCTCGTCCGAGAGCCGCGCGGGACGCTTCGAGAAGTGGGCCCGGAAGAGCTCGAACGTTCCATCCACGAGGTGCAGGCGCATGGCGCGGCCGCCTCGCTACCCGGAGTAGAGGGCGGAGAGCTCCGCGACGCGCGCGCGGAGCAGTTCCCGGACGTCGGGTGGCCCGGCCACCTCGGCCTGCCCGCCGTAGCCGAGCACCCAGCCGAGGAGGTAGTTCCCGGGCGCGAGCCGGGCCTTCACGGTCACCGAGCCGTCGGGGTTCTGCGTGGAGCGCTCCGGCCACTGCTCCAGCGCGAGCGCGCCCCCCTCGCCGGAGAACCGCACCGAGACGTCCCGCTCGCCCCCCGACTGGAAGTAGAGGTGGCGGGCCCGGAACCGGTCGAGCGGGGGCCCCTTGTGATCCCCGAAGAAGCGCGTGCCCGGGGCGATCGACGCGATCCGATCGAGCCGGTAGAGGTGCTCCTCGCGCTTCACCACGTTCCAGGCGGCCAGGTACCAGTGGCCGTCCCCGTGGAAGACGGCCCGCGGCTCGAGCGTGCGCCGGGCCACCGTCCCGGAGGCCTCGGCGCGGTAGTCCACCGCGATCTCCAGCCGCCCCTCGATGGCCCGGGAGAGCGCGTCGGCCCACTCGCCGGGAGGATCGACCGGGTAGTCCATGGCCCGGGCCAGGGCCTCGACGGTCCTGCGGAAGGGCTCCGGGACGGCCCCCTTGAGCTTCCGCGCGGCGCTGGCCACCGCCTTGCCGGCGTTCTTCTCGAAGGGGCGGATCGCGGCCAGGAGCGCGGCCCCCTCGCGCAGCGAGAGCGGGGGCGGCGTGGAAAGGTGCAGGGCCCGGTCGGCGAAGACGCGCCCGTCCTCGATGGAGACGAGGAGCACGGTGTCCGGCAGGGAAGGGCCGAACTCCATCTGGCCCAGCGCGCCGACGATCTGCTCGATCTCCTTCACGCTCCTGGCGCCGGTGACGCGGACGGCCTTCTCGAGCGGGAGCCCCTTCGTTCCTGCGCGCCAGGCCTCGGGCACGAGGAGCAGCATCTTGCGGACCTGTCCGACCGGGCTCGTCACGGGGCGGGATCCTTCCCCAGCCGCTCCGAGAGGGAAGCCAGGATGGCGCGCGCCATCGCGCGCCCCTCGGCCGGCTCGAGCAGCTCGGCCTCCGGCCCCCAGGCCAGCGCCTGGCGCACCAGTCCGCGCAGGTTGCGGACCTCGAGCCGGGCCAGGCGCGCGCCGTCGGGCGCGCGGGTGAGCGTGGCGCGGGGGAGCAGCTTCGGGGCCAGCGTCGAGAGCGAGCCGCGGAAGCGCACCAGCGCGGTGCGCGGCGCGTGCTCGAAGTACTCCCAGGTCTCCTGGCGCGACCAGGCACGGATGTCGAAGTCGGCCGGGACGGCGAAGTCGGGGCCCCGGGGCGTGGCCGGGGCGATCGTCATGGACCGGACCCGGTCGAGGTAGAACATCCGCAGGCCGCCACGCAGGTGGCAGTGCCCCACGAAGATCCAGTGGCCGCGGCGCCAGGCGTACCCGAGGACGTCCACGAGCCGCTCGGTGATCGACCCGTCGGTCTTGCGGTAGGCGAGCGAGAGCCGCTTCCGCCGCTCCACCACGTCGGCGAGGAGGGCGAGCCACCTGCCGGGCTCGGCGGGCGGGGTCGCGCCCCAGTCGGCCTCGAGGAGCGCGGCCCGCGGAGGGAGCCCCTTCGCCCCCACGGCGAGCTTTCGGAGCGCCGTCTCCAGATCCGCGGCGAGCGGGTGGTCGTCGGTGCGCAGCGCGGCCTGGCCAGCGGTCCAGAGCACCGCCGCCTCGTCCGGGGAGAACTCCAGCTTCGGAAGCGTGCAGGAGCTCGTGTCGAGGAGGTAGGCGCCCTCCTTGCCCTCGTTCTCCTCGAAGATGAGCGGGATGCCGAGCCGGTGGAGGTCGTTCTTGTCGCGGGTCCACTTCTTCTCCCGCGCGGCGGGGCTGCCCACGTACTCGCCGGGGAAGGCCTCGTAGATCTCCTCGCGGGTCACCGGCGCGTTGCGCGCCACGAGCCAGGTCGCGAGCCCGAGGAGCCGCGCTTCCGCCGCCGATGTCCGCCGCGCCGAGGCCAAGAGACGGGGAGTGTAGCCCAGGGACCTGGGGCCGGCGAGTCCGGTGGGGCCGGTGGTCCGGTTCAGCCGACCAGCTCGAGGGAGACCACGCCGACCTGCTCGAGCAGGTCGGTGCCGACGATGGCCTGCACCCCGAGGAGCCGCATGGCCATCCAGACCGACACCGGGGGCTCGGCGAAGCCCACGGCGACCCCGCGCCCGCGGAAGAGCGCCGGCACGACCCGAAGGGGCACCTGGAAGTCCCCCCCGCCGTGGAAGAAGTCGCGCGCCCACCCGGACACCGGGAAGCCCTCGGTGTGGCGCGTGGCCAGGTAGGAGATGGGAGCACCCGTGTCGAGGAGGGCCGGGGCGCGGGTGCCCCCGACCACGAGGTCCTCGATCAGGAAGCGGGTCCGCGTGGAGCAGCACGCCGTGCCCTCCCGCGGCGAGGCCGGGGTGATGCGCACCGTCCGGTACGGGAAGTCGAGAAGGAGCTCGTTGCCCCAGAGCAGGTCGGTGCCGAGGAGGACGTCCAGGTCGAAGTCCGGGGCGACCCCCGGGAGCTTCCGGATGTGCTCCGCGGCGGTCTCCACGGTGAAGCCCAGGAGGCCGGACGCGATGGGGTGATCGCCGCCGGGGAGCTGGATGCGATCCCCGCGCCCGAAGCTGGCGGGCGAACCGGTGTCCACCAGGACGCGGCGACCGTCGATGGCTGCGACGACGTGGCCGGCGACGAGGTCGAACGGAGCGAGGAGAGACGCGGGCACTCATGGAGAAAGACGACCGGGGGCGCCGGATGTGACACCCCGCCGCTGGTGCGTCCGGCTCGAGCGTCGCTTCAGGCCGAGGGCTGCTGCGGCACGGCATGGTCGAGCCGGTCGGCCTCGGTGACCCCGGCCGTCCAGGCGTCGGCCTGCACCTTGTGCCAGATGGGAAGCTGGACCCCGTCGACGGCCACGTACCAGCGCCCGTCCTGCATCCAGATCCGGAGCTCGTGCCCGCCAACCTTGAACGTCGTCATGGCGTGCTGACCTCCACCATGACCCGCCGCCCGAGGTCGTCCACCTGGGCGAGCAGGGCGCGGATCTCCGCGCAGTGTGCGGTCCGGATGCGGGCGGCGCGCATGAGGGCGCCCCGGACGTCGGAGAGGCTGGCGTCGAGCGCCATCAGGTGGGTGAGACGCATGTCGATGACCGGCTCGTCGCGCATCGGCGGAGCATACGCCTTCTGCTATGAAAGGGGTCCCCCGGAGGAAACTTGCCCCTGGATTCAGAGTTGATCGAGCAGATTCGTCGTGTCCTGACCGCAGTCGAGCAGATCCTGCCCCGCCCCGTTCCGGACACCGACTGGACCGTCCACCACGCCGCGGCCTGGCGGCGGCGTCCGCTGGCCGGCTGGCTCGAGCCGCTCGCCTCCCAGGGCGGGCCCGGTCTCGAGGACCTCCTCGGCATCGAGGAGCAGAAGGCGGTGGTGGTGCAGAACGTGCGGCAGTTCCTGGCCGGGCTGCCCGCCAACAACGTGCTGCTCTGGGGGGTGCGCGGAACCGGGAAGTCGTCGCTGGTCCGGGCGCTGCTCGCCGCGCACGCGCGGGACGGCCTGCGCCTCGTGCAGGTGGACAAGGACGACCTGGTGATGCTGCACGACATCGTGGACGGCCTGCGCGACCAGCCCTACCGCTTCATCCTGTTCGCGGACGACGTCTCCTTCGAGCCCGGCGAATCGAGCTACAAGGCGCTGAAGAGCGCCCTCGACGGCTCGGTCTACGCAGTGCCCGAGAACGTGCTCATCCACGTGACCTCCAACCGGCGCCACCTCCTGCCCGAGTTCGAGACCGACAACCGCGGCGCGCTCCTCGTGAACGACGAGATCCACCACGGCGAGGCCATCGAGGAGAAGATCTCCCTCTCCGGCCGCTTCGGGCTCTGGGTGGGGTTCCACTCCTTCAGCACCGAGCAGTACCTGGCGGTGGTGCGGCAGTGGATCGACCGGTCGTGCGCGGCGCGCGGCACCTCGCTGCCGTGGGACGAGCGGGCCCGCGCCGCCGCCGTCGCCTGGACCCACAAGAAGGGGGACGCCAGCGGCCGGATCGCCTGGCAGTTCGCCGCCCACTGGGTGGGGAGCGAGCTGCTGGCCGGCGGTCACTCCATCTCGAAGGCCAGGTAGGTGAGACGCCCCTGACGTTCGACCTGCAGGACCACCGGGTCGCCGGCCTTCACGGCCAGCACGGCCTGGCGCAGCCCCTCCACCGACTCGACCGGGTTCCCGTTCATGGCGTGGATGACGTCGCCGGGCTGGAGCCCGGTCCCCCGGGAGCCCCCCTCGGCGGTCCGGGCCGCCACCACCACGCCGTAGCCGATGCGCAGCGGCGGGATGATGCCGCGGAGCTTCTCGCTCACGTCCACGCCCAGGATCCCCAGGCGGGGAACGAGCCCCCGGTCCGGGTTGGCCAGGTCGGCCAGCAGGTCGGTGGGCTGCTTGGCCTCCGGGGCGTTCACGGTAAGTGATATGGGCTGGTCCCCGCGGATCAGGCCGAGGGCCACCGGCTCCCCCACCTGGTGGAGGAAGAGGGCCCCGGTCAGCGCCGGAAGGCTGTCCACCGGGAGCCCGTCGAAGGTGTCGATGACGTCGCCGGGGCGGACGCCGGCCGCCGCCGCAGCCGAGCCGGGGGAGACGTCGGCGACCACCACGCCCCAGTCGCGCGACAGGCCCAGGCCGGTGGCCAGCGTGGGCGTCACCGCCTGGGCGGTGATCCCCGCCTCGATCCGGCGCACGTGGCCGTACTTCCGGAGGTTGTCGTAGGCGAACCGGACCATGGGGGCGGGGATGGCGAACCCCAGCCCCTGGCTGCCTCCCGACTGGCTGACGATGAACGTGTTGATTCCCACCAGCACCCCGTCGGCGTTCACCAGCGGCCCGCCGCTGTTGCCCAGGTTGATGGGCGCGTCGGTCTGGATGAGGAGCATCGGGGTGGGCAGCGGCGCCAGCACGTCGAGCTGGCGCGCCGAGGAGGAGACGACACCCATGGTGACGGTGCTGGCGAGCCCCTGCGGGCTGCCGATGGCGAAGACCATCTCGCCCTGCCGGACCTTGGCGGAGGGGTCGATCGCCAGGGTGGGCAGCCCGGTCGCGTCGATGCGGAGCAGGGCCAGGTCGATGCTGGCCTGGGTCCCCACCACGCGCGCCTCGTAGATCCGCTGGCGCCCCCCCTTGGTCGGGGCCTTCTCCCCGTCCGGGGGCGCGGGCAGGACCACCTGGATGCGCTGGGCGCCGTGGATGACGTGCTCGTTCGTGAGCACGTATCCGGCCGGGTCCACGATGACGCCCGAGCCGATGGTGCGCTGCCGCGAGACCACCGGCCCCTCCCCGGCGCCGGCGTCGCCGGCAGGGCCGTAGCCGGTGACCCGGATCTGGACCACCGCGGGCGAGACCCGGGCCACGAGCCGGGTCACCGCGGCGTTGAGCTCGGCCAGGATCGGCGAGGGGGCGGCTCCCTTCCCGGTCTGGGCCCGGGAGGGACCGGCCAGGGACAGGAGCGCGAGGGCCACGACGGCGCGGCGGGCGAGAATCGATCGGTCGGGACGATGCATCGGGGAAATCCTCCGGCACATGCCTAACATGGGGAGGCGCCATGTCCTCCCCCCGCAAGCTGCTCGGATTCGAGTTCGCGAGCCTCTGCCTGGTCGCCTTCCTGGCCATCGCGAACGGGACGGCCTACTACGACCTCTTCGGCCACCTGGCGTCGCTGGGCGTGCCGGCGGAGCTGCGCGGCCTCGTCGTCGGCGCCTACCCGCTCGTCGCCATGGTCCTCTACCTCCTGGCGAGCCCGTTCCTCACCGCCCGCCGGGCGCCCGGGGCCATGCTGGCCGGCATCGCCATCCTGGTCGCTGGGGGAGTCTCCTTCCTCGTCGTCCGGTCGTTCTGGGGGCTCTTCCTCCTGCGGGCCGCCTGCGGAGCCGGAGGATTCCTCCTCGGCTCCGGGGCCATGGCGCTGCTCGTCACGGTGATCCCTCCCGACCGGAGCGGCGAGGCCTTCGGCATCTACTCGGTGGCGATCCTGGCCGCCTACGGCGTGGTCCCGGCTGCGATGGACGCCGCGGTCCCGCGCCTCATGGGCGTGACCCAGGCCTACGCGCTGGCCGGGCTCGCCCTCCTGCCCGCGGTGGGGCTGGTCTTCGCGCTCCGCCGGCGCATCCGCCCGCCCACGGTGGGCGCGGACGGGGAGCCGCACCTGCCGTCCTTCAGGGACGTCCGGGAGACCCTCGGGAGCGCCCGCCTCCGGCTGGTTCTCGCGCTCGGCGTCGCCTACTTCGCGAACTGGAGCAGCCTCTACTACCTGTTCAAGGGGTTCGCGACCGAGCGGGGGCTCGGAAACGTGGGTGCCTTCTTCTCGGTGCTCACCGCGGTGATGATCGGGATCCGGCTGCTGGGCGGGCGCCTCTTCGACCGCTTCGACAAGGCCCGGCTGGCCGCCTTCTCCTTCGGGATGATCGGGCTGGGCCACCTGGCGCTCGCGACCCTGCCCATCGGGGCGGCGCCGCTCCTGGGCGCATTCTTCGGGCTCGGACTCGGGGCCGGCTACCCGGCGCTGAACGGGCTCGTCTTCGAGCTGTCCGAGCCGCGCTTCCGGCCGCTCAACGCCAATCTCATGATGTTCGCCGTGCAGCTCGGGTCGTTCCTGGGGCCCGCGGTGGGCGGAGCGCTGGTGGCGCGCGCCGGATACCCCGGCTACTTCGGGGGCAGCATCGTTCTCGGCCTGGGATCGGCGGCCGCGGCCTGGACCGTGCGGGCCAGGCGCTAGCGGCCGTGGCCGCCCCGGCCACAGGTGAACCGTCCGCGCAGGTCGGCGCAGGCGACGATGCAGACGGCGGCGCTCCCCGCCGTCGGGGCGACGCAGGTACCCGACACCGCCTCGTGGCGGCGCCCCAGCGTGCACGTCGCACCCGCCGCGAGGCCGGCGCAGGCCGCCTCGCCGTGCGGGAGGAGGTCCTTCTGCGGAGCGCAGGCGAGAGGGCCGGTGCTGGCCGGCCCCAGGCTGCAGATGCCAGAGGCGGCGCCCATCCCGCCGCGTCCCGGCATGGCGCAGGCGGCGCCGGCGGCGAGGGTGGCGCAGGCGTCGATGGCGCCCTGGGGCGGGACGTGGACGCGGCCGCAGACGAGGGTCGCTCCGTCACGGGCCGTCAGGCAGAGGCCGTCGCGGGTGTTTCCGAAGGGCTCGGCGACCTGGCAGGTGGCGCCGGCAGTCTTGCCGGTGCAGGCGTCCACGAGCTCCTGGGGGGGAGCAGGCGGGTTCGGGGCGCACGCCACGCTGGCGCCGTCGATGGTCGTGCGGCAGGTTCCGGCCACGGCCGGGGCGCCCGACGGCGGGAGGAGCTCGCAGGCGTCGCCGGCGGCCTTGGCCGTGCACGCGGCGATCTGCGCATCAGCCGGCGCGCAGAGGAGGGTTCCGGAGGCTGCGGTGCTCGCCTCCAGGGCGGTGGAGAGGGCGCTCGCGCCGTCCTGGGTGGAGGAGCCGCCGCAGGCGGTGAGGGCGGTGGCGACGGCGAGGATCGATGCCAGGAGGAAGGGATTCCGGACGCGGATGGAGGTCATGGATGCTTCAACACGCGCCGACGAAAAAGGATGCGCTCCTGCACCCGATTGGAGCGTGGGGGTCGGGCCGGGTAGGCTAAGGACTTGGAATCGCTCCTCACCCCCTCGTCGGAGAGCGCGCGCCGACTCGAGATCCTCCGGGCCGGGCTCGCCGGGCAGCGACTCGACGGGGCGCTGCTCCTCCAGGCCGTGGACGTCCTCTGGGTCTCCGGCACCCGCCAGAACGCCGCGCTCTGGGTGCCGGTCGAGGGGGAACCGCTGCTGCTCGTGCGCAAGAGCCTCGAGCGGGCCCGCGCCGAGAGTCCGCTCCCCCGGGTGGTCCCGTTCCCCGCCTCCAGGGACCTGGGCGGCGTCCTGGGGCCCTCGCGCCGCCTCGGCCTCACCCTCGACACCGTGCCGGTGGCGGTCCAGCAGTTCTGGACGCGCGCGCTGCCCGGCGTGGAGTGGAGCGACGTCTCGGGGCTGGTGCGTCAGTCAAGGAGCGTGAAGTCACCCTGGGAGCTCGAACGGATGCGCGAGACGGCCCGCCTCCTCTCCGGCGTCTTCCGCGAGGTGCCCTCCTTCCTGCGCCCGGGGATGCGCGAGGTGGACCTGGCGGCCGAGATCGAGGTGCGCATGCGCCGGGCCGGGAACGAGGGGAGCCCGAGGGTCCGGGGCTTCAACCAGGAGTTCTTCATGGGGCTCGCCATCGCGGGCGGGGCCGCGACCGCGGCGAGCTACTTCGACGGGCCGGTCACCGGCCGTGGCCTCTCGCCCTCCTCGCCCGTGGGTGCCTCGCTCGACGTCATCGGACGGGACGTGCCGGTGCTGCTCGACTACACGGCCATCCAGGGCGGGTACGTCACCGACATGAGCCGCATCGCGGTGTGCGGCAGGCTGGCCCCGGAGATCGAGCGGGCCTTCCGGGTCGCCCGCGACATCCAGGAGGAGCTCGCCTCGGCGCTCTCCCCCGGCGCCGTTCCCAGCCAGCTCTTCGCCGTCGCGCAACGGAGGGCCGACGAGGCCGGGCTGGGCGACCGCTTCATGGGTCCGCCCGGGGCGCAGGCGCGCTTCGTCGGCCACGGGATCGGGCTGGAGCTCGACGAGCTCCCGGTGCTCGCCCCGGGGTTCGACGCCCCCATGCTCCTCGGCCAGACCGTCGCCATCGAGCCCAAGTTCGTCTTCCCCGGGAAGGGTGCGGTGGGGATCGAGAACACATGGGCCGTGGGGGAACGGGGCGGGGAGCGCCTCACCGCCCTTCCCGACGACCTGATCGTGGTGAACGCGGCGTAGCCCCACGCCGACCCGGGAAGCGGATCAGCCCGGCTCGACCGGCTGGGTTGCCGACGTACGCCCCCGGACGAACCGGGCCATCTCGGCGTCCGCGCCCATCACGTGTTCCGAGAGCCACGCCTCCATCCAGCGCCCCAGCTCGAAGAGCAGCACCGTCTGCGACCGCGTCTCCGCGTGGGCCGCCTTGCGCCGGCCCAGCTGGGCCGCGAAGCCCAGGTGGAGCGACCGGTGGGCCTCGAGCCGTGGGTAGCCCAGGTCGCGCATGATGCGCTCCTCGGTGGCGAAGTGCTCCACGGCGTAGCGCTCCAGGTAGGCCAGCGCGTCGTCGGCCTTCTGGAGGTCCCCGGTCCGGGCCGCTCCCTCCAGCGCCGTGACCTGGAGGAGCAGCTCGCGGTGCTGCATGTCCACCTCGCGGATCCCGGTGGAGAGGTCGGGGCGCCAGAGCGCGTTGAACCCCTGGGGGGAGGCCGGGCGGGCCTCCTCCGACTCCGCCGTATGCACGAAGAGGCTCTCGAGGAGGTCCGCGTTCGCGGGGGGGGAAGGGATCAGGGGGGGCAGGTCGTCGCCTGGGGGTGTGGTGAACCCTCAGTGTCGGACGAAAGCTGCAAGGCGTCCAAGGATCGGTCCCGTCCAGATGGGTCGAGAGCCCCTTCCGGGCGCGCCCCGTCAGGGACCGTCGGGGCGGCAACCGGCCGTCGTCCCGGCCCCGCTGACCCGGCCCCGGACGAATCTCGCCATCTCGGCGTCCGCCCCGAGAAGGTGCTCCTCGAGCCACCGCTCCATCCAGCGCCCCAGGTCGGTGAGGAGGGAGCCCCTGGACCGGCTCGTCGCGTACTCTCCCTTGCGCCGTGCCAGCTCGGTCGCGAAGGAGAGGTGGAGGGACCAGTGGGCGTCGAGATCGGGGTAGCCGGCCCCCCACATGACGCGCTCCTCGGTGGCGAAGTGCTCGGCGGTGTAGCGCTCCAGGTAGGCGAGGACTCCCTCGGCCAGGCCCAGGTTTCCGGTGCGCGCCGCCTCGTGGAGCGCGGAGACGTTGGCGAGGAGCTCCTCGTGCTGCAGGTCGATCTCGCGGATGCCGGTGGCCAGGTCGGGGCGCCAGAAGAGCGTACCCATACCCCGGGTGACGTCGATGCGGGGCGCTGCGGAATGGGCGAAATTCATGGCGGACCCCCGTGCGTTCGGGACGGCTCCAGTGTGGGCCCCGGTGGATCGGGTTTCAAGGACTCGATCGGGCGGGACGCAAGTATGAGAATCGACTAAAGGTGTAACTTCCCCACATCGAGGAAGGCCCGGACGAGCATGACGAAGACCAACCCCGCCTGGACCCTGGCCGTTCCCGCGGCCGCGGTGACCGTCCTGGCCCTGGCGGTCGTTCTCCCCCATCCGGCCGTGCGCGCTCTTGCCGCAGGCGTGCTGATGCTCGCGGTCTTCGCCGCCGTCCACCACGCCGAGGTCATCGCCCACCGGATCGGCGAGCCCTTCGGCACGCTGGTGCTGGCCGTCGCCGTCACCGTCATCGAGGTGGCGCTCATCGCCTCGCTCATGCTGGCGGCCGGGGCCGACAAGCCCGAGCTGGCCCGCGACACGGTGCTCGCCGCAGTCATGATCGCCGCCAACGGGATCGTCGGCCTGTGCCTGCTGGCCGGCGGGGTCCGGCACCACGAGCAGGGGTTCCAGGTGCGCGGGGCAAGCGCCGCCCTGGCCGTCCTAAGTGCACTCTCGGTGATGACGCTGGTGCTGCCCAACCACCTGGTCGCCACCCCCGGCCCCACCCTGGCCCGCTCACAGCTGGTCTTCGAGGGGGTGGTCTCGCTGGTGCTCTACCTGACCTTCGTCTTCGTGCAGACCGTCCGCCACCGCGACTACTTCCTGATCGAGGGGACGGCGGGCGAGGACGGCCACGCGCCGCCGCCCTCGACGCGTGCTGCGCTGGCCAGCCTGGGCCTGCTTCTGGTGTCGCTGGTCTCGGTGGTGGGGCTCGCCAAGGTGCTCTCGCCGGACATCGAGCGGGCCGTGGCCGCGGCTGGCGCGCCGCTGGCGGTGGTGGGCATCGTCATCTCCATGGTGGTCCTGCTTCCGGAGTCGGTGGCGGCGCTCCGGGCGGCCCGCAAGGACCAGCTGCAGAACAGCCTCAACCTGGCGCTGGGATCCGCGCTGGCCTCGATCGGGCTCACCATCCCGGCCATCGCCGCCGTGTCGATCGGGGCCGGAAAGCCCATCGAGCTTGGGATCTCGGCCAGGGACACGGTCCTGCTCGCGCTCACGCTGCTGGTGAGCGTCATCACGCTGGGGACCGGGCGCACCACGGTGCTGCAGGGGCGGGTTGCTAGCTGGGCGGCAGGTCCAGGCAGTAGTCGTGCGCCTCGAGCGCGGCCCGGTCCATCTTGCCGGCCTGCAACCGGCGGACGACCTCCTCGCGGGAAAGGTCGAAGATGGCCTCGAGGATCTGCCCGTGCAGGGCCGGCTTCGCCTGCCCGACCACGAAGAGCACGCGGGCGCTGTGCTGGACGTAGCGGGGGGAGAGCAACTGGCGCCGCAGCAGGTCCATGATCACCGGGGCCTTGCTGCGGTCGAAGCGGCCCGGCGCGCCGCTCCGGTCCTGCTCGGCGAAGAAGGCCGCCGTCCACTCGTCGTGGTAGGCGAAGACCTTGTCGAAGAGGGCCCGGTCGAGGCGGGCTCCGGCCTTGACCGGCTCGGCCGGCTTGCCGAGCACCACGCCGTCCCCGGTGAGCTCCTGCCGGAGCAGCCGCCCGTCCTTCGTGACCGGCGCCTGGTGGTGGGCCAGCGACCAGAGCCAGGACACGTAGATGCGGTAGGTGGCCAGGTCGTTCATGAAGCGCAGCTTCAGCTCGTAGTCGTCGATGGCGGCGGCGAAGTTGCCGTTCAGGATCTGGAAGCCGTAGTTGGCCGCCATGTAGAGCGAGTGCTGGACGTGCTCGATGGTCACGTCGCCCGTCGGCACCTGGTAGATGGCGTCCCAGAGCGCCGGCGAGAGCAGCTTCTCCGGCGCGTCGATCGACTCGCGGGGGATCACCACCGGTGTGACCTTGCCTGCGGCGTCCAGGACGCCGCGCGACTGGAGCAGCTCCCGCTCGGCGGGGGAGAGTCCGCTCGACGCGGTGGGGACGGCGCGCCCGGCCGTCTCGACGGTCTCGAGCGGCCGGTCCACCATGGACTGCAGATCGGCGAGCTTGGCCTGCAGCGGGCCGTTGCCGGCGGCCACGTACTCGACCTCGGGGCTCGCCACCCAGCTCTGCCGGTAGGCGTCGTAGAGCCGCCCCGTCACCTTGCCGTCGAGGATCTCGGCGAGGGTGGGGCGCGCGCCGGCCGGGAGCGACGCGTCGGGGACGAAGGTGAGGCCGAGGAGCCGCTCGCGCAGCTTGTCCACCACCATGGCGCGGAGCGCCAGCGGGTTGTAGCGGGCCCGGCCGTAGGGATCGCCCTTCTGGTAGATCATGACGGCCGCCATGCCGCCGATGGGCGAGGCGTTGGTGAGCGCGCCGTCCTTCATGCCCGCCATGGTCATGAGCAGCGCGTTGTAGCGCTGGTAGGCGATCATGTTGGGCGTGGCCATCCCCACCGACTGGGGATCGGGGAAGATGCCCTTCGGGTCGTCCTTCCACATCTCGATGAGGCTGCCCAGGTAGTCCCAGCGCCCCACGTTGGTGCCGAGCAGGCGGCGCCGGAACGTCCAGGCGATGGCCGGCAGGTAGCGGCCGGCCATGCCCTCCTCGTAGAGCATCTTGGTCTTGATGGTGCCGGTGGGGACGCCGACGAGCTCCTCGATCCGGGAGAGGAGCCGCTCGACGATGAGCGCCTCCCGAGGCGTCTGCATCTTGGGGATGTAGAAGTAGGTGCCGCTGCCGGCGCGCCTCAGCGCGTCGAAGTTGTTGAGCACCCAGAGCACGGTGATGACCACCAGGCCCGGCGCCGGCTTGCCGTCCACGGTGACGTGGTCGTAGCGCAGGTGGATGCTGGGCGGGCGGGCCAGCCGCGTGGGCCACTGCGCCGGGGGCCGGTCGATCGTGTAGGCGCGGGTCTTCCCCTTCTTCACCACCTCGTACGGCTTCGTGTCCCACTTGCCCGCGAAGATCTCCCTGGCGTTCTGCATGGCGGCGAAGACGCCCACCGGCTCGCTGGCCGGGGCGCTCTCCGGGTGGAAGTGGGGCGGCGAGGCATCCTCGAAGTCCGGCATGTTCATGGGCGCAGGGCTGTTGAGCGCATTCATCGCCATGTCGAGCGGGGCCCACGGGCCGGTCAGCTCCAGGCCGGCGATCTTCCCCGGGTGAACGTGGTCGGGGATGGCCACCTGGTCGTTCATCCGCCACCGCCACGGGGTCTCGCGGCCGAGGAAGTTGTCCACGAGCCCCTGCACGACCTGTCGGTACGTCCAGGGCTTCCCGGAGATCGGGTCCTCGAAGCTCTCGTCCCAGGAGGGCCAGGCGTACTTCCCGGCCACGGGCGCGGGCGCCGCCAGGATGGCCCGGCGCGCGGCCAGCGCCTCCGCGATGGCCGGGTCGATCTCCCGGGAGAGGAGGGTGATGGTCTCGTCCACGTCGAGGACGCGCCCGTTGACGGTCTGCTTGCCGAAGATCGAGGGGAACTGCTGGAGGACGTCGGCGCGGATCATGGGGTGGGCTCCTTTCAGGCGGAGATGAGCGCGAGGAGCGCCGCCCTGTCGGCGGAGAGCAGCTCCTTGACCCGGTCCTGCGACACGTCGGCGACGATGATCTCGCCGACCTCCTCGTTCACCAGGCCGAAGATCCCCTGGCGCTTCATGCCCTCGGCCTGGCGCTGGTTGTCCTCGGTCGGGGTCACGTAGTGCACCGAGTAGATCTTGTAGCGGTGCACCAGGAAGAGCTGGAGCAGCGTCATGAGCCGCTTCTTGCGGAGTGCCAGGTCGAAGTTGTTCTGGTCGCGCACCGAGAGGATGTTGCGCCCCTTGCGGTCCTGGATGACGGCGAAGACCACGTTGGCCCGGACCTTGCCGTCGGGGCCGAGCAGCGCCAGCTCGAGCAGGTCGGAGCCGGCGCTGCGGGGCTTCAGCGACACCTTGAGCTTCTCGGCGACGGCGTGCTGCTTGCGCCAGGCGTCCACCCAGTCCTCCAGGACCTTGGGCGGGACCTCGGTCTGCACCAGGTGCTGGTGCTGGGTGGAGCCCTGCCCCATGGCCTTGGTGGTGGAGGTGCGGCCGGAGATGGACATGAGGCCGGCGTCGGCGCGCGGTCCGCCCACCAGCGTCTGCGGGGTGCGGTACCCCGACTCGAGGAGCCGGAACTTCCGCTGCAGCCGGGCCAGCGCCAGCATGCCGTCCTGGCGCAGCGCGGTGGCGAACTCCTCCGAGGCCAGCCCGTCGATCTGGTGTCCACCGTAGGTGATGAAGTTGAAGACGAACCCCATCTTCCCGAGCTCGATGGGGAAGGCGCGCATCTGCTCGTCGTTCATCCCGGTGGTGTCCCAGTTGAAGGACGGGGAGAGGTTGTAGGCCATCATCTTGTCGGGGAAGACGGCGTGGATGGCGTCGGCGAACTTCCTGGCGTCGTGCAGGTCGGCGGTCTTGGTCTCCATCCAGAGGATGTCGGCGAAGGGGGCCGCCGCCAGCGACTTGGCGATGGCGTAGTCGATGCCGCCGCGCACCTGGTAGTAGCCGTCCGGCGTCTTGGAGTGCTCGCAGTCCCAGGTGATGTTGACCCCGATCTGGCGGGCCTTCTCGCGGGCCTTGAAGAACGGCATGCTCCCGGCGTAGGCCAGCCACTGCTCCTTGGTCATGGAGGGCGGGTCGCCCTCGTTGTGCCGGAAGGCGATGACGTTGCCCACCGCCTCGGCGTAGGTGCAGATGCCGGCCTCCTGCTGCCAGGCGTCCACGAACTTGTCGAAGACCTTGTCGAGCGCGGCGTCCACGGTGATCTTCCCGGCCTTGCACTCGGCGGCGGCGGCCTCCACGGCCTTCGCGAAGCCGTTCCTGTCCAGCCAGGCGTCGGCGGCGGCGTACTCCTCGTCGCAGACCGCGTAGAGCAGGTGGCCGGAGAGCTCCTCGATGCCGGCCCGGTGGAACTGCCGGAGCATGGCCAGGAAGGCCGCCTTGAAGGTGGGGATGGAGACGTTCACCGCGCCCAGGATGAAGGGCTGATCCCGGTCGTCGCTGCGCCCGTCGAGGAGGGTGGCCGACTCGGCGTCGGTGCGGGCCACGATGATGCCCGCCACGCCCATGATGTCGAGCTGGAATCGGGCCGCGGAGAGCCGCTTCACCTGCTCGTCCTCCGAGACCAGCACCTTTCCGCCCTGGTGGCCGCACTTCTTCACGCCGGGCTTCTGGTCCTCGATGTGGTAGCCGGGGACGCCCACCTCGACGAAGCGGCGGATGAGGTTGCGCACGTGGGCGTCGCCGCCGTGGCCGGTGTCGGCGTCGGCGATGATGAAGGGGCGGAAGTCCACCTCCGGCGTGGCCCGGCGCTGCTCCTCGCTCATGCGGGCGCGGGCGAAGGCCTGGTTTCGGTCGGCGGTGAGGAGCGCGCGGACGATGGGCGCCGCCTCGTCGGGCACCTGGGAGAGCGGGTAGCTCGCCAGGTCGGGGCCCGGGTCCTCCTGGTCGGAACCCTTGGCCGAGGTGGCCCAGCCGCCCAGGTAGATCCCCTCGATCCCCATCCGCTTCATGGCCACGGCCTGGCCGGGCGAGTAGGGGCCGAAGGTGGTGATGGACTTTCGCTCCGAGAAGAGCTGGCGCAGCCTCGAGTGGAAGGCGTCGGCGGCCGCTCGGGCCACTGCGTAGTCGGGGCGGATGGTCCCGCGTTGCTCGGCCACCTCGCGCGCGGTGTGGACCCGCTTCAGCCCCGCGAAGCGGGGGCTCGCGAACCAGTCACGAAGATCGGCAACTTCCTTCTCGAAGTCCATGGGCTCTCCTCGGTGGAGTAAAGGTTGTAAGGGGAGGGAGGCATCCTGTCCCGTCCTCGAAAGGGGCTTATAGAAAAGGATCCAGCACCGCCTACCCGGTGAAAAGTAAACGCTGTAAAGGTCCGGCCGTCCTGGGATTCGCACCCCTCCCCCCCCCCGGGGGACTCGCGCACCGCCAGGTCCTGTGATTGCCTCGGGGGATGAAATGGTCCCGGATCTTCGTCGCCCTCGTGGTGGCGCTCTTCGCCATCCAGCTCATCCCGGTCGCCCGGACGAACCCGCCCGTGGTCTCGGCGGTCCCCGCGCCGGTGGAGGTGGCGAGCATCCTCAAGCGCGCATGCAACGACTGTCACTCGCACGAGACGGTCTGGCCGCTGCAGGCCTACGTGGCCCCGCTCTCCTGGTACGTCGCGCACGACGTGAAGGAAGGGAGGGAGGAGTTCAACCTCTCCGCCTGGGGACCGAAGCAGGCGGAGCGCGCCCGCAAGGAGCTCGCCAAGGAGATCGAGAAGGGGGCGATGCCGCCCTCCCTCTACGTCGTCGCCCACCCCGGCGCGAAGCTCAGCGCCGCCGACAAGGCGCTGCTCGCGGCCTGGGCGCGGGGGCTGTAGCGGGTCAACTGCGGTCGGAGGAGCCCGGGGCCTGTCCCTGGGCGGCGACCTTCCAGACCGGCTTGCCCTTGGGATCGCGGAACACGACGGTGTCCGAGCCGCGGGTCACCGCCTGGGCGATGAGGCCGTACTTCTCGCCGTAGGTGAACTTCGACCCCTTGACCGACACTTGGTCGCCGGCGGCGAACCGGGTCTTCTGCCCGTCCACGTAGGAGTCCGGCCCCAGCTGGACCGAGACCTGCTGCTCCCCCACCTTGATCACGAGCCGGACCGCCTTGGGCCCCTTGCCGGTGTCCACGCGCTGCTCGCCCAGGACCGTCCCCGCGATCGTGACGACGGTGGCCGGGTCGAACTTCGCCTTGGCGGCCTTCTTCCCCGAGGTGGCCGTCGATTCGGCCTGGACGGCGGCGGGGGCGAGCACGGCGAGCACGGCGAGCAGCAGGACGAGGGAGAGGGTTCGCATCGGGGATCCTCCAGGCGACTTCGGGTCGATTTGCCGATCTAGACGGGATCGGGCCAGAGTGCAACCCTTTGGGGGAGATCCTGTCCCCGGCGTCACCCCGGCTTGAAGTCGTCCGACCGGAGCCCGTGCCTCTTGAGGAGGCGGTGGAGGCTTTCCCGCTCCACTCCGGCGCGGGCTGCGGCGCGGGTCACGTTGCCCTGGAACTCGGAGAGGAGCGCCACCAGGTACTCGCGCGACACCCGGTCCTGGGCCTGCTCCAGCACCTCGCGGTAGGGCAGGGCCGCCAGGACCGGGCCGGGCGGGAGAACCGAGGCCGCCGACGAAAGCTCCACGGGGAGGTCGCGGGGCAGGAGCACGGGCCCCGAGGCGATGGCCACCGCCCGCTCCACCGCGTTCTCCAGCTCGCGCACGTTGCCCGGCCAGGTGGAGCAGGCGAGCAGCCGCAGCGCCTCCGGGTCGAAGCCGGTGATCTCCCGCCGCATGGCCCGGGCGTGCTTCGCGAGGAAGTGCGCGGCCAGCAGCGGCACGTCCTCGGCCCGCTCCCGCAGCGGCGGGAGGCGAACCGGGAAGACGTTGAGCCGGTAGAAGAGGTCCTCGCGGAAGCGTCCGGCCCGGACCTCGGCCCGCAGGTCGCGGTGGGTTGCGGCCACGACCCGCACGTCCACCTTCGAGGCGGCGCTGTCCCCCACCCGCCGGATCTCCCTCTCCTGGAGGACGCGGTTCAGCTTCACCTGGGTGGGCAGCGGCAGCTCCCCGATCTCGTCGAGGAAGATGGTCCCGCCCTCGGCCTCCTCGAAGAGGCCGCTCCGGGCGGTGGACGCGCCGGTGAAGGCGCCGCGGGCGTGGCCGAAGAGCTCGCTCTCCACCAGGTCGGGGGGCAGTGCCCCGCAGTTCACCGCCACGAAGCGCCGCTCCCGGCGGGAGGAGTGGTGGTGGATGGCACGGGCGGCCAGTTCCTTGCCGGTGCCGGTCTCGCCCCCGAGGAGCACGGTGATGTCGAGGCCGGCGGCCTGCTCGAGCAGCCGGTAGACGTCCCGCATGCGGCCGCTCTTGCCGACCAGGTTGTGGAAGGCGTGGATCCCCTGGAGCTCCCGGCGCAGGCTGGCGGCCTCGTCGCGCAGGCGCCGCCGCTCGGCGGCGCGGGCCACGGTGAGCGCCGCGGCGTCGGGGTCGAAGGGCTTCTCGAGGTAGTCGTAGGCGCCGAGCTTCATGGCCCGCACCGCGTCCCCCACGGTGGCGTAGCCGGTCATCATCACCACCTCGGTGGAAGGGGAGCGTGCCTTGACCGCGTCGAGGACCTCGAAGCCGCCGGCGCCGGGCATGCGGATGTCGGTGACCACCACGTCGAACTCGCCGGTGGCGAGGAGGGAGAGGGCGCGGGCCCCGTCGGAGGCGGTGGTGACCGCGTACCCCTCGGAGAGGATCTTCTCGAACAGCTTGAGGATGTTCTCCTTGTCGTCCACCACCAGCACCCGCACCGGAGCGGTCATGTGGCCTCCCCGGCCGCGCCGCGGGGAAGACGGAGCGTGAACCTCGCCCCACCGCCCGGCACGGACTCCCCGGTGACGTCGCCACCGTGGGCGCGGGCGATGGCCCGGGAGACCGCGAGCCCGAGCCCGGTTCCCCGCTCCTTGGTGGAGAAGAAGGGTTCGAAGATGCGGTCCCGGGCGGCCTCGGCGATCCCCGCGCCGGTGTCCTCCACCTCGACCCGGACCTGGTCCCCCGCCTCGACCACGCGCACGGTGACCCTGCCGCCCGGCCCGGCCGCCTCGGCGCCGTTGCGCACCAGGTTGGCGAGCACCTGGCGGAGCTTGGCCGGGACTCCGGGTGCGGTGCCGGCGCCCTCGACCCGGATGGCGGCCGCCCGGAGGTCGGTGGCCTCGAGGAGCCGCCCCACCACCTCGTCGCAGATCTCGCGTAGATCGACCCGGTCGCGCCCGGCCGGGAGCGGGCGCGAGAGGTCGAGCATTCCCTGCACGATGTCGCGGGCGCGGACGGCCTCGTCCTCCACGATCTTGAGCTCGTCCCTGAGCGGCCCCTCGGCCTTCTTCTGGAGCAGGCGGGCGTAGCCCAGGATCACCGCCAGTGGATTGTTGATCTCGTGGGCCACCCCGGCGGCGAGCCGCCCGATGCCGGCCAGCTTCTCGCTCTGCACCAGCCGGTCCTGGTGCTCGGTGAGCGAGGCGGTCATGGCGTTGAACTGCCGGGCCAGCGTGCCGAACTCGTCGGGCGTGTCCACGTCGATGCGGGTGTCGAGCCGGCCGGCCGCCAGCCGCGCCGCCCCCTCCTGGAGCCGCGCGATGGGGCGGGCGATGGAACGGCCGATGTAGAGGCTCACCGCCCCGCCGAGCAGGGGCGCGCCGAGGAGAAGGGCCAGGATCCAGCCGCGGGTGCGGCGCTCCACCGCCTCGACCTCGGCGCGGGCGGCGGCGATGGAGCCCTCCGAGCGGGCCACCAGGGTCTCGGCCAGGTCCTGGATGCGGGTCACCACCATCTGGGCGCGGTCGTGCTCCCTCTGCACGAAGGAGCGGTCGCCCCGGACCACGGCAGGGACGATCCCCTCCCGGAAGATGACGTCGAGCTCGGCGCTGGCCCGCTCGATGTCGTCCACCGCGGCGAGGGCCTCCGGGGCGGTGGAGCCCCGGCGCAGCTGGCGGGTCAGCTCGAGCACGCGCCGCTGGGCCTCGGAGTAGAAGCCCAGGTGGCTCTCGTCCCCGATGATGATGGTGTGGGCCTGGTGGGCGTACTGGTCGCGCACCGCGCTCGCGAGCTGGAGCGCCACCCGCACGTCCTCCTCGGCCACCTTCATCTGGTCCACGGCGTGCTGGGTCTCCCGGAGCCCCGAAAGCGCGATGAAGGAAGCCAGGCCGAAGATGGCCACCATCGCCCCGAACCCGAGGAGGAGCCTGCGCGACGTGCCGGACCAGCTGGTCATGGAACCGTAACCCCCAAGGTCACACTGTAATCCGGTTGGTGACGAAAAGTCCCGCCCACCGGACCCGATTCCTGGCCAACCTGCCGGATTCAGGGGGCCCAGGAACGAGGAGGGGACCGGCCAGCCACGGCATGCTTGCTGCTCTCGTGCCGGGTATCCATGCTCGCCATCCTCGCCTCCCTCGCCCTGGCGGCCGCTCCGCCGGCCCCCCGGCCCCTCGCCGCCGATCCGGACATCGCGGCCCTGGTCGCGGAGTCGCTCTCCAACAGCCCCGAGGTCTCCCGCGCCGACGCGACCGCCCGGGCCGAGCTCGCCCGCGTGCCCCAGATTTCGTCGCTCCCCGATCCCACCCTGACGCTGGGCATCCAGAACGACGGCTTCCGGTCGATCCAGATCGGGACGATGGAGACCTCGTACTGGCAGGTGATGCTGACCCAGCCGGTTCCCTGGCCCGGCAAGCTCTCGGCGCGCGAGGCCACGGTGCGCGCCCAGGCGGGCGTCGCAGGCGGAGAGACGGCGCGGCTCCGGCTCGCCACCACAGCGGAGGTGGAGCGGGCCTACGTGGAGCTGCTCGTGGCCCGTGGGCAGCTCGCGCTGCTCGCCAAGCTGGAGGTGCTCTGGTCCGAGGCCGAGGCCATGGCCCGGACCCGCTACGAGGTCGGCCAGGGGGCCCAGTCCGACCTCCTGCGCGCCCAGCTCGAGCGAACGCGGCTCAAGCAGCGGCGCGTCGCGCTCGAGGGGGAGGAGCGCACCGGTCTGCAGGCCCTGAACCGGCTGCGAGTCCATCCGCTGGAGGAGCCCGTGCCCACGCCGCGCCCCCTGGCGGCATTCGCCGACCCGGTGCTCCGGACCGCGGAGGAGGCGGTGGCCGACGCAGAGCGGCGCAGCCCCGACCTGGCCGTCGCGGCGCTGGCCGTGGTGGCCGCCGACCGGCGCGTGGACTCCGCGAGGAGGGACTGGTTCCCCGACCTCGCCGTCACCGCCGGCGTGATGCCGCGCGGCCAGATCGAGCCCATGTGGACCGTGCAGCTGGGGATCACGCTCCCGGTCTGGGGCGCGACCAAGCAGGCCCGCGGCGTGGAGGAGAGCCAGGCCCGCCGCGAGGCCGACCTGCGTGGCGAGGACGCGGTCCGCCAGCTGGTCCGGCTGCGCGCCCGGGAGCGCCAGACCTTGACGGTGGCCGCGCTCCGGACCCTCGAGATCTACCGGGGCGGGATCCTGGTGCAGTCGGACGCCGCGGTCCGCTCCACGCTGGCCCAGTACCAGGTGGGGAAGGTGACCTTCCCGTCGGTGCTGGAGGTGCTGCGCGGACTGGTCGTGGACGAGGGCGGCTACCTGGAGGCGCTGGCGGCGGCCCAGAAGCTCGCCATCGCCGACCGCGAGGTGAGCCTGGCCCCGCCCGACGGGCTCACGGGCGGTGGCTCCGGCGGGTCGATGCCGGGCGTCGCCGCGGTCGCCGCCGGCGGACGGGCCGGCGGATCCGGGAGCGCACCCCAGCCCGCAGCGGTGCCTGCCGCCACCGGCATGCCCTCCGGAATGTGACTTCGAGGAGAATTGACGATGAGTGACGTGAACGCACCCGCCCCCTCCCGCCGCTTCGGTGCCGGGGCCCTCCTCCTGGTCCTGGCCCTGGGCGTCGCAGCGGGCGCCGGGGCCGCCTGGCTCCTCACGCGCCCCGCGCCGGGCGGGGAGGGGGCGACGGCGAAGGCCGAGGCGAGAACCGTCTACACCTGCCCCATGCATCCCACCATCGTCTCCGACCACCCCGGAGACTGCCCCATCTGCGGCATGGCGCTCGTGAAGGCCGGCGCGCAGGAGGCCGGCGGGCACGCCCACGGCGGGGCCGCCACCGCGGAGGGGCTGGCCACGGTGTCCATCGACCCGCAGCGGCAGCAGCTCATCGGGCTGCGCACCACCGAGGTGAGCCGCGGCCCGGTGGGGGAGAGCTGGCGGACGGTGGGCAAGGTGGCGGTGGACGAGACCAACGTGCACCACGTGAACATCAAGGTGGGCGGCTTCGTGGACACCGTCTACGTCGACTACGTCGGCAAGCCGGTGCGCCGCGGCGAGCGGCTCTTCTCCATCTACAGCCCCGACCTGCTCTCCGTGCAGCAGGAGTACCTGCTCGCCCTGCGCACCCGGAAGGCGCTCGCCGAGGGGGGAGTGGCGACAGGTGCCGGCGACGACCTGGTCGAGGCGGCGCGGGAGCGGCTGCGCCTCTGGGACGTCCCCGAGGCGGAGGTGGAGCGGCTCGAGAAGACCGGAAAGCCGGTGAAGAACCTCACCATGTACGCGCCCATGAGCGGCGTGGTGACGAAGAAGGACATCGTCATGGGGCACCGGCTCAACGAGGGGGACATGCCCTACGAGATCACCGACCTGTCGCGGGTCTGGGTGCTGGCCGACGCCTACGAGACCGACCTGGGGCGCATCCGCATGGGCATGCCGGCCACCCTCTCCCTGCAGGCCTTCCCCGACCAGACGTTCAAGGGGCGGGTCATCTTCGTCGATCCCATGCTCGACCCGAAGACCCGCACCGCCAAGGTCCGGCTCGAGTTCCCCAATCCCCGCGCCGAGCTCAAGCCGGAGATGTTCGGCGAGGTCACGCTGCGCACCGCGGCCCGGGACGGCCTGCGGATCCCCGCCGACGCGCTCATCGACTCGGGCACCAGGAAGGTGGTCTTCGTGGCGCTCGGCGAGGGCAAGTTCCAGCCCCGCGAGGTCGAGGTCGGCCCGGTCACCGGGGACCAGGTGGAGGTCCTCTCCGGCCTGGAGGAGGGGGAGAAGGTGGTCACCCGGGCCAACTTCCTGGTGGACTCGGAGTCGCGGTTGCGGGCCTCGCTGGCGGCGATGGGGGGGAAGTAGCGATGATCCGGCGGATCATCCGATTCTCCGCGGAGAACCGGTTCCTGGTCATCGCCGGGACCCTGGTGCTGCTGGCGTTCAGCGTCTACACGATGCGCCACATCCCGCTCGACGCGCTGCCCGACCTCTCCGACACCCAGGTCATCGTCTACTCCCGCTGGGACCGGAGCCCGGACATCATCGAGGACCAGGTCACCTACCCCATCACCACGGCGCTCCTCGGTGCACCCAAGGTGAAGGCGATCCGCGGCTTCTCCGACTTTGGATATAGCTACGTCTACGTCATCTTCGAGGACGGCACCGACCCCTACTGGGCCCGCACCCGCGTCCTGGAGTACCTCTCCAAGATCACCGGCCAGCTCCCGGCCGGCGTGAAGACCGAGCTGGGGCCCGACGCCAGCAGCGTGGGCTGGGTCTTCCAGTACGCGCTGGTGGACCGGACCGGCACCCAGAGCTCCGACGAGCTGCGCTCCTACCAGGACTGGTTCCTGCGCTACGCGGTGCAGTCGGTGCCCGGGGTGGCGGAGGTGGCCACGGTGGGCGGGCAGGTTCGCCAGTACCAGATCACCGTGAACCCCACCCAGCTGGCCGCCTACAAGCTCCCGCTCGAGGCGGTGATCACCGCGGTGCGCAAGGGGAACAACGACGTGGGCGGGCGGCTCGTCGAGCTCTCCGGCCGCGAGTACATGGTGCGCGGCCGCGGCTACGTGAAGTCGATCGCCGACCTGGAGAAGATCGTGCTCCGGTCGGAGGGCGGCACGCCCATCCAGGTGAAGGACGTCGCCAAGGTGGCCCTCGGACCGGAGATCCGCCGGGGCGTGGCCGACATGGACGGGCAGGGCGACGTGGTGGGCGGCATCGTGGTGATGCGCCAGGGCGAGAACGCGCTGGGCGTGATCGAGCGGGTGAAGGCCAAGCTCGAGGAGCTGCGCCCCTCGCTGCCGGCCGGAGTGGAGGTGGTCACCACCTACGATCGCTCCGAGCTCATCGCCCAGGCCATCGGCACGGTGCGATCGAAGCTCGTCGAGGAGATCGTGATCGTGTCGATCGTGATCCTGATCTTCCTCTGGCACATCCCGTCGGCCATCGTGCCCATCGTCACCATCCCGGTCTCGGTCGCCCTGGCCTTCATCCCCATGTACGCCATGGGCATGGGGGCGAATCTCATGTCGCTGGCCGGCATCGCCATCTCCATCGGCGTGCTGGTGGACGGCGCCATCGTCGAGGTGGAGAACGCCTACAACAAGATCCACCACTGGCAGAAGGACGGATCGAAGGGGAGCTTCCACCAGGTCCGGCTCGAGGCGCTCCTCGAGGTGGGGCCGGCGGTCTTCTTCTCGCTGCTGGTGATCGCGGTCGCCTTCATGCCGGTCTTCACGCTGATCGACCAGGAGGGGCGGCTCTTCCGGCCGCTGGCCATCTCCAAGAACCTGGCCATGGCCATCGCCGCGGTCCTGGCCATCACCCTCGACCCGGCCATGCGCATGCTCTTCGCGCGGATCGAGCCGTACCGGTTCAGGCCGAAGGCGCTCGCCTGGCTGGCCACGCAGGCCCTGGTGGGCACGTACCACTCCGAGGAGCGCCACCCCATCAGCCGCGTGCTCCACCGCCTGTACGAGGGGCCGTGCCGCTTCGTGCTGCGCCACCCGCGGGCCGTCATCGCGGCGAGCCTGGTGCTCGTGGCCGCCACCGTGCCGGTCTACCTGAAGCTCGGCTCCGAGTTCATGCCGCCCCTCGACGAGGGCACCATCCTCTACATGCCGTCGGCGGTGCAGCCGGGGATGTCGGTCGCCGAGGCCCAGGCCGCGCTGCAGATCCAGGACAAGATCCTGCGCACCTTCCCGGAGGTGAAGAGCGTCTTCGGCAAGGCCGGCCGCGCCAGCACCTCCACCGACCCGGCCCCCTTCTCGATGATGGAGACGACGATCGTCCTCAAGCCCGAGGCGGAGTGGCGGGAGAAGCCGCGCTGGTACTCCTCGTGGGCGCCGGAGTGGGCCAAGTCACCGCTCCGCTCCTTCTGGCGCGACCGGATCACCTCCGAGGGGCTGAAGGGAGAGATGGACGCCGCGCTCCAGTTGCCCGGGATCTCCAACGCCTGGACCATGCCCATCAAGGGGCGGCTCGACATGCTCTCCACCGGCATCCGCACGCCCATTGGGATCAAGGTGTCGGGGGCGAAGCTCCCGGAGATCGAGCGCATCGCGCTGGAGACCGAGGCCGCGCTGCGCAAGCTGCCCGACACACGCAGCGTCTTCGCCGAACGGGTGGCCGGCGGCTACTTCCTCGACTTCGTCCTGAAGCGCGACCAGCTGGCCCGTTACGGCCTCTCGATCGACGACGCCAACATGATGGTGATGACCGCCGTGGGCGGAGACGAGCAGGGGGTCACCGTGGAGGGGCGCGAGCGCTACTCCATCAACGTCCGCTACGCCCGCGACTACCGCGAAGACCTCGACGCGCTGAAGCGGGTGCTCCTGCCCTTGCCGCGGGGCGGGCAGATCCCCATGCAGGAGATCGCCGACGTGCTGCTCGTCTCCGGGCCGTCGATGATCCGCAACGAGAACGGGATGCTGGCCGGCTACGTCTACGTGGACTTCGACACGTCCAGGATCGACATCGGCAGCTACGTGGACGAGGCCAAGAGGGCGGTGGCGGCGGCGGTGAAGGTCCCGACCGGCTACTCCCTCTCCTGGAGCGGTCAGTACGAGAACATGCTGCGGGTGCGGGAGCGGCTCAAGCTCGTGCTCCCCATCACCATCCTCCTCATCTTCGGCCTGCTCTACATGAACACCCGTTCGGCCATCAAGGCCGGCATCGTCATGCTGGCCGTGCCCTTCTCGGCCATCGGCGCGGTCTGGCTCATGTGGGCGCTCGGCTACAACGTGTCCATCGCGGCGTGGGTCGGGATGATCGCGCTCATGGGGCTCGACGCCGAGACCGGTGTGTTCATGCTGCTCTTCCTCGACCTGTCCCTCGAGGACCGGGCCAGGCGCGGCAGGCTCCGGACCCGAGGCGACCTCGTCGAGGCCATCGTCCACGGCGCGGTGAAGCGGATCCGTCCCAAGGCCATGACCGTCGCGGCCGCCTTCATGGGACTGCTCCCCATCATGTGGTCCACCGGCACCGGCGCCGACGTGATGAAGCGCATCGCCGCGCCCATGGTGGGCGGGCTGGTGACCTCGTTCGCGCTCGAGCTGCTGGTCTACCCGGCGGTGTACCTGCTCTGGAAGGGGAAGGGGCTGCCCCCCGGCGAGCCGACGCCGGAGGGCGATCCCGTCGCCGCCTGACGGCGGGCGGCGCTCTCAGGGCAGCCGGGTGATCCGGCCGGCGGCGGGCGCGGAGATCTGGGCTCCGGGCTGGGCCTTCACGTGGTCGATGAGCGCGTCGAGATCGACGGCCCCGCCCACGAGATCGACGCCCCCCAGGAGGACGCGGAAGTTGTCGCCACCGGTGGCGAGGAAGCTGTTCACCACCACCCGGTAGCTCGCCGCCGGGTCGAGCGGTGCGCCGCCCACGACGACGTCCGACACCTTCGATCCAGCGGGCGCGGACGCGCTCCAGGAATAGGTGATGCCCGACACCTGCAGGATCCGCGGGCTCGTCTGCCCCACCCACTGCTGCTCGAGGAGGGTCTTCACCTGGGCGCCGGTGAGGGTCATCGCCACCAGGCTGTTCCCGAAGGGCTGGATGGTGAAGAGCTCTCCCCAGGTGATGGGGCCGGCGTCGAGGTCGGCGCGGACGCCTCCCGGGTTCATGAAGGCGGCCTGGGCGCCGGGGACGTCGGCCCGCTGGGCGTCGGCGATGAGGCTCCCGAGCGCGTGCTCGCCGGCCGGGCTGGCCGTGCGGGTGAGCGCGTCGAGGGCGGTCCCCACCTGCAAGTTCACCAGCGGCGCCACCCGGTCCGAGGCGGCCGTCACCAGTGCGGCCACGGCGGGGTCGGGGGCGAGGCCGGGACCGGCGTCGCCCCAGGTGGTCGGGACGACGGCGCTCTTCGAGACCACGTCCCGGGTGCGACGGTCCAGCTCGAGGTCGATCTGCGCGTAGGCGGTGCTGGCCGAGAAGGCCTGGGTCACCAGGATCTCCTTGCCGCTCGCGGTGCGGAGGAGCGCGTTCGTGAACGAGTGGCGGTGGCCGGAGACGACCACGTCCACGTCGTCATCGAGGCGCGTCACCACCGACTGGATGTCGGCCATGTCGGAGGCCGCCCCGGGCACCGGCCCGGTGGCGCCGCCGAAGCTCGGCGACTGGAAGCCGCCCTTGTGGATGACCACCACGAAGGCGTGGATTCCGCGCCGCTTCAGCCGGGAGACGATCGCGTTGGCGGTGTCGGCCTCGTCGAGGAAGGCCAGGCCGGCCACGCCGGTGGGGGTCACGATGGTCGGGGTCTCCTTCAACACCAGGCCGATGAAGGCGACCGGCACGCCGTCGACCCGCTTGACGAGGTAGGGCGGCAGGACCGGACGGCCGGTGGCCAGGTCGATCACGTTGGCGGCGAGCGTCGGGTAGCGGGCCCCGCGCCAGGAGCTCTCCAGGAACGGTCCGGTGGGGTGGTTCCCGCCCCGGAGCAGCCGCTGCAGCTCACCGATCCCCTCGTCGAACTCGTGGTTGCCGGTGACGCCGAGCACGTTGCACCGGGGGGCGAGCCATTCCTCGAAGCGATCGTCCAGGTCCTCGTCGTCCTCCCCGCCGAACCCTCCGCGTTCCTCGGATTCCAGATATCGGCAGTGGCGGTTGGCGAGCAGGTTCAGGAAGGTGATGGCCGGCTCGTCCTGCAGGAGGGCCGAATTCGCTGGCGACGCGCCGACGTGATCCCCGGCGTGGACGATGAACGTGCGCTCCTCCATCCCGGCCTGTGCGGCGCGGAGGTAGGAGGCGAGGACGGCGGCCCCGCCCGCCGGGCGGGCGCCGACGGCGCGCGCCGAGAGCTGGCCGTGGAAGTCGTTGAAGCCGAGGATGCGCACCTTCACCCGGGCGGGCGAGAGGACGTCCGGGCTCCGCCACTCCACCTTCTCGGCGGCGTGGGCCCGAAGCTCGTGGTCGTCGTGGCCATCGTGGTCCTCATGCCCGCACTGGGCGAGGGCGCTGCCGGGTGGAATGGCGAGGAGTCCTGCGGCGACGAGGGTGGGGAAGATCGGGATCCGGTTCACGTGAGCTACCTCCGTGGAAGGGTCGACTGCTCCCCACGGTGATGCCGATGCCCGTCGATCCCCGCCGTGCCGGATCGGTTGCGAATCGCGACCGGAAACGTCACCTGGACCCGTGCGCGGCGTCCACGGATGAATCCTTCGCGGAGCCCCGGGCTCCCACCGGGACACCTCACATCCCGGAGCCCCCTTGACCATCGAACGCTACGTCCGCCTCTTCGCCGGTTCCTTCGTCCTCCTGTCGCTCGCCCTGGGCGCGCCCGGAAGCCCCGTCCTCGTGAGCACGCACTGGCTGTGGTTCACGGCCTTCGTGGGAGCAAATCTATTGCAGAGCTCCTTGACCGGGTTCTGCCCGCTGGTGAACATCCTCCAGGCGGTCGGGGTGAAGCGCGCCGCGGAGGTCGACCCCTGACGGCGCCCGAGGGGCAGGCGGGCGCCCGTGCTCAGCGCTTCGCCTTCTGCGCGAGGTGCTCGTTGGCCAGCCGGTAGGCGACGTAGTACCGCACGATGTTCTCCACGTATCGGGGCGTCTCCTGCCCGATCTCCCGGTAGGCCTCCAGCTCCACGTTGCCGAACCAGACGTCGGGGTCGAGGCCGCGCGCCTTCGCCTTGCGCCGCAGACCGGCGATCCGGGCCGGGCCGGCATTGTAGGCGGCCAGCGCGAAGTGGACGCGGTCCTCCAGCTGGATGCCTGGCTCCTGGAAATGGTCGCGCCGCAAGAGCGCCAGGTAGGCGGCGCCCGCGAGTGCGTTCTGCTGGAGCGGGAAGACGTCGGGGAAGCCCAGCCACTTCCCGGTGGCGGGCTGAACTTGCAGGAGGCCCACGGCCCCGGCGGGGCTCCGCGCCTCCGGGTCGAGCCGCGACTCCTGGAATCCCAGCGCGGCGAGCAGCAGCCAGTCGAAGCCGTGCCGGGAAGCCGCCTCCCGGAGGGCCTTCTCCACCGAGAGCCGCCGGTCGTCGTAGACGGGCGCGAGCGCGTTGCGGAGCCGGCCCGGGTCGCGCGTGTAGCGCCGGATCGACTCGGCCACGTCCCGGTCGGCCCGGTTGCGGCGGCGGCGAGCCAGGTCGTCGAGCGCGGCCTTCAGCTCCGGGCTGTCCTTGCGGACGGCCCACGCGAAGGCGCCGTCTCCGCGCAGCCGCACGTCCGCCTCCACGCGGAGCGCCGGGAGAGCCTTCGCCCAGAGCGCGGCGAGGAAGTCGTCGGCCACCGTGTGCTCGAACATCCCGGCCGCGACCATCTGGAGCATTCCCTCCCAGGACTCGCCGGAGATCTCCACCACCTCCACCGGCGCGAGCCCCTGCGCCACCAGCTCGCCGGACAGCTTGCGAATCCCCTCGACGGTGCTCGAGCCCGCGGCGACGTGCACCAGCTTGCCGGCCAGGTCGGCCGGGGTCCGTACCGGGGCCGCCTTCCGGTTGCTCACCAGCACCTGCGAGACGCCCTTCACGTAGGGTTCGGAGAAGTCCACGAGGGAGGAACGCGACCCGGTGACGGTGAGGAGCGCGGCGGCCACGTCTCCGCGACCGGCGGCGAGATCGGGGAGCAGCCGGTCGAACGGCGTCGGGACGTAGACGACCCGGAGCGGGGATTCCCCCTTGGGACGCGTGGCCCGGAGCCGCGTCTCCAGATCCGACATCGCGTCCACCTCGATCCCCCGCGGACGGCCCTGCTGCAGGTAGAAGGCCGTCGGCCCGTAGGTCACCAGGACACGAAGGGTTCCGCGCTTCCGGATCTCGGGCAGGTCGCCGAAGGCCGGTTCCTGGGCCGCCTCGACGAGGGAGGAGCCGAGGTGCCCCCTGGGGGAGAGGGGAGGAGCGGAGGCGGGAGGGGCCTGGACCAGCAGTGACCCGATCGCGAACGCCACGGCGAGCATCCCGGCAGGCTACTACGATCCCCGGGAGACTACTTGTCGCCGGAGACCTGGGCGCCGTGACCACCGAGCCACGAGTACAGGAAGCCGGCGATGAGCGCTCCGATGATCGGCGCCACCCAGAAGAGCCAGAGTTGCTCGAGGGCCCACGATCCCGCGATCAGGGCAGGGGCGGTGCTCCGGGCCGGGTTCACCGAGGTGTTCGTCACCGGGATGCTCATGAGGTGGATGAGGGTCAGCCCGAGACCGATGGCGATGGGGGCGAAGCCCTTGGGCGCGCGGCCGTCGGTCGCCCCGAGGATGATGAGCAGGAACATCATGGTCATCACGACCTCGGCGACGAGGGCCGAGACCATCGAATAGCCGCCCGGCGAGTGGGCGCCGTAGCCGTTCGCCGCGAGCATGCGCGGGGCGTCGAACCAGCCGGGCTTCCCGCTGGCGATGAGGTAGAGGATCGCGCCGCCGGCGATGGCGCCGAGAACCTGGGCGACGATGTACGGGAAGAGCTCGGAGGCCGGGAACCGCTTGCCGGCCCACAGCCCGATCGAGACGGCCGGGTTCAGGTGGCAGCCGGAGATGTGGCCGATGGCGTAGGCCATCGTGAGGACGGTCAGGCCGAAGGCCAGGGACACCCCCACGAAGCCGATTCCCATTCCGGGGAACGCGGCCGCCAGGACGGCGCTGCCGCAGCCGCCGAGGACGAGCCAGGACGTACCGATGAACTCCGCCGCGAGCTTCCTGGAGAGGGGCATGGACCGTCCCATAGCGGCCGCTCCGGCTCCGCGTCAATGACCCGTCAGGGCCCGCTCCACCCGCTCGACCACGGACGCCTCCAGCACCACGCCCGAGGCACGTGCGTTCTCCTCGACCTGCTCCGGTCGCGTCGCCCCGATGATGGCCGACGAGACCTCCGGGCGGCGCAGCACCCAGGCGATGGCGAGCTGGGAGAGGGTGAGCCCGATCTCGGCGGCGATGGGGCGGAGCCGCTGCACCCCGGCGAGGGTGGCGGGGTCGAGGCGGCGCTGGATGAACTGGCCCATCCCGGGGCTCGCGGCGCGGGAGCCTTCGGGCACGGGCTGACCGGGCAGGTACTTCCCGGCGAGGATGCCCTGGGCGAGCGGACTCCAGACGATCTGGCCGATGCCCTCGCGGGCGCAGAGGGGGAAGACCTCGGCCTCCGGCTCGCGCCAGAGCAGGGAATACTGCGGCTGGCTCGAGACGAAGCGCTCCCCCGCGAGCGCGAGCGCGTCCCGGACCTGGCCGGCGGTCCACTCCGAGAAGCCGATGTACCGGGCCTTGCCCCCACGCACCGCACGGGTGAGCGCGGCCATCGTCTCCTCGAGCGGCGTGTGCGGATCGAAGCGGTGGCACTGGTAGAGGTCGACGTGATCGGTGCGCAGCCGTCCGAGCGAGGCGTCGAGCTGCTTCTCGATCTGCGCCGCGGACAGGCCGCGGTCGCCCGACGGCATGGGGAAGAAGAGCTTGGTGGCCAGGACGTAGCTCGCCCGCGGCCGGCCGGAGAGCACCTCCCCGAGGAAGGACTCCGCCGCCCCTCCGGAGTAGACGTTGGCCGTGTCGACGAAGTTGACGCCGACGTCGAAGGCCCGCTGGACGCAGGCCTCGGCCTGCTCGCGGGAGACCCCGCCACCGTAGGTCAACCACGACCCGAGGCTCACCTCGGACACCTGCAGGTCGCTCCGGCCGAGCTTGCGGTACCTCATCGGCGGATCCCCCCGGCCGCTCAGCCGAGCTTCTTCACGAGCTCGGCCACCAGCGCCACGTACCGCGTCCGCGCCTCGGCCTGGGCCACGCCCTTGCGGGAGGTCCAGGCGTCGAACTTGGCCCGGCCCTTGGGGTCGAGCATCCCGGGCCGGCTCCCCTTCGCGTCCCCGTCGGTGGCCTGCTTGTAGAGGCCGTAGAGGTCGAGCAGCTCGGCGTTGGAGGGGCGCCTGGAGAGCTTCTTGACGCGCTCCTGGGCATCCTGGAAGGCATCCGGGGTGGGCATGCCCTCCATCCTACCCCCTCAGAGGAGCCGCTCGTAGAGGCTGCGTGCCTGCCGCATCTTCCCCTCGCGCTCGTACTGCTCGCAGATGTCCATGATCCGCTCGTGGGCCAGGAGGGCCTCCGCCGTCCCGTCGTGGGATTCCACGAGCTCGAAGTACATCTCCATGGCCTGGTGCGGCGCGCCGCTGCGGCGATAGCCGTCGGCCATCCGGAGCAGGCGGGCCAGCACGGGCGAGGAAGGCTCCACCGCCGGCGGCGGCGCCTGCGGAGTCACCCTGACCTCCACCACGGTGACCTCCTCCTCTTCCCGGGCGATCTCCCGCTGCAGCTCGACCTCCTCGCGAAGGGTGCTCATGGCTCCCTCCTGCTGACCGGAACGGCGAGGAACGCCGAACCCGAGGCGGCCGGCATCGGGGCGTGCTCCAGCTGCGCGATGCGCTGGCGGAGCTCGTGGATCTCCTTGGTCTGGTCGGTCATGGCCTTGGAGCTGAAGTCGGGGTTGCGGATCCACCAGTCCATTCCCATCTCCTTCGCCTTGTCGACCGAGGCGATCATGAGCCGGATCTGGATGGTGAGCAGCTCGATGTCCACGAGCTTCACCTTGATGTCCCCGGCGATGACGATCCCCTTGTCGAGGACCCGCTCCAGGATGTCGGCCAGGTTCGACGTGTTGGTCGAATGGGCCAGGCGCGTGCGTTGCTGTTCCATCAGCTTCTCCCCTGCGGACCGCGGTCGTCGAAGAGATTTCCGAGCGGTCCGAGGTCGATGTCGAGGCTCTCGATCTTGAAGTGTTCCTTCAGCTTCTCCATCTGCTCCTCCAGCTTCATGAGCGTCGTGCCGAGACGCTCCACCTCGTCGGGGGAGAGGCTGCCGCCCTCCACGCGCCGGATGGCCTGCTTCTCGAGCAGGCGGCGGAGCAGCTCCACGACCGAGAGGACGAGCTGGGTGAGCCCCTGCTCGACCTTCTCCGGGTCGAGGGCGATGCGCTTCGGGAGCTGCTGCGGCGGCCGGGGAGCCTCGGCCTCGTCGGCGAAGGCTTCCAGGTCCTCGGGGCTACCGCGGATCTCTCCGTGGTGGATGGTCATGGTCGGGTCTCCGCGGGCTTCCAGTTGCGCATGGTCTCCACCGAGGTGACGACGAGGTTCAGCCCGACGTACAGGAGATCGACGCCGGCCACGGAGATGACGATGTCCCCCGCGACCACGGCCCCCTTGTTGAGGACCCGGTCGAGCGTCTCGCAGAGGCTGACCCTGCGCTGGCTTGCCAGCGACGCGACGCGGGGACGGGAGGCCGCGCGATGGACGAGGTCAGGCTGCGCCACGCTTCCCCTTTCCCTTCCGGTGCCGGTCGATCTCGTCGAGCCGTTCCACCAGCTCGGCCTCGCGCTCGGCGAAGGCCTCCTCGGTGATGGCGCCCTCCTCGAGCTGCCGGTAGGTGGCCATCAGCTCGGCCTTGACGGCGTCCTCGTCGTACATCTCGGCCTCGGCACGATCGGCCACCTCCCGGAAGATCCGGAAGAGTCCCCGCATCGGTGACGAGATGATGCCCAAGGGTCCCCTCAGTTCTCCGCGTCGAGGCCGAGGTCCAGGTCCACGAAGTGGAAGGGCGCCCAGGGGCCGCTGTAGTCGAACACGTACTCGGCCGGGAAGGCCCCGGCCACCTGGTAGACCCGCTCCTCGAAGGCCTTCTGGGCGTCCCGGTCCACCAGGAAGGCCAGGTCCATCACCATCTTCTCGCCCTTGGGCGCGTTGACCTTGGCCTCGCGCACGCTCTGCTGGAACATCTCCAGGACCCGGTCGGTCTGCTCGTCCCGCTCCCGGTTCAGGCGGTCCTCGAAGAGCTTGCCCAGCTCCATCTTCTCGTTCGCCGACGGGGCGGTGGAACGTCCGAAGATCTGGTCGCGGAGCGCAGCCAGCTCCGGATCGACGCCGACGATGTAGTCGTAGATGCTGTCGACGTCCCACTTCACCTTGAGACCCATCTCGACGGCGCCGGTCACCCGCTCGAGCTGGGCGGTGATGGCCGCGCGGTGGCGCCGCAGGGTCTTCCGGATCTCCTCGTCGCTCCGGGCCACGTGGCCGAAGGTCATGGGGATGACCGTGGTGGCCCGCATGACCTCCTTCAGGACCTGGTTGTGCGGCTCCAGGTTCTTGCGGAGCGGGAGCAGGCGCTCGCGGGGCGAGAAGTCGCTCACCACGGCGCCCATGGAGTCCACCAGCACCGTGTGCACGCGTCCCCGGCTTCCATCGTGCTCCAGGCCGATGGCGCCGAACTCGACGTCCTCCTTCGCCCGGATGAGTCCGTACAGGTAGCGCCCAGTCGTCGCCATTTGCGTCCCCTCCTTCAGCCGTAGCGGATGGTCCGTCGGGCCCGGGCAGGGGCCGGGAGCTCCTCGACCGCCTCCACGGAGAAGACGCCGAGGTCCTTCTGGTGCCGTGCGATGAGCGCGTCGACCTCGCGCAGCCGCTCCAGCAGCGTGCTCATGCGGGCGCGCGCCGACTCCAGTTCCCGCATCTTGCGGGTCCGTTCCAGCTCGAGCGACGCGATCTGGAAGGCCTTCACGTGCCGGTCCTTCGAGTGGACGCCGCTGCCGCGCACCGCGGCCAGGGTCCGGGTTCCAGAGACGCTCTTCACGCGGATGGGCATGGTCAGGCCTCCTCGGCCACCGACTGGCCGATGACGGGAACGGGACGGGCCTTCTGCTCCGGGCGGGGACGCCTGGCGTGGCGCGCCACCACGTCGTCCACGGTGGTGCGCACCGAGCCGTCGCCGTCGCGGATCACCTTCGCCGAGAGGGATCCGAGCACGTCCCGGCAGACGTCGCCGAAGACCGGGTCGCCGGCCCGGGCGTGCGCCTTCTCCTGGACCGTGACGCGGGAGATCATGATGCAGGCGCGCAGGCTCGGTCCCTGCTTGGTGAGGCCGAGGGTCCTGAGTTCCCGCACGATGTCCACGATCACCTCCGCCTCGGCAAGCGGGATCCCCGACTTGCTCCGGGTGATCTGCACCTCGGTCTCCCGGTCGAAGTGGTTCACCAGGATGGTGATGAGGCGATCGTTGAGCGCATCCTGCGTCCGGTGGACGCCCGCGTACTCCTCGGGGTTGGAGGTCAGGATGGCCCGGAACTCGGGGTGCACCTCGATGAAGCCGTCCCCATGGGGGCGGCGCTTGGGGATGGAGAGGATCCGCTCCTCCAGCACCGAGAGGAGGGCGTTGTTGGCCTCGGCGCGCGAGCGGGTGAACTCGTCGTAGACCAGCGTGTCGCCGTTCCTGCACGCCACGGTGAGCCGGTTGTCGGCCCAGAGGGTGCTCATGTTCTCCTCGGTCTTGACGACCGAGTGGATGAAGTTGTCCACCACCCGGCTCTTCTTGTAGCCGAAGTCGCCGCCCACCAGGTCGCTGGACCCGAACTCGTCGTCGCCGTGCATGAGAGCGACCGGTCGCCCGCGGAGCGCCGCCACGTGGAGCGCCAGCGTGGTCTTCCCCGTCCCGGCCGGCCCGGAGAAGTGCACCGGGTAGCCGGCCCGGAGGTATCCGAGCGCGCGTTGCGCCACGGCCCTGACCTGCGGCGTCTCGACGAACTGGGCGGCGGCCTCGACCCCGATCGTGCTGTGCGGCAGGGGGGCCATGCCGCCCGCCTGCTCCTGCGCTGCCCCGAAAACCTTGCCAGCCATCGTTCGCTCCTTGTCGGCGAGGCGAGCCAGGGCGCGTGCGGATGCACGCTCCCTGACCGCTCGCTACGAGATGCTCTTCCTCAATGCTTCCTCGAATGCGCGGGACGACGGGTCTGCACCGCCCGCGGCCGGCTGGCGGCCGGGGTCTGGACCGCCCGCGGCCCGCTGGCGGCCGGGGCCTGGCGAGGCCGAGACTTCCGGAATGCGGCGCTGGCGGCGTGGATGTCCGACGCCAGCGTCTCCCGGGTGAGCTCGGCCCGGTCGAGCAGCGCCCGGACCGCGGAACGCAGCTCGCTCGCGAACACCTTGCGGGCGTCGGCCTCCTCGGCCGCCCGCTCACGGCGCTCCTCCTGGAGCTTGCCGAGCATGGCGGCCGTCTCGGCGCGAATGCCCTCCGTGAACTCGTTGCAGCTCTTGATGCTGGCCGCGCAGTTCTGGAAGCTCGCCGCGATCTCGTTGCCGAGGGCCAGCATGGCCTCCGGGGTGAAGCTGGTGAACTGGGTCTTCATGGCGAGGTTCCTCGTTCCTTCCTGCTGGGTGGCGGACATGGCGACACCCCCCGGGCGCGCAGCGAGCGGGCCCGGAGAGTGGAACCAACCTCGGGCTCGCCTAGGCGGCGGGCGCGGCGGCGGTGGCGGTCAGGCCGATCGCCTCGGCGTACTTGAGGTAGGTCTCGACCGACGCGATCACGACGCGCGCCTCGACCGAGAGCAGCTCGATGCCGACCAGCGAGACCTTCGCCCAGGCGTCGATCACGATGCCCTTGTCCAGGATCCGGTCCACCACTTCTGCGAGGCTCGACGAGTCCGTCGACTTCATGACCTTCGCCATAAAACCTCCAACTTCCTGTTCGAGTCGCTCGATTGCGAACTCTCCCTGGAACAAGAGCATCGGCCGTGCCACGCTCCGCGCCAGCGCTCCAGGCCGCCAGGCCAGGACCGCATGCTGGATCCACAGGGGTTTCGCATCCACCGTGGCGCGGCGGAAGGAGGGACCCGATCCGGGAGGGAGTGGCCTCCCATGCGGAGCGCCCGCCGGCCAGGGAGCCGGTTCCTGTCGGTGCACCGAGGGTCACGTGGAGGGAGGCCGTCATGCCGCCACCCACGCCAGGAGCGCCGCCTCGACCGAGTCGATCATCTGGGAGTTCACGAAGGGCTTGTCGAAGTAGGCGTGGAGCGCCTGGGAGCGCACCTGGTCGCGGAGCGCCACGCTGCCATAGGAGGTCATGAGGATCGCCCGGAGCCCGGGGAGGTGGATGCGGAGCCGCTCGATGAGGGCGGTGCCGCTGCCGTCGGGGAGCCGGTAGTCCACGATGGCGACCTGGCAGTCGAACGTCGAGGCCACCCGGAGGGCCTGGGCGACGTTGAGCGCGGTCCGGACCACGTGACCTCGTTCCGAGAGGACCCGGGCCAGCACCCAGCAGAGGTTCTCCTGGTCGTCCACGACCAGGATGCGGCCGGCCAGGAGGCTCTCATTCCTCGAGTTCAAGGGCCTCCTCCAGTCCGTAGCGGCGGAGCTTGCTGCGAAGGGTCTTCGGATCCACTCCCAGGACCCTCGCCATCCGGGTCCGGCTCATCCTCCGGTCCTGGAGGAGCGTGGCGAGAAGGGACCGCTCCATCTTCTCCATGGCCTCCGCGCCCATTGCCTTGAGGTCGATGTGGGCGGCCCGGATTCCCATCTCGATCTGGACGTGGAGGCGGCCGTCGTCGGAGACGGGAATGGCCTCGGGCGCCTCGGCGACCACGTGGAGCCGCACCGGTGCGGTCCGGCGCAGCTCGGGAGGGAGGTGCTCCGGCTGCACGACGTCCCTGGCCAGGACGACCGCGCCCTTCACGACGTTCTCGAGCTCCCGCACGTTCCCGGGCCAGGTGTGGGCCTCGAGCAGCAGCAGCGCCTCCTCGGAGATCCCGGTGACCGGGACGCCAAAGCGGGCCGCGTAGGAGGTCACGAAGTGCCGGGCGATCCGGCTGACGTCCCCCCCGCGCTCCCGCAGCGGAGGCAGGGTGACGGTGATCTCCTGGAGCCGGTAGTAGAGGTCCTGGCGGAAGCGCCCCACCCGGATGGCCTCGGTGAGGTCCACGTTGGTGGCCGAGACCACCCGGACGTCGAGGGCCACCGTGTCGCGCCCTCCCACCCGTTCCATCTTCCGGGCCTGGAGGACGCGCAGGAGCTTGGCCTGGAAGTCGAGCGGCCAGTTCCCGATCTCGTCGAGGAAGAGGGTGCCTCCCTGCGCCGCCTCGAGGTGCCCCTGCCGGGCGCTGGTGGCGCCGGTGTATGCCCCTCGCTCGTGGCCGAAGAGCTCGCTCTCGATGAGCCCCTCGGGCATCACCGAGCAGTCCACCGCCACGAAGGGACCCCTCCTGCGCTTGCTCGCGGCGTGGATGGCCCTGGCGAACAGTTCCTTGCCCGTGCCGGTCTCTCCGAGGAGCAGCACGTTGATGTCCGGGACCGCGAAGCGGAGCGCACGCTCCATCGCCTGCCGGAAGGCCGGGCTGTCGCCGAGGAGGAGCGGGGAGCCGGCGCCGTCTCCCCGCTGCATGGTCAGGAGGGCCTCGACCGTGCCGAGGAGGGTTCGGTTGTCGAAGGGCTTCACCACGAAGTCGGTCGCGCCGTGCTTCATCGCCTCCACGGCGACCGCCACCGTCCCGTGGCCGGTGAACATGACGATCGGCATGCCCGGCGCGGCGGGGCGCATGCGGCGGAGCACCTCCATGCCGTCCATGGCGCCGAGGTGCAGGTCGAGGAGGACCAGGTCGGGCCGGCGATCGCCCAGGGCGTTCATGGCCTCGGCGCCCGAGCCGACCCACCGCGAGGTGTGACCACGCTCGGCCAGGAGCGTTGCCACCAGCGTCCCGAGGTCGCGCTCGTCGTCGACGATCAGGATGTGCGCCACGTCAGCCTCCCCTCCGTCGTTCGACGGGCAGCTTCAGCGTGAACCGGACGCCGCCGTCCGTGAGGTTGTCGGCGTCGAGCTCACCGCCGTGGTCCCGCGCGATCTGGCGGGAGAGGTAGAGCCCGAGCCCCGTGCCGCCCACCTTGGTGCTGTGGAACGGCCGGAACAGGTGGGGCAGCACGTCCGGCTGGATCGAGGGGCCGTCGTTCTCGAGCTCGAGGATCATCTCGTCGCCCAGGTCCGAGAGGCGGGTGCGGAGAGACAGCCTTCCGCCGCGACCGTCCAGCGCGTCCAGGCCGTTCATCATGAGGTTCAGCACGATCTGCTTCAGCCCCTGGGAGTCCACCCATGCGACGGGGATGCGCGGGTCGAACGAGACGTCGACGGCGACCGCGCGCCGCTCGCACTCCGAGGCGGTGAGTCGCAGGAGATCGGGGACGATCTCGTTCAGGCTGGCGCGCTCGAAGAGCGCCTTCCCGGGCGCGCCGGCATCGAGCATCCTGCGGAGGAGCCCCTGGATGCGCTCGACGTTGGAGAGCGCCGCGCTCGCGAACTCGCTGGCCTCGTCGTGCGTCCGGACCAGGCGCTCGTGGAGGTACTGGAGGCTCGAGCTGATGATGGAGAGCGGATTGCCGAGCTCGTGGGCGATGATGGCCCCGAGCTGGCCCAGGGTCGCCTGCTTCTCCGGGCCGCTGCCCGAAAGGACGCCCAGCTCGGCGACGTGCTCGACCCCCTGGGCCTGGAGGAACCACCGGGGACAGTCGGGGATGAGCAACCGGGCGCTCAGCACCGTGCCGCAGCTCTCGAGGAGCGCGCTCCGCGACAGGGCGCTCAGGCTCCCCAGCTCCCAGGCGATCAGGACGGCGTGGGGGCCCGGGGCGGACTGCACGGCGCGCGCCAGCGCGCGCACCGGCGTCCCGTCCCCTCCCTCCGGGACCGGGGCATCGACCCACGCCACCGTCCGCCTCGGCTCGTCGTCGCTCGGGCGGATCGCGGCCAGGACCGCGTCGACGGCCGCCGTCCATCCCGCCTCCGAGACCGGCCCCGCGGCTGCGGGGAAGGGACGGAAGCAGAGCCCCTGGAGCCCCCTCGGGTCGAGATCGCGCGCGACGCGGCGCGCCTTCTCGAGCCGGGCCTCCGAGCCGACGAAGCAGAGGCGCGAGCCGATGGCCTCGCACCGCCGCGAGACGGAGAGCAGGGCCAGGGCCAGTTCCCGGAATTCCTGTCCGAGGACGCAGATCATCTCTCGCTCAGCTCCCCCTGTTCGGGTCGCGAAGGGCGGCCGCGCGTGCGCGAACGACCTCGTCGACGGCGGTGTCGAGGTGCAGCGCGCTGATGCGGAGGCTGGCGGGGTCGCCCGGCCCTCCCTTGCGGTCGATGAACTCGCGCACGGCCAGGAGGGCTCCCCGGTCGCACGCCGTCTCGATCTCGGCGCCCGTGAAGCCATCGGCCCGGCGCACCAGCGTCGCCACGTCCACGCCGGGGGCGAGCGGCTTGCCGGCCAGGTGCACCGCGAAGATCTGGGCGCGCCCGTCCGCGTCGGGCGTCGGCACCTCCAGGATCAGGTCGAAACGTCCGGGGCGGAGCAGCGCCGGGTCGAGGATGTCCTTCCGGTTGGTGGCCGCCACCACCAGGACGCCCTTCAGCTCCTCCACGCCGTCCATCTCGGTGAGCAGCTGGCTGATGACCCGCTGGGAGACGTTGGAGTCCGAGCCGCCCGAGCCGCGCACCGGCGCCAGCGCGTCGATCTCGTCGAAGAAGATGATGCAGGGGGCGGCCTGGCGGGCCTTCTTGAAGACCTCGCGGATCCCCCGCTCGCTCTCGCCCACGAACTTGGAGAGGAGGGCAGGGCCCTTCACCGAGATGAAGTTCACCCCGCTCTGCGAGGCCACCGCCTTGGCGAGCAGCGTCTTGCCGGTGCCCGGGGGGCCGTGGAGGAGGATCCCCTTGGCGGGGGAGACCCCGGCGTGCTCGAGGAGCGCGGCGTGCTGCAACGGCCACTCCACGGCCTCTCGGAGCTCCCGCTTCACCGACTCGAGCCCGCCCACCTGGTCCCATCGGACGTCGGGGACCTCGACGAAGACCTCGCGAACCGCCGAGGGCTCGATCTCCGAGAGGGCCGAGACGAAGTGGGCCATGCTGACCTGGAGGGAGGTGAGCACTTCGTAGGGGATCTCCTGGCTGGCCAGGTCGAGCTCCGGCATCACCCCGCGCAGCGTGGTCATGGCCGCCTCGCGGCACAGGGCCTCCAGGTCGGCGCCCACGAAGCCGTGGGTGATGGCGGCGAGCCGGTCCAGGTCCACGTCCTCGGTGAGCGGCATGCCGCGGGTGTGGATCTCGAGGATCCCGCGCCGCGCCCCGGCGTCGGGGATCCCGATCTCGATCTCCCGGTCGAACCTGCCGGGCCGGCGCAGGGCCGGGTCGAGCAGGTTGGGCAGGTTGGTGGCGGCGATGACGATGATCTGGCCGCGCGAGGCCAGGCCGTCCATGAGGGCGAGGAGCTGGGCCACCACCCGCTTCTCCACCTCGCCCTGCACGTTCTCGCGCTTGGGGGCGATGGCGTCGATCTCGTCGATGAAGATGATGCAGGGAGCGCTCTTGCGCGCCTGCTCGAAGATCCCGCGGAGCTTGGCCTCGCTCTCCCCGTAGAACTTGTGGATCACCTCGGGGCCGCTCACCGTGATGAAGGAGGCCTCGGTCTCGTGCGCCACGGCGCGGGCCAGCAGGGTCTTCCCGGTGCCCGGGGGGCCGTGGAGCAGCACGCCCTTGGGGGCGTCGATGCCGAGCCGCTCGAAGAGCTGGGGATGGCGCAGCGGGAGCTCGATCATCTCGCGGACCCGCCGGATCTCCTTCTTCAGGCCGCCCACGTCCTCGTAGGAGATCCCACCCTTCTCGGCTCCCTTGCGGGCGTCGGCCTCGATGGTGATCTGGGTCTGGGGATGGACGACGACGCACCCGGTCCGCGGCGTCGTGGCCACCACCTCGAAGTCCTGGAAGCGCGAGCCGAAGAGCGTGGCCCGCACCCTGTCCCCCACCTGGACCGGGAGCCCCTCGAGCAGCCTCCCCACGTACCGGGAGTCGGAGGCGCGATCGGGAACCCTCGCCTCCCCGACCGAGCGGAGCGCGATCCGGGCCGCCGGGGAGTGCTCGACCCGGGCGACCGTCACGCGCCCGTCGATGGCCGCCTTGGCGTTGCCGCGGATGATCCCGTCGATCTGGACGAGCTTCTTGCCGCGGGCGTCGGCGTAGGCCGGCATGGCCTTGGCGACGGCCCCGCGCTCGCCGGAGATCGAGACGATGTCGCCCACCTCGGCGCCGATGGCGGCCAGGTCCCTCGGGTCGAGGCGGGCGATGCCCCGGCCCACGTCCTTGCCCAGCGCTTCCGTGACGCGGAAGGAGTGTGATCCGACCGTCGCTTCCCGCTTCCTCGTCTCAGCGGCCATCGCTTCCCCGATCTTCCTGGCGCCGACGCGGGTCGGCTCCGAAGGGCAGGCTGTGGATCACGTGACGGACCTCGAACCCATCGCCGAGGAGCTCGTCCACCCGGTGCAGGAGGCCCACGAAGAGCAGGCCGGTCTCGCCTTCCAGGAGCGTGGACTCGATCCGGCCGGCCATGAAGGCGTCCCGATCCTGGAGGAGACGTTCCCCCTCGGCGCGCAGCTCGAGCGCCAGGGTGTCCGACTCCGACTCCAGGAGCCGCGAGGCCTCGACGAGCTTCTGGACGCGCCGGTACTCGGCCACGATCAGCGGCGCGCTCTCGGTCCCCATGAGCGTCGCACCGCGCGTCATCGCCTCGAGGAGGATCTGGTGGTTCCGGCTGCCCTGCCGGGCCAGGTCACGGACGATCTCGGCCTCGTGGCCGCAGACCGGGAGGCCGTCCTGGTAGAGCCGGGTTCGCCGCCAGTCGAGGGGGAGCGCGAGGAGCTTCCGGGTGATGCCTTCCCACATCGCGTCCACCGAGGAGAAGCGCCGCTCCCAGGCCATCCTTCCAAAGGCCTCCTGGTACCGCTCGCGAACCGCTCCACCGACCGACCCGAGATCGGTTTCGGAGTGGATGATGGGAATGTAGATCAGGGAGCGCACACGGCTTCCCGCGCCGTCTTCGGGGTGCACTCGAGCGCCTCCTGGATCACCGACATCACGAAGTCGAGCGCGACGGGCTTGGCGATGTAGTCCCAGGCGCCGAGCCCCATCGCCTCGCGGGCTCCCTGGAGCGTCGCGCTTCCGGTGAGCAGGATGACGGGGGCCTTCTCGCCCAGGGACCGCAGCGCACGGAGCGTCGCCAGCCCCTCGGTGTCGCTGCTCCCCAGGTCGAGCAGGACGAGGTCCGGATCGCTCCCCGTGGCCATGTCGAGGAGCTGGCGCCCGGTGGAGGCCACGATCACGCAGTGGCCGTCGTCGCGCAGGCCGGAGTCGAGCGCCGCGCGCGCGCGCGCGTCGGTCTCGGCGACGAGGATGGTGAAGCGGCGGTGGCCAGGGGCCTGGAGGATCACGAGAGACTCCTTTCGAGCGGGGGCGCCCCGGAGGGCGCACGCGATGTGGCGCGGAGCGACAGGTCGCAGAAGCTGTAGGGGGCCCAGGGGCCCGTGCCGAGGACGCGCAGGCCCGTCTCGGCGCGCAGGGCGGCGACCTCCGACCAGAACGGCTCGATCCGGGAACGGGGGACGAGGTAGCAGGCCTCGAGGACGGTCGCGCCGGGAAGGCTCTTCCGCCGCTCCTGGGGTTGCACGGTCCTGGACGCCAGCGCGCGGATCCGCACGAGGGCGGACGCGAGGCTTCCCTCGATGGGCCTTCCCAGGCCAGGAATCCGGACCTTCAACCCCATCTCGACGTGGCCGGCCAGGTCCCTGAGACGGGTGGACAGCTCCTCCCGGTTCCCGGCGAGGAGCTCGAGGGCCTCCTGCTCGGATGCCACCTCGATGCCGGCGCGGAACGGGACGACGGAGGTGCACGCATCGAGCGCGTGCGCCACGATGCGGGCGTGCCGGAGCGCGGCGCGGGTCGTGGACTCCTGCCGCACCGGTCCCAGGATCGCCGCCAGGCGACCGTGGGCAACGCAGCGGGCGCCGATCGCGCGCCCCAGGGCCCCGGGCGCCTCGTCGGCCGGCACCGCCACGTGGAGGAGGAGGGGACCGATCATCCCGGGCTCCCGACCTCGAACTCGTCCAGCGCCGCGTCCCCGTCGGCCTGCTCCGGTTCGCAGAAGGTGAACGAGGGCCACGGACCGGAGAGCGCCAGCCGGTACCCGTCGCCCTCGAGCTCGGCGGCCCACTCCTCCACGGCGGCCTGCATCGCCTGCTCTCCCTCGATGGAGACGAGCAGGGCGGCGTTCAGGATCATGGGCTCGGCGACCCCGCTGGCGGCCTCCGTCAAGACGGGACGTGCCCGGATGTCCTCGACGAGGCTGGCCATCTCATCGAAGACCGAGCATGCCACCTGCTCGGAGCGCTCGATCACCCGATCCTCGAGGAGCGCGTCCCGCCGCTTCTTGAGCATCCAGTTCATGCCCGCGCTGCCGCCCTCGGCCGGCTGCCCACCGGGCTCCCCTGCCGTGCTCTCCGCGGCGCAGGCTTCCCGGAGGCGAGCCTCGTCGCAGTAGATCTTGAGGCTCCACTCCCGGCGACCCCGGAGCCGCTCCAGGGTCTCCCGTAGCCCGTCCGCACTCCCCACGAGGAAGTCGCGCAGCGCCGCGGGGCTGCTGAAGAGGGTGCAGAGCCGGGCCGGGACGACCGGGCCGTGTTCCATGGCGCTTTCGAGCACCGTGGTGTGCCGGCGGGCCTGGGCCGTCACCCACTCCATGTCCTGGAGGCGCGCCTCGAGCGCTGCGCCGGTGAACTCCCCGGCGGGAAGGAGGTCGGCGATCGCCATCACGTCCTGGAGCGCCACGTCCCCCGCGACGAAGCCGTCGCGGCCGGGCACGGCCTGGCCGGCTGGGACGATTCCGTAGAGGTAGACCACCGAGGACGGTGGACGGGTGGGGTCCATCACGGCTCGCCAGATGCGCTAGGGGGATTTCGGAAGCTTGAGTTCGTACACGCCGTGGCGATAGGAGGACGAGGCGCCCTTCTCCTTCACCGCGGAGGGAAGCAGCAGTTCCTTCTGGTACTTCCGGTCGCCGTGCGCCGCCGAGAGGTGCAGGATGTCCCCCTTCACCTCGAAGGCGATGTCCTTCTCGGAGACGCCGGGCAGCTCCGCCACGATCAGCAGGTGGTCCGACTCGTCGAAGACGTCCACCATCGGCTCGCGCGCCTCCTCCACGACGGGCGAGCCGTCGCGGTCGGACTTCACGTTTCCGAAGTTCTCGATGAGCGGCTTTCCGCCGCCGCCGACGCGGACGGAGAAGCCGTAGACGGCCTTCATGCCCTTCTTGTCGCTGCCGATCTCCCCGGACTTCGAGAACTCGCCGTCGCCCTTTTCGGCCAGATCCGAGAGGAGCTCGAGGAACCCGCCGAGACTCTTGAACATCCCGCCGAGCCCCGCATCTGCGGGTCCGGACCGGGTCGATCGCTTCTGGGACATGCCGCCTCCTGGAGAGTCTTTCCAGCAGAGGAATTCAGCAAGAACCGCGCCAGTAGGACGGAAAGTGAACATAAGGCTCGATCGTCGAATGACGGCCGCCGGATGGCTCGTGCGCCCGGTCCGGCCGCCGCTCCGGCCACGGAAACGCGAGGGTCGGAGCCCACCCCGCACCTGCGGCGCGCCGGGAGGCTCCCTGCTTGAAGTTGCTCCCCATTCGGGGAGGTTCACATCACGTCAACAATGAGTGCCCCCGACCCGAGAGTCCTCGCGACCCGACCCCGGGGGCGCGCCCCAGCAAGGATCTGCGAGTTGCTCGAGGCCGATGCTCACGTCGGCGGTGGAGTGCCCCGCGCCCGGAGGTACGCGCCGATGGCGCGGTCGCTCGTGCCGATGTGCTCCCGGAGCCAGCGCACCAGGAATCCGGAGACGGCCATGAGGAGCGACGAGGAGTCCCCCTCGGACTCCCAGTGCGGTACCAGCGTGGTCAGCCTGCGCCGGAACTCGGCGTGCTCCAGCGCGTGGCTGGGCAGGCGCGGGTAGCCGGCCTCGAGCATGAGCCGCTCCTCAGCGGCGAAGTGCTCCTGGGCGTAGCGGGAGAGGAACGCGAAGAGTTCCGCGACCTCCCGGGCGGACTGGCCCGAGCGGACCGCCGCGTCGAACCGGGCCGCCTGGTCGAAGAGCGCCCTGTGCTGGGCGTCGATCTCGGGGATGTCGATGGCGAGGGCGGGATCCCAGGCGAACATGCGGTCACTCCAGTCCGGAAGCCTGAATCCTACCGGAGCACACAGGGAGGGCAAGCGGCGCATCGACCCGCCAGGGAGCAGGTCTCCGTCCTTTCCTCAGATGCTCGGCGGGCGCATCATGGATCCCGGCCCGCATGTGCTCCCCGCCATCGAACCGTCGTGTCGTCATCTCGGTCGCGGTGGGCTACCTCGCTCTGGGGATCCTCGGCCTCACCCTGGCCATCCCGCCAGGCTATGCGAGCCCGGTCTTCCCGGCCGCCGGCCTGGCGCTCGCCTGCCTGCTTCACCTCGGCTGGCGATCCCTCCCCGGGATCTGGCTGGGCTCCGCCATCCTGAACCTGTCGCACGCGGCGCTGGGCGGGACGCTCACCCCGGAAACGGCGGCCCTGGCGGCGCTGATCGCCACCGGCGCGAGCGCCCAGGCCGCGGCCGGCAGGGTCCTGGTGATGCGCTGGCAGGGTTCTGCCTGGAAGGAGATGGAGCGCGAGCAGGACGCCTTCTCCTTCCTGCTCCTCGGAGGCGTGCTCGCCTGCCTGGTGTCGGCCTCGGTGAGCGCCCCAGGGCTCCTCGCCGCCGGCGTCATCGACCGGGCCGAGTTCCTCTTCACCTGGTGGAACTGGTACGTCGGCGACGCCCTCGGGGTGCTGGTCTTCGCGCCGCTCAGCCTCTGCTTCCTCGGCCGGGCGGACCGGCTCTGGCTCGAACGGCGCCAGCGGATCGTCGGCCCCGTGCTGGTCGCCCTGGGGCTGGTGGTGCTGGCCTTCCAGAGCGCGGCCCGCTGGGAGGCCGACGCGGAGCGGGCCCAGTTGCACGACGACGGCGCGGCCGTCGCACGCCGCATCGGGGACCGGCTGATCACCCACCGCGAGGTGCTGGCGTCCCTCCGGAACTTCATGGAGGCCACACCCGGCGTCACCTTCGCCCAGTTCGAGCAGTTCACCCGGCTCACCCTCCGCGAGAACCGCGACATCTTCGCCCTGAGCTTCAACGACCGGCTCGACGACGCCCAGCGCCCCGGATTCGAGGAAGCCATGGGCCGGCTCTCTCCGCTCGGCGCCTACCAGATCACCGAGCGGGACGCGGAGCGCCGTCTGGTGCGGGCCGGGACGCGGTCCGGGTACGTGGCGGTGCGCTACATCGTGCCGCTGGCCGGGAACCACCCGGCGGTGGGCTTCGACATCCTGTCCGAGCCGGTCCGGCGAACGGCCATCGAGCAGGCAGGGGCGTCGGGCGACATGGCGGTGACCGCGCCCGTCCGGCTGGTGCAGGAGCAGCGGGAGCGGGCGGGAGTGCTCGAGCTGCTGCCCGTCTCCACCGTGCCCGCGCAGGAAACCCCCGAGGTGCCCCGCATCGCCGGCTTCGCCGTGGCGGTGATCAAGCTGGACGAGATGGTCGAGATCGCAACCCAGGGGAGCGTCCCCGCGGGCCTGGCGTTCGAGCTGACGGATCCCCGGGCGCCGGACGGTCACGGCCTGCTCCACCGGTCGGCGTCCTGGGACGCGGGGGCGCGTCGCGCCGGACGGGCGGGCAGCACCTGGTCCACGCCCCTGCGCGCCGGAGATCGGGAGTGGATCCTCTCCGTCGCGATCACCGAGGGGCACCGCCAGGCGCACCGGCCCTGGGCGGCCTGGGCGGTGGGAGTGGTGGGGCTGATCTTCGCGGCGCTCTTCCAGGTGCTGATGCTGGCGACGACCGGGCGAGCGGCGATCATCGAGCGGAAGAGCGAGGCGCTGCGAGCCAGCGAGGAGCGCTACCAGCGGCTGTTCGACGAGAGCCCGCTTCCCATGTGGGTCTACGAGGCGGTCAGCCTTCGCTTCCTGATGGTGAACGACCGGGCGGTCGCGCACTACGGATGGACGCGCCCCGACTTCCTGCGCATGCGGCTGCCCGACCTCCTCCCTCCCGGCGACGGGCCGGGAGCGGTGGCCGGGCACGCCCTCCGGGAGATCCACGAGTGCCGCCACGTCCGCAGGGACGGCTCCGCGATCGACGTCGTGGTCCGCTCCTCCCCGGCGAGTTCCGGCGAGACCGACGCGCGTCTCGAGGTGGTGCAGGACGTCACCCAGGAGCGGCTGAGCCAGGCGCGCCTGCTCCTCGCCGACAAGGTCTTCGAGAACAGCGGCTCCGCGATCGTCGTGACCGACCCGGAAGCGAGGGCCGTCTCGGTGAATCCCGCCTTCACGCGGGTGACCGGGTACGAGGCCGACGAGGTCAGGGGCAGGGACATGAAGTTCCTGAACTCCGGGCGCCATCCCCCCGAGTTCTTCCAGGCCATGTGGCGGAGCCTGCTCGAGGAGCACGGGTGGCAGGGGGAGATCTTGAACCGCCGGAAGAACGGCGAGGTCTACCTGGAGTGGCTCACCATCAAGGCCGTGCGGAGCCCGGGAGGCTCGACCACCCACTACGTCGCCTCGTTCATCGACCTCACCGAGCGGCGAGCCCTGGAGGAGAAGCTCGCCACGGCATCGCGGCTCGCCGCCCTGGGGACCCTGGTGGCGGGGGTCGCGCACGAGGTGAACAACCCGCTCGCCGGAGCCATGGGAGCCCAGGGAACGGCCATCGAGAGCGTGCGGGACCTCCAGGCCAGGCTGGCCGGTGCAGGGGCCGTGGCCCCGGATCGTCTCGCGGCATGGCTGCGGGAACTCCAGGAGATCCTCGGGGACGCGCAGGCCGGCACCGAGCGGATCGCCCGGATCGTGAAGGACCTGACGCTCCTCGGCCGCCGGGACGTGCAGAGGGGACGCGTCTGCCTCGCCGACGTCGTGGACGAGGCCATGCGATGGCTCCCTGCCTCGGTTCCACGAAGCGCCGCCATCGTGGTGGAGAACGACGGCCCGCCCGACGTCGAGGCCTCGGCCGGCCAGCTGGCCCAGGTCCTCATCAACCTGATCGCCAACGCCGCGAAGGCGATCCCGCCCGGCAGGTCGGGGCGCGTCATCGTCCGGCTCGGTTCCGGCGAGGAGGGCCGGGCGCGCCTCGAGGTGAGGGACAACGGGGTGGGGATGGAGCCGGAGGTGATGGGAAGGGTGTTCGACCCGTTCTTCACCACGCGAGGGGTCGGGGAGGGGACGGGCCTCGGACTTCCCATCTGCCACTCGATCATCACCGCGCACGGTGGAACCATCACCGTGGACAGCGTCCCGGGGGAGGGGACCACCTTCCGCATCGAGCTGCCGGCCGCCCGGTAGCCTCACCTCTTGATGAAGGTCCCGTCCCGGAGCTCCTGCAGGGCCAGGGCGATCTCGTCCTGGGTGTTCATGACGAAGGGGCCCCAGCGGACCGCAGGCTCCTGGAGCGGCTGCGCCGAGAGGAGCAGGAAGCGGGCCGGCCCGGCCGGGGCGCGGACGCGGACCACGTCTCCGTCGCCGAGGATGACGAGGCGCGGGGCGGGGATGGCGGCCGCCGCACCGGAAGCCTCTCCGCCCACCGCGACCTCGCCCTGGAAGACGTAGAGGAGGGCGGTGTGCCCGCGGGGAACGGGCTGCTCGAAGCTGGCTCCGGCCGGCAGCGCGACGTCGAGGTAGGTGGGGCCGGCGAAGATCTCGCGGACCGCCCCGGTGGTGCCGTCCACGTCGCCGGCGATCACGCGGACCCGCGCCCCGTCCGGCCGCGCCACCTCGGGGATGCGCGCCGACGGGACGTCCTGGTAGCGCGGAGCGGTCATCTTGAGCTTGCGGGGCAGGTTCACCCAGACCTGGAAGCCGTCGAGCCGCCGCGGTCCGACCCGGGGCATCTCCTCGTGCAGGATGCCGCTGCCCGCGGTCATCCACTGGACGTCGCCGGCGCCGATGACGCCCGAGTTGCCCATGCTGTCCTTGTGGGAGACGCTGCCGTCGAGCATGTAGGTGATGGTCTCGATGCCGCGGTGCGGGTGCATCGGGAAGCCGGCGATGTAGTCGGCGGCGTTCTCCGAGCCGAAGTGGTCGAAGAGGAAGAACGGATCCAGGTGATCGAGGGTCCGGGTGGCGATGCTGCGCTTGAGCCGCACCCCGGCGCCGTCGCTGGCGACCACCGGGGTGACGACCTCCTTCACTTCGCGTTCGGTCATGACGTCCCATCACGGGTAGAGCGGCGCCACGGCCTCGGCCCAGCGGCGGATCATCTCCCGCGATCCCTCGGCGTCGGGATGGAGCCCGTCGGTGAGGCGCGCCCGGTTGGCCTTGAACCACCCGTGAAGGTCGGGACCGGGGAGCAGGCCCAGCGAGACCGTCACCTCGTCCGCCACCGCGTTGAGCCGGGCCGGGTAGTCCACCGGGCTGTCGGCCCGGAAGGGGATGCGCGCCACCACCGGGATGCGCCCGGCGGCGCGCACCTTGCGGATCACCTCGAGGAGGTCGGCCCGGAAGGCCACCGGGTCCCAGTCGTTGGAGCCGAAGGCCAGGGCGATCACCTTCGCGTCGGGGTTCAGCGCCAGGACCTCGTCGATGCGCCGCACCGCGTCGGCGTGGTGCAGGCTCCCGAAGCCGGCCCCGATCACCGCCGGGTAGAAGCCCGGGTGGAGGCGCGCGATGGTCTCCGGGAAGCTCGGCTGGTGAGACGGCGCCCGGTCGAAGACCTGGGAGGTGATGCTGTCGCCGAGGAAGACCCAGACGTCGTTGCCGCCGCGCGACAGGTCGTGCACGTCGATCTCGTCGAGGTAGAGCCCCCACTCGAAGACGTCGGGCGATAGACCCGTGACCGTCATCCTGACCCAGCGCTGGCCGGCGAAGTCCACGGCGTGGGCCCGCGACCGGACCGGGTTCCCGGCGACGGTGACGGCGGTGCGCCACTTCCCGTCGGAACCGTCGGTGGAATCGGCCGAGGTCTCGATGCGGTAGTCCACCGGCGCCCCGTATTTCCTGTCGGTGTAGTCGTGGTTGCCCGACGAGGCCCAGGAGACCAGGATGCGGGTGAAGCGGGCTCCCACGTCGATGGCGACCCAGGAGGGCTTCGCCGGAGTGGGGCGCCCCCCGGCCCACGAGGCGCCGGTGCGGTAGACGCCGTCCACCACCACCTTGCCGCCCCCCGGGCTCGACTCGACCCGCTTCCCGCGCGAGACCAGGGGCGCGGCGACCAGCGGCCCCCCCCATCGGTCGGGCGCGGCCCGGGCATCGCCGGCCAGCAGGAGCGCGACCAGGGCCGCCGCCGTCCGGAGCCGGCTCATGCGGCTGCGCGCGCGCGCTGCGCCTTCCAGCCGTCGTAGCGCTCCGCCGCCGCCGAGGCCGCCCAGATGAGGACCGTCATGGCGAGGATGCCGGCGAGCCCCGCGTAGGTCCCGAGCTGCTTGTGGAAGGGGCGGGAGAGCACGCCGTAGGGAAGCTCGATGGAGAGGAAGTAGCCGAGCAGGCTGTGCTTCCCCATGAGCCGGAGCCAGGCCAGCCAGCGATCGGCCGAGGCCGGGACGAGTTGCAAGAGCCCGCTCGTGGCCACCACGCCGCCGAGCCGGATGGCCACCCAGGCGGGAGAGACGCGCCAGTAGTCCTGGTGGGCGTAGAAGGTGGGGAGCCTGTCGCCGGCCCAGCCGGCGAGCGCCAGCGCCACCCCGATGCCGATCCATGTGAAGGGGCTCGACTCCTTCATGGCCAGCCGCCCCAGCGCGCTCCCCGCGAAGCAGAAGGCCGCCCAGGGGAAGAGGTAGAAGATGCCGCGCGGCCACTCCGAGTAGAGGTAGTCGAGGGCGCGGCTCGGCGGGTGCTGCCAGCCCGCCACCACCGGAGCCAGGAGGGCCACGGCGGCCGTGGCCGCCACCGCGATCACCGCGTGGAGCCGGGGCCTGACACCCACGGTGAAGAGGGCCGACAGGAGAAGCGAGACGGCGATGACGTTCAGGACGTCCACCTTCAGGATCCCGTGCCACCCGTCCGGCACCCGCCAGGCCCCGCCGGCCAGGAACCAGACCACCCGGAGCAGGTAGGCCACGCCGAGCAGCCAGAGCGCGCGCCGGATCGCTCCCAGGCACCGGACGCCCACGGGAACGCCCTTCCGCTCCTGCGCGGCGTCGCCGAGGACCTGTGACATGCCCGCCATGTAGAGGAAGGACGGTGCCGCGAAGCCGCCGATGAGGCCGAGGAGGTCGTGGACCGCGCCCGAGGCCGCGGAGTCGTGGCGCCAGGAGTCCCAGGTGTGCCACTGGAGCATGTAGAGCACGGCCAGGCCGCGCTGCCAGTCGAGCCACATCTTGCGGCGTGGGGCTTCAGCCATGTCCGTGCCCTTTCACGGCTTCCAACCCCAGCCGGGGAGGTCGGCGTCGCCGGTGGCCGGGAGCTCGCGCCCCAGCCGTTCGAGGAACCTGCTCACGAAGCTGTTGGAGCTCGGGCCGCCCTCGAGCCGGTAGTCGCGGCTCCGGAACTCCTCGTTCAGCGCGTCCACGATGGCGCGGATGCGCGCCTCGGTGAGCCCTGCCTCGACGAAGGTCGCGATCGGGCGCGTGGGAAGCTCGCGGACGCCGGACTCGCCCCACCACGCCCCCGCGGCGCGGGTGAACTCGATCGCCGGGTCCTGGCAGGGGATGACGTAACCGACCACCCGGGCCCGCCCCGGAATCCAGCCCGGAACGGATTCCTTGCCGCCCTGCAGGATGAATCCGCCCGGGCCGTCGGTGAGCCGGACGAGGAGCGCCGCGTGCGCCCGCCTCTCCGGGGGATCCCCGCGGCGCGACCCGATGCTCCGGGCCGCCAGCGTGACCGAGGGGAAACCCGGCGCCGGACGGGCGGCCGGGGCGCCCCCTGCCCCCTGCGCCCTCGACGGGGCCGGAAGGGCGGCCCATGCGAGGAGCAAGGTGACGAGGACGCGGCGCACGCTAGGCCGGGGGCGGCCCGCTTCCCTGGGCCGGCGGAGGCGCCTCGACCGCGGCCGCCTCCTCCACGGGGATGTACATCTCCCCGCTGGACTGGAGGTCGAGGGCCACCGCGAGCAGGTAGAGCACCAGCGCGAAGATGGCGATGCCCTGGCCGATGCTCATGGCGAGGACGAGGAGCAGCGGGTGCGGGAAGACGATCGACGAGGCCATGAAGATCATGGCGACGATGGTCCCGATCACCGAGAAGAGGACCATCTTCTTTGCCATCTCGTGCTTCATCGGACGACTCCCATCGCGGTCTTGGGCCTGCGGGAAAGCGCGAGCGGGTGGACCTCGTTGTGGCAGTCGATGCAGTTCATCTCGCCCGAGCGGATGGCCTCGGCCGAGTCGGCGTGGGTCTCCACCCACTTCTTGGCGGTCGCCGAGTGGCACTGCATGCAGGCCCCGCTCTTGAACGGCTTGTAGAGGTGGATGGGCGGGCCACCCTCGCCGTCCGGCCCGGTGCTGGCGTACTCGGTGAGGTACTTGAAGAGGTGCTTCATGCCATTCTGCTTCGTGGTGATGGCGCCGAACATCTGGTAGTCGGCGTGGCAGGTGTAGCAGCTGTTCTCGCCGAACTTGTGGTTCCTGCTGTGCATCGCCGCGAGGCTGTTCGACTTCGGATCCTCGGCGTCGCGCAGGTAGGGGCCCATCACGTGGCAGGAGCCGCAGAACGGGCGCGACAGCGTGTACTCGAAGCTGGCGATGTTGCCGGTGAGGGACACGATGAGCGGGAAGGCGCCCAGCCCCAGGAGCAGCATGGACTTGGTGCCGCGGTTCAGGTGGGGGCGGCGGATGATGTACCAGATGCCGATGAAGACGGAGAGCGCCGCGCTGGCCAGCGCGATCGCCTTGAGGAGTTGCTCGGTGGAGTGGATGTTGAGCACGGTCGTCCCTGTCGCCTACTTCACGACGACGGGGCCGGCGGTGATCTCCGGCGGCCCGGAGATGAATCCAGCGGCGTTGCCCTTCACCCACTCGGCGGCGACCCGGTCGGACTGGAGGATTCCCTCGCGGGTCTCGAACAGGCTGAGCGACGCCCACCAGCCGTCGCCCTCGTCGATGGCGATGTAGGAGATGAAGCCGGGGACCTTCCGGACGACGTTGATGAAGGAGCCGTTCACCGCGTCGTTGAACTCCTTGGGCCTGGACAGCTTGTAACGCCGGATCGTCCCGTACATGCGCTTCCTCCGAACCGGCGCGGGGCCGGCGAATGGGATGAGGTTGGAAAAGGACCGAGGCGGGAGATTACGTCAGGGCGGCATCCGGACACCACCCTTCCGGGTACGATTTCCGCCCGGCGACATGACGTGGCGCGTCGAGCCCCGCGATGTCCGGTAAGCTCCCCGGCGAAGGACCACCACACGGAGGGGTGACGCCATCGAGACGCACTGGCACGCCCTGTCTGCCGACGAGGCCCTGGCCCGGACGGCGAGCGGCCCGGAAGGGCTGACCACCGCCGAGGCGGGACGCCGGCTGGCCGCGCACGGTCCGAACCTGCTCGCCCACGCGGCCGGGGAGGGCGCCTGGCGCATCCTCTGGCGCCAGGTGGACAGCCCGCTCATCCTGGTTCTCCTGGCGGCTGCCGCGGTGGCCGCCCTGCTCGGAGAGGTCACCGACGCGGCGGTGGTGGGTGCCGTGGTGGTCGTCAACACGCTCATCGGATTCTTCCAGGAGTTCCGGGCCAGCCGCGCCATCGAGGCGCTGGCTGGCCTCGTTCCGGACGGCGCCACGGCCCTGCGCGACGGGGACCGGCGCGCCGTGCCGCTCGCCGAGCTGGTCCCCGGCGACATCGTCGCTCTCGCCTCCGGGGACAAGGTCCCGGCCGATCTCCGCCTGCTCGCCGTGAAGGGGCTGCGGGTGGAGGAGGCCGCGCTCACCGGGGAATCCACTCCCGCCGAGAAGGGCACCGCCGCGTCGCCCGAGGACGCAGAGCTCGGCGACCGTCGTTGCCTGTCCTTCGCGGGCACGCTCGTCGCGTCGGGGACCGGCATCGGGGTGGTGGTGGCCACCGGGGAGGGCACCGAGCTGGGAAAGGTCTCGGGGCTCCTGCGCCAGGCCGACGTGCTCGCGACGCCGCTCACCCGGGCGCTCGCCCAGGTGGGCAAGACCATCACCCTCGGGATCCTCGCGCTGACCGCGGTCATGATGGCGGTCGGCACCTGGCGCAGCGTGGGGCAGGGCGTGCCGATGGGCGAGGCCCTGCGGGAGATGCTGGTCTTCTCCATCTCGCTGGCGGTCGGCGCCATCCCGGAGGGGCTGCCCGCCATCGTCACCATCGCGCTGGCCATCGGCGTCCAGCGCATGGCGGCGCGTCACGCCATCGTCCGGAAGCTGCCGGCCGTGGAGACGCTCGGCTCCACCACGGTCATCTGCTCCGACAAGACCGGCACGCTCACCCGGAACGAGATGACGGTGCTCTCGCTCTGGACGCCCGCCGGTGCGCTCGACGTGGAGGGAAACGGCTGGGCGCCACGGGGGCGCTTCCTCTCCGGCGGCCTTCCGGTGACGCCGGATGCCGGGGCGCTCGACCTGATGGGCGCGGGGGCGCTCTGCAACGACGCCAACGTCGAGCGGGCCGGCTCCGGGTTCGCGGTGACCGGCGACCCCACCGAGGCGGCGCTGGTGGTGGCGGCGGGGAAGGCCGGCATGCAGGCCCAGGCGCTGCGGGGCGAGGCGCCGCGCCTCGACGTCCTGCCCTTCGAGTCGGAGCACCAGTTCATGGCCACGCTGCACCGGTGGCCGGACGGGACCCGGAGACTCCTGGTGAAAGGGGCGCCCGAGGTGGTCCTGCGCCGCTGCTCGTCCCTGGCCGGTGGCGGTGCGCTCGACGCCCGCGCCGTGCTGGCCGAGGTCGAGACGATGGCGGGGCGGGGCATGCGGGTGCTGGCGATCGCGGCGCGCCCCTGGGAAGCGGCAGGCGACGCCCTTTCCCCGGCCGACCTCGAGGGCGGGCTCCGGCTGCTCGGACTGGTGGGGATGATCGACCCGCCGCGGCCCGAGGCCATCGCCGCCGTGACGGCGTGCCGCGCGGCGGGCATCCGCGTGAAGATGATCACCGGCGACCATCCGGGAACGGCCCAGGCCATCGGCCGCCAGCTCGGGCTGCTCGGCGCGGACGAGGTCGCGATCGCGGGCGCCGAGCTCTCCGCCACCAGGGACGAGGACCTGGGAGCCCTGGCCGCGCGGGGCAGCGTCTTTGCCCGGGTCTCCCCGGAGCACAAGCTCCGGCTGGTCCGCGCGCTGCAGCGGGCCGGCCAGGTGGTGGCCATGACCGGGGACGGCGTCAACGACGCACCGGCGCTCCGGCAGGCGGACATCGGCGTGGCCATGGGGATCACCGGCACGGCGGTCTCCCGGGAGGCGGCCGACATGGTGCTCACCGACGACAACTTCGCCACCATCGTCGCGGCGGTGGAGGAGGGGAGGCGCGTCTACGACAACCTGGTCAAGGCCCTCGCCTTCGTCCTCCCCACCAACCTGGGGCTGGCGCTCATCTTCGTCTGCGCCGTCTTCGCCTTCCCGTTCGACGCGGCGACGCAGGCGCTCCTCCTTCCGATGCGCCCGACCCAGCTCCTCTGGATCAACCTCGTCGCCGCCGTGACCCTGGCCCTTCCGCTGGCCTTCGAGGGCAAGGAGCGGGACGTGATGGATCGCCCCCCCCGCCCCGCGGGGGAGCCCATCCTCTCGGGGCTGGTCCTGCGCCGGACCGCGCTCTCGGCACTGCTCATGACGGCCGGGGCGGTGGGGCTCTTCCTCTGGGAGTGGCACCGCGAGCTGGCCGCCGGGGTGGCGCCACCCCTCGCCCTCGCCGAGTCGCAGACGCTGACCGTCACCGCCGTGATCTTCTTCCAGGTGTTCTACCTGCTCGAGTCCCGCTCCTTCGACCGGTCGCTCTTCGCGAGCGGTCTTCGCGAGAACCCGGCCGTGCTGCCGGGAGTGGCGGCCCTCCTGGGATTGCAGGCGCTCTTCGTCTACGCGCCCTTCATGCACCGGGTCTTCGGGACCGCGCCCCTCGCGCTCGCCGACCTCGGCCGGGCCGCGCTGGTGGCGCTGGTGATCCTGCCGGCCATGGGGATGGAGAAGATCCTGACCCGTCGTCGTCGTCGATGACCGCCTCGCGCCGACCGCTCGTCACCGCCCTCGTGGCGGCACACCAGGCCGCCTGTCACCTCGGGAGCGCGCTCTCCTCGCTGGCCGGCCAGACGCTCGACGACCTCGAGGTGATCGTGGTGGACGACGGCTCGACCGACGGGACCTCGGCCGTGGCCGAGGAGGTCGCGCGGGCCGACCCGCGCTTCCAGGTGGTCCGGCTCGAACGGAACCGGGGGCAGGCCGCTGCGCTCAACGTCGGCCTGGAGCGCGCCCGGGGGCGATACCTGGCGGTCCTCGACGCCGACGACGAGGCCACGCCCGGGCGGCTGGAGCTCCAGATCCCGGCGTTCGAGCGCGATCCTGGCCTGGTGCTCGTGGGCGGCGCCGTCGTCACCTTCTGCGATCGCCATGCGGTCGAGGGCAGTGTGTGGCACTACGCGACGGGCGACGCGGTGGTCCGCGCCCGGACCCTCTTCAAGTCGGAGGTCATCTCCGGAGCCATCACCTTCGACCGCGAGTGCATGGCGCGCCACCGGGTCCGGTTCGACGAGCGGCTGCGGCTCGGGGTGGACTGGGCGCTCTCGGCGGCGGCGATGCGGCTGGGCCGGGTGGGCAACGTCGAGCCGGTGGTGATGCGCTACCGCATCCACCCCGGGCAGATGACGGTGGAGATGGTGGACGACCTTGGATCCGACAGCACCCGGATCCGGAGGGAGGTCCTGGCCTGGGCCGGGGTCCACCCCACCGACGACGAGATGCGGACCCACCTCGCCGTGAGCCCGTGCAACTACTGGCCCTTCGGCTCCCACCCGTTCTTCCGGGAGCGCGGGGGAGCCATCCGCGGGGACGCCGAGCGCTGGCTCGCGCGGCTCCTCGAGCAGGCAGGGCGCGCCGGGCGCATCCCGACCCCGGCGCTGCGGGAGTACGCGGAGGAGATCCTGGCCATGACCGAACGTGCGCTGGCGGAGCACTAGTTCGCAGCCGTCTCCGCGTGGACGATCTTCAGGATCTTCCGGGCGATCTCCTCCGGGGAGAGCACGAAGTCCACGAAACCGGTCGGCGCTCTGAGGCGGGAGCGCGCTCCTGGCCGGCTCGGTCACCGCCGCGCCGTTCCGTGGACACCCCTTCCACCCGGCGTAAGATGTCCGGGGGGCAATGGAAGGTTTCCGTACGGACACGCTCTTCTCCGATTTCTTCCGTGACCTCGCCGTCGCCGGAAGGGCCCTCTCCGCCTATCCGCGACGCCACCCGGCCGTGGCCGAGGGGCTCTCGAAGGCCCACTCCACGCTCTCCGCGCTGCTCGCCGCGACCGGTCCGGTCGAGCTCGCTGCGGCGCGGGACGCCCTGTTCTGGAGCGATCGGCGTTTCACCACCCCACCCGCGGCGCAGCTCGCGAAGCTCCTGCGGCGGCGCCGGGCGGCGGGGCTCCTCCTCGACCCGGGCGCGACCGCGGAGGAGCTGGAGATCTTCCTGCGGGCGCTGGCCGTGGACGCCCGGAGCGCCCGTGACGCCGGCTCGCTCGCCGCGGAGCTGGCCGCGGCGGGGCTGGTCCGGATCCGCGTCGGTGACCTCGACTTCTCCTCCCTGTCCCTCGTCGAGGGCGACGAGGAGGCCATCGCGGCGGAGGTGGGAACCTTCGCGAGCCGGGTGGCCCGCCGGCTCCTCTCGAGCGGCAGCGTCCCGGCCGATCAGGTGGCGAGCTGGACCGCTTCGGCCAAGAGCGCCGCCGAGCTCCTCCGCGCGGTGCTCGAGGGCGGAGGCAGGGGCGGGGCCGGCGGCGCCTCGGGCCCCGGCGCCCTCGCGGCGGCGGTGCGGGCCGTGGCCGCCGAGCTCCGCGAATCGCCGGGCGAGGACCATTCACGGCTGGTGAATGAGCTGGCGGCGGTCCTCTCCCCGCAGGCGGCGGCCGTGCTGCACCGGGCGCTCGGAGGGACGGGGACGGCGGGGAGCGGCGAGGTCATGGGAGCGGCCGCGGCGAGGGTGCTTCCGCGGCAGCTGGCTCCCATCCGGCTGGCCTTCACGACCGACGACATCGACTCCCTCCGCGAATCGGAGACCCCGGCCGCGCTGCTGGCATCCTTCCTCGACCTGCCGGAGGATCGCGCCGGTCGGGTCCTCTCCCCGGCGGCGGCCAAGGTCGGCCTCGCCCTCCGGAACCCGGACCTCGAGCGCGACCCGACCGAAAGGCTGCTCGAGCTCGCGGAGCGCGTGGACGTCTCCCCCGACTCCCTTCCGGCCATCCTGGGGCGCTTCGAGGCCGGCTACCTCCGGCTGCTCGCCGCGGGGAGGATCCGGTTGGCGACCGCCCTCGCGGAGCGGGTACAGCGCCGGAGCGCGGGGGAGGGGCCCTCCGCGGCTGCGTTCCGGGCCACCGCGGCGAGGGCGTCGGACCGCGAGGCGGTCGAGGCGCTGGTCTCCTCCCTGCCCGACCTCCCGGACGAGGCGTTCGGAGGCGTCCCCGCCCTCGTCGAGCGCATGGGCCCCTCCACGGTCCGTCACCTGCTCGACGTCCTTGCCCGCACCGAGAACCGGCTCATGCGCTTCCGTCTCCTCGACCTGCTGGCCAGGCTCGGCCCGGCGGTGGCGCG